>DAITND010000016.1:0-6947 GCA_036834825.1 Dermatophilaceae bacterium
CGGGGCCGCGAAGGCACGCGCGAAGACTCCGAACCTGCGGGTCTGGATCATTGCGGCGCCACCGGCCAGTGCATTGATGAACACGAACAGGACCAGCATCGTGGGAGCGCTGTAGTTGTAGCCCAGGGGTAGGAAGTTGGTCTTGCGGTTGACGACTTCGGTTCGGATCGGCACGACGGGAGTCTCTCGCTTTGAGCAGAACCTGGCAGTTGCCAGGTTCTGCTCAAAGCTGCGGGACGAGTGATTGGTTGCGAACCCAGCACCGCGAGGCCCGCCGACCCCAGGGCCCGGATGCTCTCCAGGATGGCGTGTCGACTCTGCGGGTCGACCCCAACGGTCGGCGTCCAGGACGAGCGGGCGCGGTCGGTGCAGCAGGCTGGCGCGGATGTTGAGGCGCCGTTCCATGCCCCCGCTGTAGGACTCGACCCGATCGTTGCCGCGATCCGTCAGGTCGATCAGTTCCAGGACCTCGTCCACCCGCTTACTCAGCGCCGCACCGCTGAGCCGATAGAGCCCGCCGAAGAAGGACAGGTTCTCCCGTGCGGTCAGGTCGGGATAGAGGGACACGTCCTGGGGCACGTATCCAATCTGGGCCTTGGCCGTTGTGGTCGACGCACTGACCGGCGTCCCGCAGACGGTGACTTCGCCGGTGTTTGCGGACAGCAGGCCGCAAACCAGACGGATGGTCGTGGTCTTGCCGGCGCCGTTCGGGCCGAGCAGACCGTAGGTCTCCCGGGTGCCACGTAGAAGGAGACGTCGTCCACCGCGAGACGCGAGCCGAAGCTTCGGCTGAGATGGGCGGCGTCCAGCACCGCAGGGGTCTCAACACCATGGCCAGGCGATGCCAGGCTTGTTGCGTCTGTCACGGTCATCCCTTCAGATGACTGAGGGTCCAGCTGAGTGATCGGTCCGGCGCGATTCCAGCCAAGACCATCCTGCCCGCTCACGCGATCCGGTATACCGAATCGCGTGTCGGTGGTAGGTCGTAGCCTGCGTTCAGCACTGTCAAGGGTGCTCGGAGTCTGGGAGATGAGGCGCATGCAGCGCATCGAAGGTCAGCTGGTCTTGAGCCCCACGGATCTCACTAAGCACCTCGCCTGCCCGCACGTCACGACTCTGGACCTGGCCGCCCTGGATGGCCCTCCCGGCGATCGCGCTCCTACCGATGGCCAAGCCCACGGCGCATCGAAGTCCGAGGACGACGCGCTCAACCTCGTGTTCAGCAAGGGCATGGATCATGAGAGGGCCTACCTGCAGAGCCTGCGCCAAGAGGGGCGGTCGGTCACCGAGATCCCCACGCGCTATGACGTTGCGGGCCGGATCGAGGCCGAGGAGCAGACCCTTGCCGCGATGCATGCCAGGGCGGAGGTGATCTACCAGGCGACCTTCTATGACGGGCAGTGGGGAGGTCAGGCCGACTTCCTGCTGCGCCGGGAGCGACCCAGCGACCTCGGTGACTGGTCGTACGACATCGCGGATACCAAACTCGCCCGCCGGCTCAAGGTCCCCGCGTTGCTCCAGATGGCCACGTACGCAGAGCGGCTCGCGCAGCTGCAAGGGGTGCACCCCGAGTTCCTCACCGTCGTCACCGGCGACGGCGTGGAACGGCCCTGGCGTCTGGCAGATGTCGCGTCCTACGCCAGACGTGCTCGAAGCCGTCTACGCCATGCTGTCGAAAGGCGGCCGGCTACGGAACCAGTGCCCGTGGCGCACTGCTCCCAATGTCGGTGGAAGACCAGGTGCGGTGATCTATGGGAAGCGGCCGACGACCTCTCGCTGGTCGCCGGGATGCGCAAGGACCATCGTCGGACCCTGGTCGAGGCGGGGATATCAACTGTGGCCGACCTCGGCAAGGCCGATTCCGCCGATCTGCCGCGGGCCATCGGCAAGCCGTCCCGCGAACGGCTTACCCAGCAGGCCCGCCTCCAGATGGCTGAGCGCGCCACGGGTGCGCCGACATACGAGCTGCTCTTTCCAGAGGCGGGAAAAGGGTTGCTCGGGCTGCCTGTGCCCAGCCCGGGCGATGTCTATCTTGACTTCGAGGGTGACCCCTTTGCCCATGACGGGGCGGGTCGTGAGTACCTGGCCGGTCTGTGGGATCGCGAGGGCAACTTCACCTCGTGGTGGGCGCACAGCTTCGAGCGGGAGCAGAGGTTGACCGAGCAGCTGATCGATGATCTGATCGGCAGGCTCACGGCCGATCCGGAGATGCACGTCTTTCACTACGCAGCGTACGAGCAGAGCGCGCTCAAGCGCCTGACCGGTCGCCATGGGACGCGCGAGACCGAGCTCGACACCCTCCTGCGCGGGGAGCGGTTCGTGGACCTGTATGCAGCGGTGCGCAACGGGATCCGGATCAGCAAGCCGTCCTACTCGATCAAGAAGATAGAGGACTTCTACTGGGGCCATACCCGCAAGGCGGGTTCGGAGGCCGAGGTCGCGGACGCGATGACCAGTGTCGTTGAGTACGAACGGTTCCTGATCGAGGGGGACAACGGGATCCTTGACTCGATCGAGGCCTACAACCGCGAGGACGTCCGTTCGACACACGCCTTGCACACATGGCTGGAGGAGCGCCGCGATGAGCTCGAGACCGTCCATGGGGCGCAAGCCAGGCCCGAGGTGCGGGACGGCGCCGCCAGCGACGAGGCGTCGGCAGCCGAGCGGGCCGAAGGGGTTCTGGCCGAACGGCTGAGGCAAGCCGGGCAACCTCTGCTGGCAGGGCTGGTCGGCTGGCATCGGCGGGAGGAACGCCCCAAGTGGTGGGAGTTCTTCCGGGTCGAGGATCTGGACGACGAGATGCTGGCCGAGGATGGCTCGACGATCGGGGGGCTGTCGGCACCACGTCAAGTTGGTGAGATAAAGGCGTCGTGGCTGTGGCGCTATGACTTCGAACCGCAGGACTGCAAACTCCTGGTCGGCGACCGGGCCTGTGATGTCGACCCACCACATGCCGCCTTGGGCGAGGTGGTCGCGCTGGATCCCGTGGCCGGCTACATCGTGCTGAAGAGGGCCAAGCGCACTGATCCGGCTCATCCACGCGGGGTGGGTCCGAGCGGCCCGATCAACGTCACAGTGCTGCAGTCGTCCATCGCGCGCATCGGCACGCAGGTGCTGGCCGATGAATCACCTTTGGGCAGAAGACTTCTGGAGCGCCAGGTGCCACTGCAGCTGGTGGCCGACGCGGGGGAGTCACCATCGGAGCTGGTGGTCCGCGCGGGTCGGGCTCTGTCCGGGCAGGTTCTGGCTGTGCAGGGCCCCCCCGGCTCGGGCAAGACGACGACCGGTGCCGCGTTGATCCGGGCCCTGCTCGACGACGGGCTCACGGTTGGGGTCACTGCTCTTTCACACAAGGTCATCAACAATCTGCTCATTGCGGTGGATCGCCCGGCGTTGCAGAAGTGGGACGAGCTGAAGGACGAGGGTTCGGACCAGATCAGAGTCGCCGATGCCAACGACGACGTCGTCTCCGGCCTCACCAACGCCACAGCGAATCTCGTTGGCGGGACGGCCTGGCTCTGGGCACGCGAGGACATGCAAGGCCTGGTTGATGTGTTGGTCATCGACGAGGCCGGACAGTTCTCCTTGGCCAGCGCCGTCGCCGTCTCGTCCGCAGCCAGGTCCATGGTGCTGCTTGGCGACCCCCAGCAGCTGACCCAGCCGACGCAGGCGGTCCACCCCGATGGCGCGGGCATCTCCGCCCTCGATCACCTGCTTGACGGCCACGACACGATCCCCCCTGATCGCGGAGTGTTTCTTGACAAGACCTACCGGATGCATCCTGCGATCACGGCGTTCGTCTCGCAGACCTCCTACGATGGCCGGCTGGCTTCGGTCGAAGGCCTTGGAGCGCAACGTATTCAGGCCGGGGGAGCGCTGTCCGGGTCGGGGCTGCGGTGGCTTCCCGTCGCTCACAAGGGCAACACCTCGGCTAGTGACGAGGAGGCCTCAGTGGTCGCAGCTCTGGTCAAGGATGTCTGCGGCGGCACCTGGTTGGACGCCAAGGGAGTTGAGCGCCGGGTGACGCTGGACGACGTCCTGGTGGTGGCACCTTACAACCGGCAGGTCGCGCGACTGCTCGACAAACTGCCGGTCGGGGCGAGGGTGGGCACAGTGGACAAGTTCCAGGGGCAACAAGCGCCGGTGGTCATCTACTCGACTGCCAGCTCCAGCGCGGACGAGGCGCCGCGGGGGGTCGACTTCCTCTACGACCTGCACCGGCTCAACGTCGCTGTGTCGCGGGCCAAGGCGTTGACCGCCATCGTGGCCAGTCCGGATCTGTTGGACGCCGAGGTTCACAACCCTGAGCAGCTCCGCGCCGTCAATGCCCTGTGCCACTACGTCGAGGAAGCCACCGAAGGACACCGTCACATCGATGTGAGGAAATAGAGCCCCATCTGTCTAGTCAGCAGGGTCACGATGTGCTGAAGTTCGGGGCATGAGCCCGAGGAGCCGCGGCACCTTCGCCGCACGATTCCCTGGCGCGCCGGGGATGAGCGATCACACCGGCACGTGCGAGCAGCCGTTCGAGACCCTCCTGGCGGACCTCGACCCCACCTCGGCGGACCTGGCTCGGGAAGCCGTCGGCTGGATACTGCCCGAGGGCGCTGGCCTGACCCAGCTCCGCCAGGCTGCGCTGCAGGATTTCCTCTGGTACCAGCTGCCGCTGAAGTGGCTGGCCGAGATAAGAGAGCTGCACGAGATCGCGTGGTCACTGGCGGACCTGTTCACCGCTGCGGGGCTCGAACGTTATGCCGCTGTGTGCCGGGCGCCTCAGACCCACCGGCTCCTGGATGCGTGGCAGGACAACGACCATGCGCAGGCGCGCAAGATGATGAAGGAGGCGATCAAGGCTTCGGGCGTGGACCCGCCGGACACGCCCGTGATGGGTTGGGGCTCAGTGATGGGTGAGGCCGAGCAGTCGGCCAGACGGCGAGTCAGCCAGGCACTGGAGCAGACTATCGATGTAGGCGAGTTAGTGCCCGGTGAGCGAGGGTGCAAGCAGCTGTCCGCTCGCATCACCGAGGTTTCGCTGATGATGCCACGGTTGGACCTGCGCGGGGCAACACTGCTTCAGGCTGTATTCCGGGAGCGCGGCGAGCGCTGGGCCGCCGGATACCCCGCATTGCGTCAGGACCTGCTGACCCAGATGCTGCCGCTGCTGGCTGGTGAGATTGCCGTCCCCGTGGGGGTGAGCGCCTCTTTGTTGCCTTTGCACTGGCTGCTCGAACACGTCGGTGACGGCGTCGTCCTGACCCAGGCCGGATGGTTACCCAAGGCCTTGGTGCTTGAGGCCAACGACAGGTTCGGCTGGTTTGACCTGTTTGACGTGACGGTCCGAACCGAGACCGACCTTCCCGAGCTCGGTGCCCTGAACGAGCTGGCCCGGCGAACCAGGCTGATAACCAAGAAGGGCCGCAAAGTGGCACTGTCCGCAACGGGGCGACGGGCACTGGGCGACCCGAACCTGCTGTGGCGCATCGCCTTGGCTGACATCTTCTCGGCCGGAACCTTTGAGGGTGAAGGCGCCGCCTTGGCTGCGGCGATTCTGGTCAAAGCCAACACGCCCGTGCCATACCCGACGTTGGAAGCCAGGGTTAGTGCAGGTCTGGTGGGTCGGTGGCGAACCGTCTCAGGTGAGGCACTTGAGGAGTGGTCGGGCTTGGACGCGACACGCGAATTCGGTTTGCTCGCGGACGTATTCGGCTGGATTGAGCGTGACGACGACGGGCAGAACCGCACGTGGACGCTAACCGCACACGGACGTGAGGCAGCCCTGATGGGTTTGCAGCTTCAGGCACGAGCACCGAGGAACCGCGACTGACGTGTGCTTCGGGTCAGTCGTTTCAGACGATGGTGGCCCGGACCGCCATAAGAGGCATCGGTGAGGTGTTGCGGGCCGGCGACTGAGACCTCGTCCTGGTCGAAGGCGGCTCCCGGCAACCAGCGCCACGGGCCGTACCCGAGAAGTTCGCGCTGACGGTTGGCAAGGTGCTCAAGCCCTCGCTCAGGCCCCAGCGCCCGGTGTTTGTCGCTGAGAGGTGCCAGCGGCCACCTGCGGCGAGGTCGACGTCAACCGATGTGCCAGTGTGTGCCTCGGCGCGGTCTTGGCGCCGCAGAGCCCGAACGAAGGTCCGCAGGACCGCCGGCAGGTAGGTGGCCTCGGAAACTCCCCAGCGGTTCAACGCCTCGCGCATCAAGGTTCTCCCCGGCGGTCTCCAGCCGCCCGCTGCTGTCGCCGTCCCTCCCGCGTGACAGCCATCCGAGGTCGTCGTCGAGCACGTGGAACGCGAGGTCCTTGACGGTCCAGCCAGGAACGGCGATCGGCTCGTCCCAGTCCGTGGGTGAGATCGTCTGTAGGAAGCTGAGCAGGTCGGCCCGCTCTCGGCAGAGCAGAGGTCGGACCTCCACGACCCTTGCCTGGTCAAGGTCAGTACTCATGGCGTCATCGCCTTGCCCGGCTACCTCTCAACGCGATTTGCTCTCATGGACTGCGGCACGGACCAGTGTCAGCGTCCGCTCGGTCACCGCGGCCAGCGATGCGCCCGATTCGACGGCGCCCATCGCAGCCTCAAGCACGCCGCCCAGCAACTGTGCAGTGAGCTGCAGCTCCGGGGCTCCAAGGTCCTTTAGCGCACGCAGGAAGGGCGCGGCCTGCTCGTGGTGCAGTTCCCTGAGCCGCGCCATGCATTCGTCAGGTAGCTGGGCTGCCGCGAGCGCCGCCGCGGGACGGTGTGCGCCCTCGTGCGCGAGGCGCAGAGACACTCGAACGTAGGTGTCCAGCTGCTCGGCAGGACCGTTGGCCGATTCGAGAGCAACCCGCAGTTCTTCATTCGCCCGGGGGAACGCGTCCTCGATCACGGCCGCGAGGATGTCGGCGCCCGAGGAGAAGTACTGGTAGACACTCGGCCGGGCCAACCCCGCCGCGGCTCCCACGGCCGCGGGCG
>DAITND010000016.1:7047-25892 GCA_036834825.1 Dermatophilaceae bacterium
TACTGGTAGACACTCGGCCGGGCCAACCCCGCCGCGGCTCCCACGGCCGCGGGCGTCACGGCGTTCACTCCTCCGTCAACAAGAAGCTTGGTCGCAGCGTGAAGGAGCGCCTTCCGCTGGCGCGAGCGGTGCTCGGCGACGGTCGGGGCAGAGATCTTGGGCATTCGTGTCCTCTCCGCCTGTGGGGATCGCGGGAATGGGTTGCAGGACGGACCGTGTTACATGATACTGACAGGACTGTCAGTATCATGACGAGCAGTATCGAGATCGAGAGACTAAGGAACCCACCCTGACTGACGTGCCCCCACGCACAACCGTCGAATCAACGCTGAATCCCAAGCGTTGGAAGGCGATGCCGATCATCGCGCTCGCCGTGTCCATCATCATTATGGATGCAACGGTCGTCAACGTGGTCCTTCCCGTGCTGATCCGGGACATCAACCTGACGGCCTCGGACGCCGAATGGGTCAACTCTGTGTACGCCCTGGTCTTCGCCTCGTTGCTCATCACCCTGGGCAGGATCGGTGACATCTTCGGACGCCGCCGGCTGCTCATCTTCGGCATTCTCATCTTTGGCGTGGCGAGCCTGTTGGCTGCCAGCTCATTCTCCGGCACCACCTTGATCGCGGCACGCCTGCTCCAGGGCGTCGGCGGGGCCATGATCCTGCCCGCGACACTCTCCACCGTCAACGCGCTTTTCACCGGGCGTGAGCGTGGCATCGCGTTCGCGATCTGGGGCTCGACCATCGGTGGTATGGCGGCTGTCGGGCCGGTCGTCGGCGGATGGCTGACCACTGACTTCAGCTGGCGTTGGGCATTCCTGATCAACATTCCGATCGTGCTGATCGTGCTGATCGGTGCCTTGGTCTGGGTGCCCGAGACAAAGGACCCACAGGTCGAGCGCAGCGTGGACATCCTGGGTGTCGTGCTCTCGGTCGTCGGACTGGCCGGCATCGTCTTCGCGTTCATCGAGGGTCAGCGCTACGGCTGGGGGATAGCCACCGCGCCGCTCACGATCGGCAGCCTCACCTGGACCTGGTCGGTCTCGCCGGTGCCTGTTTCCTTCATCCTGGGCCTGCTTCTGCTCACCACCTTCGTGGCCGTCGAACGGGCGAAGGCCCGGGCGGGCAAACCGGCGCTGCTCGCCCTGTCACTTCTGCGCATCCGAAGCTTCCGATACGGAGCCATCGCCGCGCTGATCGTGGCGCTTGGAGAGTTCGGGATGCTCTTCGCGCTGCCTCTCTTCCTGCAGGGCGCCCTCGGCTACTCGGCCCTGGAGACCGGGCTGCTGATACTGGCCCTGGCGGTCGGAACCTTCCTGATCTCGGGCGGTACACCTCAGCTCACCCAACGCCTGGGTGGTCGTTCAGTGGTGCGTATTGGGCTCTTCCTCGAAGCCGTCGCCATCACCGGGCTCGGCCTGAGCATCAGCCTCACCGCGAGTGGCTCGGTCCTGGCCGGCTGACTGTTCCTCTACGGGGCGGGCGTGGGGATGGCCACGGCGCAGCTCACCAGCGTGATTCTCATCGATGTCCCGGTGTCCCAGAGCGGGCAGGCATCGGGTCTGCAGAGTACCGTTCGCCAGTTGGGTGCCGCCCTTGGCATCGCTGTGCTCGGCACGCTTCTCGTCTCGACGCTGGGTGCCTCGACAGCCAACAATCTCAGCTCGGTGCCAGGGCTCAGTGACTCGGCTCAGAAGCAGGTCGTGTCAGTCGTCAAGGGATCCGCTGGCGCGGCGATCCCCGAGCTCGGCTGGATGCCGGGTGGTCAGCCTGCCCAGGCCGCGGCCGAGTCTGCCATGGTGACCGCCGCACGGATCACGACCCTCAGCGCGGCCGCCATCATCCTTCTCGGCCTGCTCGCGACTTTGGCGTTGCCGCCGATGAAGCCACAGGATCAGGAGGATTCGGTGCAGGCTGCCCCAAGCCCCCAGGCTGCGCTGGAGTGATGACGGCTAACGCGCCAGGACCATGCCACCAGCCACGGCCAGGATGACCAAGGCCAGAGCCAGCCCAGCCTGCGCGGAATGCCGCTGGTGAGTGACCGCGGCCGGTTCAGGGACGTGCTTGGGCGCGGGGGACCGCCCGGCGTCGCTCCGTCCTCCGACACGTTTGGCTCTCACGGCATGCAGCACAGCGAAGACCAGCAGCGGCAGGAACGCGGCGAATGCGCCCACCACGAGCACCGAGACCAGGAGCCGCACCAGGTTGGGGACCGGTAGGACGCAGATCATGAGGCCGGCGTTGATGAGCACCGCACGCAAAGCGTTGCCACGGTCCATTCGCGCCTGGGTTCCGCGCAGTATGTTGGGTCCGCCGCCAAGGACGACGGGCACCAGGAAGGACAACGCGCCGAGCAGGACCTGTGCGGCGAACCCGGCGGCCAGGGGAATGATGAGCAGTCCCAGATGGTCGGTGACCGACCGCCAGGTCGAGCTGTTGGCCAGTATGGTGACCAGGCCCAGCAGAGACCCAACGAGCCAGATCAGCGCCGCCATGACCGACCACGTGGCATAGGCCGACGGCACCTTGGTGTGGGCAACCTGTGCCAGCGGCCGGATGGCCCAGAGGACTCCGCCCAGGTATGCCGCCACGCCGGCCGCCGCCAACGTCTGCAGTCCGAAGAGGGCACCAGCGGCGGCGAGCACGACGGAGCCGACAAGGATCGGAAGAGCCTGTCGCGCGACCCGTTCGGCGCCCTGTGCGATGCGGGTGCGCAGCATCGTCGGCCACAGGGTGACCAGCGTGCCCATGACCGTCAGACCGATCCAGCCCAACAGGTTCAGGGTGATGTGTGCGACCACCAACCGTCCGTGCCACGGCTCGACCGGGTCACGGGCCAGCACAGCGCCCAGCCCGGCGCCGATCGGCAGCGCGAGCGAAGCGTAGATGTAGTAGCGGACGGTTGCCCCGAAACGCGACGCCAGTGCTGATCGGGCTTGCAGTGCCAGCGTGATGCCGTGCGCTGCGGCTGCGGTACCCACAACCACGGACCCCGCCAATGTGAGGATCCAGGCAGAGGTCACCATGCCGGCGACGACCGTGAGGACGCCTACGTTCAGGGCGAGCATGCGGGCGGCCTGCCAGCGCCGCGATCCGGGCGTGGCACGGCGCCGCAGCAGTGCGTCCGCGAAGTGGGAGCTCCAGACGAAGATCGCGTTGGTGACGGCGCCAAGCAACAGCAGGTGGACCAGCAACCAGGGTGACTCTGGGACGTAACGTCGGACCAAGGTGATCGCGAGCACAGCAGCGAGCCAGGCGGCAACCGGTGCGTTGGCGCCAAGGTGCCATCTGGTTCGGTCACGCAAGGCCATCGGGGCTGGCGGCTCGAGTGTCATGAGGCGGTCTCGCGACGCGGGAGCATGTCCAGACGACAGGCCCCGGGCTCGGAAAAAGGCTGCAGCGCAGTGCGTTCCGTTCGCTCAGGGTCGCTGCCCAGCTCTTGGAGAGCGCCGCGTACAACACCGAGGTGGACTCCACACACCACCTCCGGATACTGGTGGGCTGCCTCCAGCAGGGGGCAGTGGCGCAGCTTGACGACGCTGATGCGGGCATCCGGACTCGGCGCGAACCCGAGCTCCTCAAGCAGGGTGACCACCTCACGGCGGGCTGACTTGGCGCTGGCTGTGATCGCTGTGCGGGGTATCGAGTCCTCACCTGCAGGAACCGCCCCCACCGATGCTGCAGTTGCAGTCGTTGAGGATCGCCGGACGAGCTCACGACCCCACATCCGGCCCGCCTCGATGGAGTCGGCGCGGGGTTGCCGGCTGGTTCGGGCGATCTGCGCGGCAAGCGCGCAGGCAAGAGCGGCATACTCGCGGGCCCCCGGTTCGGAGCCGACCTCAGGCTCGGCGCCGTAGAGCCAGGCGGGGCGCCCACGCCCCTGGGCTGGAGCACGGGTTCGAACGGCCAGTCGGTCGTCCACCAGACCGTCCAGATGTTCGCGAATCGTGTTCGGGTGTTGGCGTGTCAGCGCCGAGAGGGCACTGACGGTGCAGGGCTCGGGCTGGTCGATCAGGACGTCCAGAACGCGGGCCCGCGGGGCCGAGAGGTGCCCTCGTCGCCAGCGCACCCGTGCAGTGGGTAGCGGACCGTATCCCGGCCGTGGGCCTGCCGTTGACGCCAGATTATTTTCCACGGAGCAAAGTGTAATAAACTTTGCCCACGCTTCGCCACACAGGGCGGGCAGGTGCCCAGAGGGTGCCTCATCGTGTTTGAGCCGGAGGAGTCCCATGAGCATGGTCGTTGTCGCAACAAGCGCCGCAGATGCCCAGGCCGTTGAGGCCGTCAAGAATCATCACGCGCAACTCGCCGGTGCCCTTGCCGTCCGGGTGGAGGCGCTGGTCCAAGCTGCGGCCCGTGGCGATCTGCCTGGGGCCGGCGCCGCCTCCGATGCCCTGGTCCGGTGGTGTGACGCCGAGCTCATCCCTCACGCGCTCGCAGAAGAGCAGGCCATGTACCCGCGGGCCCAACAGGACCCTCGAGCCCAGCTGTTGGTCGACGCCATGCTTGCCGAGCACCGGGACCTGGTCGCGCTGGTGGAGGCCCTTCGACAGCCCAGCGGCCCGGTGAGGGCTGCAGCCAACGCCCAGGCTCTCCGGTCGCTGTTCGCCTCGCACCTGGTCAAGGAGAACGAGCAGATACTGCCGCTGCTGGCCGAGTCCCCCGAGGTCTCACTGGCGGTCATTCTCGAGGGCATGCATGAGCTGCTCGGCGCCCAGGACCAGGGTGAGGGCGCCGACGCGGTCGACGAGGGCGGATGCGGGGTCGAGTGCGGCTGTGGCCATCAGGACCAGGCCGGGGCCCTGCCCGAGCTCGATGCGCGAGCGGTGCCACACGCCATACGGCATGCCACGATCTTCGGCGCGTTGGACTCGGTCAGCGCCGGGAGCGGTCTGGTGCTGGTGGCCCCGCACGACCCGCTGCCACTGCTGGCTCAGCTGGAGCAGCGCTCGCCGGGCCTGTTCAGCGTCGACTACCTCGAGCGTGGTCCCGACAGCTGGCGGGTCCGCTTCGTGCGCGCCTGAGGATCGCTCCGAAACCATTGTGAGGACCTTCAGCCCCGTCGATTCCCGCCCTGCCGTAGACGATGCGAATCTCGGCGTGTCAAGCGCCAGAACGGCTCAGCTCGCGACCGTCAGCGCTGCAGGATCGTCTTGTTGTCAGCCGCCAGCCGGACCGACTCGGCGATGCGTCTTGCTCTCGTCTGAGAACGCTTGGCGCTCTTGACCCACCACAGCGTGGCCCTTTGCGCCGAGGCGGTGAAACTGTCGTAGTTGTGCTGCGCCTGCGGGGTGTCGGCCAGAGCCTGAGCGAGGTCCTCTGGTACACGGAGCGCGTCGACATCCTCAAGTGCCGACCAGGATCCGTCCTGCTGTGCTGCGGTGACGGCGCGCAGGCCGGCCTCTGTCATCAGGCCCTGTGCTGTGAGGGACTCGACTCGGGCCTTGTTGGCCCGTGACCACGTGCCGCCACGGCGGCGGGGAGTGAACATCACGGCAAACCGAAGGTCGTCCAGAGGGCTGAGCCTGCTGTCGATCCAGCCGAAGCAGAGCGCTTCCTGGACGGCGTCGTCCAGGCAGAGCCGCTGCGACCCGGAGGCCTTCGTGTCCATGACCAGCAGCACCTCCTGGGCTGAACCATGGTTGGCCGCCAACCACTCGCGCCAGCCCGCCCGGCTCGTCGGATGCAGCTGCGCGACATCGGAGGTGGGCATAGGGCCTCAGGCTGAGCCGTACATCAGTGATCCGGGCGTGGTGAGTTGCTTTCCCGTCTCGAGCCAGGTCTTCAGTCCGGAAAGGATCATCGGCCAGCCGCCATAGAGCTGGGCGTTCGCACCTTGGCGCAGCCGGTCGTGGGTCACGGTCAGGTGGCAGCTGTCGCCAACGGGCTCGATCTCCCAGGTGATCCTCGAGGTGCCTTCGTTCTTCACGTCCTCCCCCCAGAGCGCGACCATGGTCTGGACCAGCCTGTGCGGGGGGTCGACCTCGAGGTTCTGGCCCTCACCCAGGGGACCAGGGGCGCCCTCGTGGGTCATCTCGAAGCGAGATCCTGGCGTGAAGTCCGAGCTGATCCGGTTGCCGAACTGGTACTTGCTCCTGATCTCGGGGTCGGTGATCGCCTCCCAGAGCCGCTCCGGGGTCGTGCGGATGTAGATCTCGAAGACCTTTTCCATGGGGCTTCTCCACTCTGTTCGGCGACGGCTCAGATGCGGATCTGAACACGTGTCGACCGGCGTTGCCTCGACGCTTCGAGAATAGGTGATCAACCTCGCAGGGGCCTGGACCGATCGGGGCAACGCTCACCCAATTTCTCGGAGGTGTCCAGCCGGCCGATCACTCGTCTTCGGGAAGGAGCATGCTCGTCATCATGGATACGACGTGGGACATCGAGGGCATTCGTTCGCAGTACCCGGCGCTCAAGAACGGCACGGTATATCTCGACGGTGCCGGTGGAACGCAGGTGCCCGAGTCTGTGATCGAGGCGATCTCTGATGCCCACCGTAGCGGGCTGAGCAATGTACACGGCCCCTTCGCGGCGAGCCGCCGCTCGGTGCAGCTGATCGCGGACGCCCGGGAGGCGGTCGCGGATCTGACCGGCGGGCCAGCCGGTGGGGTTGTCCTCGGACCCAACATGACCACGCTGACCTATCGCATGGCCGGAGCCCTGGCCAAGACCTGGTCGCCCGGCGACGAGATCGTGCTGTCAGAGCTCGACCACGACTCGAACGTCCGGCCGTGGGTGCAGGCCGCGGCCTCCGCCGGCGTGACGGTGCGCTGGGCGCGGGTGGATCCGCTGACCACGGATCTGCCCGCCGGTCAGTATGCCGAGCTGGTCACCTCGCGCACCAGACTCGTGGCCGTGGCCGCGGCCTCGAACCTGATCGGGACCATGACCGACGTCGCGGCGATCAGCGCGACAGCCCACGCCGCAGGGGCCATGGTCTATGTCGACGCGGTCGCCGCTGCCCCGCACTTCCGGCAGGACATGACGTCGCTCGGAGCCGATTTCATCGCCGTCTCGGCATACAAGTGGTGCGGTCCGCACGCCGGGGCCGTCGTGGCCTCGGTTGGACTGCTGGAAACCCTTCACCCCGACAAGCTCGAGCCGTCGTCCGACGACGTGCCCGAACGGTTTGAGCTCGGAACCGCGGGCCTGGCCAACATGGCGGGCATCACCGCGGCCGTTGATCACCTGGCGGATCTGGTCGCCGGAACCGGAGATCGGAGGCAGCGACTCGATCGTTCCTTCGCCGTGTTGAGGGCCCGGGAGAACACCACGGTGCGTGGCGCGATCGGCCGGCTCACCGCCATACCAGGGGTCCATATGGTCGGGGCACCAACTCTGCGCACGGGGACCATCTGCTTCACGGTGGACTCCCTCGCCCCCGGTGAGGTCGCGGCGCGACTGGGGGAGCGGGACATCTGCGTGTGGAGCGGTCACGCTTACGCGTGGGAGCTCACCAGGGCACTGGGGATCCGCGACACCGGTGGCGGGATCCGGGTCAGTCTTGCGCCATACACCGCGGAGTCGGATATCGAGCGGTTGGTCAGCGCCATGACCTCGATCGTGTCCGAGTCGGTCCACGACTGATCTCGTGGGCGCCGGCCTGCCAGCCGTGCTTGGACAACCGTGCGTGAGTATCTACGGGGTAGGCCAGGCTGCGACCCATGAGCCGCAGGAGCGCCACCAGTGTGGGCGGCGCCGCCACTTTGGCCAGCACCGTGACCTTCAGGAGCGAAACCCCGCCCGAGCCGGGTCAGGCCATCCAGGAGCTGATCGTTGCCCTGGACCTCGACGAGTTCACCAGCCGTTTCCTGGCCTCCCGTATCGACACCCTGTGCCCGGTGCGTCCCGCTCTGTTCGTCCTGATGCGTCCCGGCGGGGCATCGATCGTGCCGGTGTGCTCCACGATCCGGGCGCTGCGGATAGTGATGGGCAGCCACGACTGGTCTGCGCGCACGGGCGGGTCTGGTCGATCACCTTCTGGCTGGTGTCGGCGTTGTGATCGATGCCGGGTTGCCGCACCCCATCGCTGTGCCACCATCCGCCTATACATCCGCTGAAGCCCGTTAATCTGATCTCCAAAGGTATTCAGTGTCTGAGCGCTGTTGAACTTCCGCGGTACGAAGGGTGTTACAGGCATGATGCAAAGATGGGGCCACTTTGTGGCCCGACGAGCATGGACCGTCCTCATCGCCGGATTAGTTCTGGTCGCCGCGGCCGCGGTGTTCGGCCTCGGGGTATTCGGCAGCCTCAGCAGCGGTGGCTACGACGACCCGGCCAGCGCCTCGGCCCGGTCCCTGGTCAAGGAGCATGCGACCTTCACCAGCCACGACGCCGACATCGTGGTTATCTACTCCAGCCCGTCGATGAAGGTCAGCGACCCGGGCTTCCAGTCGTCGGTTTCGAACGTCATCAAGGGGCTGCCCAAGGGGTCGATACAGCGTGTCACCAGCTGGTACCAGACCCCGTCGCCCGCGTTGATCAGCAAGGACCAGCACGCGACCCGGATCATCCTCGCCTTGAGCGGCACCTCGCAGAGTCACAAAGCCACTCTCTACGACCAGGTCAGCCCCCACCTTGACGCCAAGGGGCTGACCACGTCGGTCGGCGGACAATGGGCCGTCTTCCGCGACGTGAATCACAGAGTCTCCAGCGACATCGCCAAAGCCGAGGTGATCTCGATGCCGATCGTCATCATCTTGTGCCTGGTCTTCTTCGGTAGCGTCACGTCCGCCTTGATGCCGGCCTTTGTCGGTGGCGTGGCCATCTTCGGAGCCTTCGCTTTCGTGCGCGCCATCACCACGGTCACGGACGTCTCGGTCTTCTCCATCAACATCATCACCCTGATCGGGATGGGCCTGGCAATCGACTACGCGCTGTTCGTGGTGAGCAGGTTCCGCGAGGAGCTCGCCAAGCAGCCCGGCACCGAACGTGAGAAGGTCAACGCGGCCATCGCTGCCACCATGGCAACCGCCGGCCGGACCGTGTTGTTCTCCGGCCTGATCGTGGCGGCGTCCCTGGCCTCACTGCTGATCTTCAAGCAGAGTTTCCTGCGCTCGATGGGCTACGGCGGAGTCGCCGCGGTCCTCGCCGCGATGCTGGCAGCGCTGACCCTCCTGCCTGCGCTGCTCGCCGTCCTGGGACCGCGCATTGAAGCCGGTCGTATGCCGTGGCGCCGCGGCTCGCGCCTGCGGGCCGATGCGGGGCAGCCCGGCGCCGACACCGATGGCGTCGATGAGGATGGTGCGTGGGCGAGGCTGGCGCACAGCGTGATGCGCCGACCCGTCGCATACTTGCTGGTCATCACGGTCGCCTTGCTGGCCCTCGGTGCCCCCTTCCTGTCGGTCAGGTGGGGCAGTACCGACGAGCGGGTCCTGCCGGCCAGCGCACCGAGTCGGGTTGCCGCAGACCTGGGCGCCCGTGAGTTCGGTGGCGGGACCTCCAGTGCCAACATCGTGGTCGAGGGAGCGAGTCGCCCTCAGCTCGTTGCCTACCTCGGTCGGCTCGGCGCAGTCCGCGGGGTTCGGTCGGCTCAGGTGATCGACCAGGTCGTCACCGCCCCCGGCGGCGCCCGTACGACGAGCCTGGTCCAGGTCAGCTGGCTGGGGGAGAGCCAGAGCCAGCAGTCGCAGCAGTTGGTGCGGGACCTGCGAACGGTCGATCCCGGCGCCGGGGCCAACGCCCTGGTCGGTGGCGCATCGGCGAGTGCCGTTGACCTCGTCGACTCGATCGGTGCGCGTCTGCCGTGGATGGGCCTGTTCGTCGTCGCAGTCATGCTGATCCTGCTGTTCATTGCCTTCGGCTCCGTGGTCCTGCCCCTCAAGGCCGTCGTGATGAGCGCTCTGTCCCTCACCGCCTCGTTCGGGGTGGTCACCTGGGTCTTCCAGGACGGTCATCTGTCGGGGCCTCTCGGCTTCACCTCAACGGGCTACCTGGACGTCACCCAGCCGATCCTCATGCTTGCCATCATCTTCGGCCTGTCCATGGACTACGAGATTTTTCTGATATCCCGAATCCGTGAGGAGTGGGACCGTACTGCAGACAACACGACGTCGGTGGCGAACGGATTGCAGCGCAGCGGGCGCATCATCACCAGCGCCGCGCTACTGCTCGCCGTGGTCATCGGCGGTTTCGCCACCTCCGGCATCGTGATCATGAAGATGATCGGGATCGGCATGCTCGTCGCCGTCCTGATCGATGCCACCGTGGTGCGTGCCCTGCTGGTTCCGGCCACGATGCGGTTGCTGGGCACCCTGAACTGGTGGGCCCCCGGTCCGCTGCGACGATGGTGGGAGCGTCACGGAGTAGCCGAGTCGCAGGGTGCCGTGCAGGGCTAGCTCTCGTTCCAGGTGTTCTGGACAAGGCGCGCGGCCTCTTGCGAGTTGAGGCCGAGATGTCTGACCGTGTGAACGTAGTCAGTGGCGGCTGCTTTTGCGAGGTCAGCGGCGCCGGAGGGGGCTCGTGGCTCGTCCAGGACGTCGCTGCGCACGAAGGTGCCACCGCGACCGTGTGTCGCGATGACCCCATCGGCTTCGAGTTCGCGGTAGGCCCGCGCCACGGTGTTGTTCGCCAGCCCGAGATCGGCTGCGAGCCGGCGGACCGTGGGAAGCTTGGTCCCGGTGTTGAGCTGCCCCGCCGCCACCGCCGAGGCGATCTGGGTCCGCACCTGTTCGAAGGGCGCGGTGGCCGAATCAGCGTCGATGCTCAGGTGGAATGGGCTCACGGCGTACACCGTATGCCGTCTCGGTTCCTCACCATTGGTGTGGCCTCGAGGACCGCCGAATCACAGGGGTATTCGGCCCGGGGTATGTCCATATTGAGAGACAGGATTCCCGAGATCTGGTTATCGGTTCTACCCTTCTCCTAGGTCATGAGTGTCAGCGACAAGCCCCGGCTCGCTGGCCGGCAACCCTCCACCGCGGTGGGGTGCCCCGGGTGAAGACCTGGCAACGCGCCTTCGGGCGCCGCGCAAGCGCGGGTTCGCTGTTCGGTGTACCCGCTTTCACGTCACAGACTGAAAGGCAAGGGAATCCGATGAGTGACAACAACGCCAACTGGTCCTTCGAGACCCGCCAGGTTCACGCAGGCCAGGCCCCGGATACGGCCACGGGGGCCCGGGCGCTCCCGATCTACCAGACGACATCGTATGTCTTCAACGACTCCGAGCATGCCGAGAACCTTTTCGCGCTCAAGGAGTTCGGCAACATCTACACCCGCATCATGAACCCGACCCAGGATGCGGTCGAGCAGCGAATCGCCTCGCTCGAGGGTGGTGTGGCGGCTCTGCTCGTGGCCTCGGGCCAGGCAGCGGAGACGATCGCGATCCTGAACGTCGCGGAGGTCGGGGACCACATCGTCGCGAGCCCCCAGCTGTACGGCGGCACCTACAACCTGCTGAAGTACACGCTCAAGAAGCTCGGCATCGAGACGACGTTCGTGCAGGACGTGGATGACCTGGAGTCGTGGCGCGCCGCGGTCAGGCCGAACACCAAGGCGTTCTACGCCGAAACGATCAGCAACCCGTCGGCGAATGTCCTTGACATTGAAGGCGTTTCGGCAATTGCGCACGAGGTTGGCGTGCCGCTCATCGTTGACAACACCGTCGCCACTCCCTATCTGATCCGCCCGCTCGAATGGGGCGCCGACGTGGTTGTCCACTCGGCGACCAAGTACCTCGGCGGCCATGGCACGTCCATCGCTGGTGTCATCGTGGATGGCGGCACCTTCGACTACGCCAAGGACCCGGCCCGGTACCCGAGCTTCAACGAGCCTGACCCGAGCTACAACGGGCTGGTCTACGCCCGCGACCTCGGGGTGGGCAGCCCGCTGGGCGCCAACCTGGCCTACATCCTCAAGGCGCGGGTTCACCTGTTGCGCGACCTGGGGCCGGCCATCTCGCCGTTCAACGCGTTCCTCATCTCGCAAGGGGTCGAGACCCTGTCGCTGCGAATCGAGCGTCACGTGGAGAACGCGATCAAGGTGGCCAGTTGGCTCGAAGCACACGGCCAGGTCGAGTCCGTGGCCTACGCCTCGCTGCCCTCCAGCCCATGGAAGGCGTTGGCGGACAAGTACGCCCCCCGTGGTGCTGGTGCCGTCGTCGCCTTCGAGATCACCGGTGGTGTGGAGGCTGGAAAGAAATTCGTCGAGGCATTGAGCCTGCACAGCCACGTGGCCAACATCGGCGACGTGCGCTCGCTGGTCATCCACCCGGCGTCTACGACTCACTCCCAGCTCTCGGCTGAGGACCAGCTGTCGTCTGGGGTGACTCCCGGTCTGGTGCGACTGGCGGTCGGCATCGAGTTCATCGATGACATTCTGGCGGACCTCGAGCAGGGGTTCACCGCGGCCAAGGACTGAGTCAAGCCCGTATGACATAGTCGTTGCACCGATTTTGTGGCTGGGCTGGTGCTGCTCACTGTGGGCGGCACCGGCCTGACCTCAATCGCCCAGACTTCGTGAGTGGCGCCGATGCGCAATGGTGGGCACCATGTTGGTCATGGCAGGACAGGACGACGTAGCTGACTGAGGCGATGGCTTTCGTGCCGGTTTGCCGGTCCTCATGACTGAGCGAAGGATCCTTAGTGCTCGGGCACCGAGAATCCTTCGCTGTGTACAGTCTGAGGGCCGGATACCCTGAATGTCATGTCATCCGAGCGCGTGTCGCAGCCTTTGCGCGCACGGACCCCCAGACGGCGTCCCTCCCGCAAGAAGTCGAGCGAGTCGCCGCAGGCGCACACAGCCCGTATCGCGTGTCGTCGGGATGCCATGCCCAAGGTCACTTACCCCGACGACCTGCCCGTCGCAGCCCGTAGAGATGACATCGCTGCGGCCATCCGGGACCACCAGGTCGTCATCGTGGCGGGGGAGACCGGCTCCGGCAAGACCACCCAGCTTCCCAAGATCTGTCTTGAGCTGGGGCGCGGCATCGAGGGTCTGATCGGCCACACCCAGCCCCGGCGCATCGCCGCCAGGTCAGTGGCCGAACGCATCGCCGAAGAGCTGCACACCGAGCTCGGGACGGCAGTGGGCTATCAGGTGCGCTTCACCGATCACTCCAGCAGCAGCACCCTGGTCAAGGTGATGACCGATGGCATCCTGCTAGCCGAGATGCAGCGGGACCGCGACCTGCGCCGCTACGACACGATCATCATCGACGAGGCGCACGAGCGAAGTCTCAACATCGACTTCATCCTGGGGTACCTCAAGCAGCTGCTGCCGCGTCGCCCTGACCTCAAGGTCATCATCACCTCGGCAACCATCGACCCGCAGAGATTCTCGAAGCATTTCGACAACGCTCCCATCATCGAGGTCTCCGGGCGCACGTATCCCGTCGAGGTGCGCTACCGACCTCTTGTCGGCGAAACGCCCGAGGATGACAGGGACCAGGTCACCGGGATCTGTGAGGCCGTTGAGGAGCTATGGACCGAACACCGCAGCCCGGCCGGAGACGTGCTTGTCTTCCTTTCGGGCGAGCGTGAGATCCGGGACGCCGCGGAGGCGCTCACCGGGATGGCCATGCCGCACACCGAGATCCTGCCGCTCTATGCGCGTCTGTCGGCGGCCGAGCAGCACCGTGTCTTCGGCCAGCACACCGGCCGCCGGGTGGTCCTGGCCACGAACGTCGCCGAGACCTCCCTGACCGTGCCGGGCATCCGGTATGTGGTCGACGCCGGGACCGCCCGCATCTCCCGGTACAGCCAGCGCACCAAGGTGCAGCGCCTCCCGATCGAGCCGATCTCCCGGGCCAGTGCCAGCCAGCGCGCCGGGCGGTGTGGTCGGGTCGCGGACGGGATCTGCATCCGGTTGTACTCCGAGGAGGACTTCGAGGCTCGGCCCGAGTTCACCGACCCCGAGATCCTGCGTACCAACCTGGCCTCGGTCATTTTGCAGATGACGTCCCTCGGGCTGGGCGACATCGCCCGTTTCCCCTTCTTGGAGCCGCCCGACTCGCGCCAGATCAGCGACGGCGTCAGGCTGCTGGAGGAGCTCCAGGCCATCGACCCCGCCTCTGATCGGGCCAACGACCCGCGCAAGCGGCTCACGGCATACGGCCGCAAGATCGCCGCCCTACCCCTGGACCCGCGTCTGGCCCGGATGGTGCTGGAGTCCGAGGGCAACGGTGCGCTGCGCGAGGTCCTCATCATTGTCGCGGCCCTGTCCATCCAGGACCCGCGCGAGCGCCCGATGGACAAGCGGCAGCAGGCCGACGAGAGACACCGACGGTTCGCCGATGAACACAGCGACTTTGTGACATTCCTGAACCTGTGGAACTACCTCAAGGAACGGCAGCGGGAACTCTCCGGCAGTGCGTTTCGGCGGATGTGCAAGAGCGAGTACCTCCACTACCTGCGGGTGCGTGAGTGGCAGGATCTGCACAGCCAGCTCAAGAAGGCCTGCAGAACCCTTGACCTGCAACAGAACGCATCCGAGGCCGACCACGACGCCATCCACCGGTCGGTGCTGTCGGGACTGCTTTCCCATGTCGGTCTGCGAGACGTCGAGAAGCGTGAGTACATCGGAGCCCGGGGCGCGCGCTTCGGCATCTCACCGGGTTCCTCGCTCTTCAAGAAGCAGCCGCAGTGGGTCATGTCGGCCGAGCTGGTCGAGACCACCAGGTTGTGGGCACGCGTCAACGCCCGAACAGACCCGGCCGAGATCGAACGCCTCGCGCAGCACCTGGTCAAACGCAGCTACAGCGAACCGCACTGGGAGAAGAAGCGCGGCTCCGCCATGGCCCTGGAGAAGGTCACCCTGTATGGCGTGCCGCTGGTTGCGGGACGCAAGGTGGGCTACGCAGGTATTAACCCGCAGGAGTCGCGGGATCTGTTCATTCGTCACGCCTTGGTCGAAGGTGACTGGGAGACTCATCACCGTTTCTTCCACGACAACAGGGCCCTGCTCAAGCGCCTCACCGACCTCGAGGCCCGGGCAAGGCGCCGTGACATCCTGGTCGACGACGAGACTCTGGTCGACTTCTATGACGCGCTGATCCCCGCCGGGATCGTCTCGGCGCAACATTTCGACTCCTGGTGGAAGCAGGCGCGCCACGTTCAGCCCGATCTGCTCACCCTCACCGAGGACCTCCTGGTCAAGGACGATGCGGATGCGGTCAGCGCGTTGGACTACCCGCAGGCATGGGCGCAGAACGGCATCACACTGCCGGTGACGTACCAGTTCGAGCCGGGAGGAGCCGCTGACGGTGTCACTGTTCATATCCCTCTCGAGGTCCTCAACCAGGTTGACGACGATGGGTTCGACTGGCAGGTGACGGGATTGCGCCAGGACCTCGCCGTTGCCCTGCTGAAGTCACTACCCAAGGCGACCCGCCGCAACTTCGTCCCCGCACCTGATCGGGCCCACGCCGCACTGGCATCGGCCGATCCCGCCGGCGGTTACCTCACCGATGAGCTCGGCCGCGCCCTATACGAGATGACCGGTGTCCGCATCCCTGCCGACGAGTGGGACTGGTCCCGGGTGCCCGACCATCTGCGCATCACATTTCGGGTCGAAGACCGCACTGGAGACGTTGTGGGGGAGGGCAAGGCGCTGGCCGCGCTCCAGCAGCAGCTGGCGCCCCAGCTCCTCCAGACCATGCGGCACGCAGCCAAGTCCGTGGAGCGAAAGGGCTTGCAGGAGTGGACTTTTGGGACGCTGCCGGCCACCTTCGCGCACGGGGTCGGTGACCGGGTCATCCAGGGCTTCCCCGCGGTGGTGGATCACGGTGACAGCGTTGCCCTCGAGGTACTCGCCTCGGCGCAGGAGCGCGACACGGCGACCAGGCTCGGTGTGCGACGTCTGCTGCTGCTCAACACCACGGCCCCCTGGAAACGGGTGCTGTCGCTGTTGACCAACGCCCAGCGGCTTGCGCTGGGTCACAACCCGCACGGCAGTGTCCCCGATCTCCTGCAGGACTGCCTTGCCGCAGCGGTCGACTCGATCGTGGCAGAACAACCTGGTGGCCAGGTGCTCGGTCCGCAGGAGTTCGAAGAGACGTTGCGTGTCGTTCGTTCGCAGGTCGTGGCACGGGTGATGGATGTCATCGACCGTGTCGAGCCGCTGATGGTCCGGTCGCGACAGGTCGAGCTCGCACTGGCCGCGATGACCAGCCCGGTGATGGCTCCCGCAAAGGCCGATATGCAGGCTCAGTTGCAGTCTCTTCTGTATGCGGGATTTGTTGCAGACACAGGGGTTTCGCGGCTCCGCCACATCGAGCGCTACCTGCGCGGCATACTCGTACGTTGTGATCGGGCGCCCTCGCAGGTGAGCCGCGACGCAGCACTCATGGAAACCGTCGCTCGCGTCCAGACCGAGTACGACGCCCTCGTGGCAGCACTCCCGGTGGCACGACGTGCAGGTGCTGACGTGCAGGCGCTCCGGTGGATGCTCGAGGAGCTGAGGGTCAGTCTCTTCGCCCAAACGTTGGGGACCGCGCACCCCGTGTCGGAAAAGCGGATCTACAAGGCCATGGACCAGCTGGAGGCCTTCGGCTGACAGGCCCTGCCGGAGCGGTGACCTGAGCAGTGCCCCCGGTTAGTAGACGAGGAGGGAGGTGCCATCTCTTCGGCAAAGATCACGACGAGCACTCAATGTATGCCCCGGAAGACGGATGCCCCGGAAGGTTGCGTCGATGACAGCAACGGTGTGCGTGGCCGATGACGTGACGCTCGACGGCCGACGACGATACGGCTGCAGTCACCACGTTGAGCCCGGCGGACAGGGCGCCAACGTGGCCGCCTGGGTGTGCGCACTGGGCGAGCGCCGGACTCTACTGGCCGCGCACCTCTGACGCGGCCGGGCAGGTCATTGACGGACAGCTGATAGCCCGCGGCATCCACCTGTATGCCGACGCCCGGGACGGGCACGGCGGCTCGATCGTCTCGCTGGTCACGTCAGGGCAACGCACCCTGGCCTCAGATCCGGGCGCCCTGACGTGGATCGATGACCGACTGGCGGACCCCAGGTGGTTGGCCGGCGCCGACTGGCTGCACCTCTTGGGCTATCTGCTGCTGCGCGCCCCGGATCCCGCCGTCGTGATCCGCGCAGCCAAGGCTGCGCGCCATCTGGGCGTCCGGGCGGCGATCGACCTGGCCTCTGCGGCGATGATCGACGTTTATGAGGCGCTGGCATTCCGGGCCTTGGTGGCCAAGCTTGACCCGGCCGTCGTCTTCGGCAACGAGGGTGAGTGGGGCATCCTCGGGGGATCGCCTGGCCAGGTTTGGGCCGATGCCACGGTCAAGCGCGGTTCGCTCGGGTCTACCTTCGTTGTTGGTGGGGTGCAGACGTCACTTGGGGTGGTCCCCGGTCCGGTGGTTGACGTCACCGGCGCCGGTGACGCCCTGGCAGCCGGGTACTTCGTGGGCGGCCCGCCGATGGCGATGGCGGCTGCGGTTTGGCGCATCGCGCAGACGGGCGCACAACCATCGTGTTGAGCCGGCAGCCAGGATTGGAGCCTGGGCGTGCCCCATTGGAATCCTTGAGGTGGCGATGGCGTTGAGACCCACAGAGACATGGAGACCGTAGAAAGATGGCGGTCGGGGCTCACTCATGGACGACATGAGGGATGCTTGACCTAAGAGGACATCTGAACATACGAGACCATCTGACTGAAAGAGGCGAATAGCGGTGCAAGACCCATCCGAGCTCTACTCGTTCGAGACAGACACCCCGCTGGGCGACATGCGCGCCTCGGTGTTGCTGGTTTCGCTCGGCGGATTCGTGGATGCAGGTCAGACACAGCGACTGTTGACCGACCACGTTCTGGCCACTCTCCCGCACACCGTTGTGGCCTCCTTCGACGTCGACCAGCTGATGGACTACCGCGGTCGGCGCCCGGCGATGACGTTCGACCGTGACCGCTGGTCCAGCTACGCCGACCCCGAACTGGTTCTGTATCGCGTCACCGATGCCGATGGGGAGCCGTTCCTGGTTCTTTACGGTCCCGAGCCGGACTACCAGTGGGAGCGCGCCATTCAGGCGATCCAGAAGCTCAACCAGATGCTGGGCGTGACGCTGACGGTGAGCATCCATGGCATACCGATGGCGGTGCCGCACACCCGGCCCATCGGCCGGACGGCCCACGCGACCTCTCCCAAGCTGATTGGTGAGCACGAGTCCCTCTTCGGTACCGTGCAGGTGCCGGGCAGCATCACGGCGCTGCTGGAGATGCGCCTTGGCGAGTCCGGCCACGACGCGCTCGGGTTCGCGATCCATGTGCCCCATTACCTGGCTCAGGCGCAGTTCGCCGACGCTGCTGTCCTGGGGCTCGATTCCTTCGTGGCTACGACGGGGCTCAATATCCCCGCTGAGGATCTGGTCGCCACCGCAGGTCTTAACCGGGCCGAGATTCTTCAGGAGATCGCGGGCTCCGAGGAGGTCACCCAGGTCGTCGAGGCTTTGGAGCGTCAGTATGACGCCTACATCCAGGGTCGTGAGAAGCCGGGCCTGCTGGCCACGGACGTCCGAGACCTTCCGACCGCTGACGAGATCGGCGCTGAATTTGAAGAGTTCCTGCGCGCGCAGACCGACGAGGGCTAGCGGGAGTTTCCTGGCTAGCAAGTTGTTGAGTGGTAAAGGTGCTGGTCACGGCCGGTTTTCAGGGTGTTGTGGCGTATTACCCAGGTCAGCGTTGGGGGGCGTAGGTGTCGAGTCCGAAGATGTCGTAAAGGTGTTTCTGGGTGGGGTCGGTGTCGGTGAGGATGCGTTGCGCGCGGGGTCGGCCTTTGTTCCCGGTGGGGTAGAGCAGAACGGTCTCTTGAATGCCGCCCAGGGTGACGAGTAGTTCGCGGACGCTGAGGTCCAGGCCGCCCTGGTGGGCTTGTCGTCGCATGAGGTGGGCGACGG
>DAITND010000017.1:0-17454 GCA_036834825.1 Dermatophilaceae bacterium
GCGGTGAAGAAGACCGCGGCGAAGAGAGCCTGACCCGCGACACATCAGGGAGGGGTCGGCGCCTGTTGGCGCCGGCCCTTCTTTGTGTTGCGCCGGCCTTTCCCAGGTCGCTGTGGCGCCGCTTCCGATTAGCGGATGGGCTCACCTTCGCCGATGCCGACTATCCAAAGCCGGGTCAACGCAGTGGCGGACATCTCGATGCTTACCCGCTGGCCGGGGCGCAGGAGGCGCAGGCCGCTGGCATCCATCACCGTAACGTCAAAGGGAATCTCGCGGCCATCGTCCAGCAGCACGCTGCCTGAGCCGAACTCGTCGTCGTAGCGGTGCACGCTTGCTTGCATGGGGCCACGCTAGTCCCGGGCCGGAGCCAGCACTAATGCGGTGTGCCCTCCGACTCCGATCTTGATGGCACTACGCAGGCTCCGGTCGTCGTCCACGTCGGTGCGCAGGGCGGGCAGGTCAAGATCCAGTCGTTCGCAGTCGCGCGAGTGCTCGCGTGCGGAGTCCGGGCCGAATCGCGGATGGAGGTCTCGTGGGGACAGTGCGCTGAGCAGCACCGTGCCAGCGCCGGACGCGTCTGGGACCAGCGCGCGTAGGTGCGCCCCGCACACGCAGAGAGCATCGACCAGGTCTTGGGGCCGCAGGGTGGGGATGTCGCCGAGGAGTACCGCTGTCGGTCCGGGACCCAGTACCCGCTGCACGTATCCGATCCCCAGACGAATGGCGGGGTTCAGACCATCACCTTGATCGGCTACGACGATGCCCCCCTGGTCACGCACGAAGGTCGCAGTATGCTCGTCCGAAGTCACGACGACCAGATGAGCCGGCAGTATTCCGGCGACTGCTGCGGTGATCGTGTCCAAGGCGAACGCATGGGCCAGATCAGCCCGCGCCACTCCGGCGGGCGGATGCAGACGGCTCTTGGCGCTCAACTGGCCCTTGACCGGGACGATCACTCGCCAGCGGTCGATATCGGGGGAACACATCTGGTTGATCGTCTCAGTAGAGGTGGAGTCGTCTCGACACCGACCCACTCGAACGACGAAGATGGCGGCGGACCAGAGCGCCCGCAGAACCAGGCCACCAGAGGTGGTTCATGGCTATCAAGAGCGCATAGAGCAGACAAGGTGGAGCCCGGTGCGGCGAATTCGACCAGAGCGGCAGCTGCCGAGGTCATACCGTGGCATTGCCACGTTCCTGCGCGCGCTGTTGATGGTGCTGACCCGGCGAGACTGGAGGGGCGCCGAGCACTTTCCGTCCGCCGGTGGGTTCGTGGTGTGTCCGAACCACATCTCCTATGTCGACCCTTTCGCCTTCTCCCACTTCCTGTATGACAACGGGCATCCGCCGTTCTTCCTGGCCAAGGCGGAGGTCTTCCGGATCCCGATCCTCGGCAGGCTGCTCACCGCGGCGCAGCAGATCCCGGTCTACCGCGGCACCGCCGAGGCCGCGAAGGCGTTTTCGGCTGCTGTCGCCGCCGTCCACGACGGAAAGTGCGTGCCGATATTCCCCGAGGGCACGCTGACCCGGGATCCCCACATGTGGCCGATGACTGCCCGAACCGGGGCCGCCCGGGTGGCACTGACGACCCGGTGCCCGGTGATTCCCGTCGCCCAGTGGGGACCGCAGGAGATTCTGGGGCCATATGCCAAGACGCCGCATGTGTTCCCACCCAAGACCATGCGGATGCTCGCCGGACCACCTGTGGACCTGCGCGACCTGTACGACCGGCCTCTGGATGCCGTGACCCTGAACGCGGCCACGGCCAGGATCTTGGACGCCATCACGGCGCAGCTGGAGACACTACGGGGTGAGAAGGCCCCGGCCATCCGCTTTGACTCGCGTACCGCAGGCGTCCCGGAGACCGGCAACCCCAACAGACCGAGCACCAAGAAGTCTCCTGGCACGATCGAGGGTCGGTCCTGATGACGCGCGTCGCCGTGTTCGGCACGGGCAGCTGGGGTACCGCGTTCGCTGCGGTGCTTGCCGACACCGGATGCCAGGTCCGGATGTGGGGTCGGCGGGCCGAGCTGGTCGAGCAGATCAACCAGTCCCACGTCAACGGCGACTATCTGCCCGATCTTGTGCTACCAGAGGCAATCTCGGCGACGACCGACCCGCAGGAGGCCATGGACGACGTCGATATCGTCGTCCTGGCGCTCCCGTCACAGACCCTGCGGGCCAACCTGACCCAGTGGGCCGGCCTCCTGCCGCCCCGGGCGGCCGTGGTGTCCCTGATGAAGGGCGTCGAGCTGGGCACCACCATGCGGATGAGCGAGGTCATCGCCGAGGTGGCCAACGTCGGCCCGGAGCGCATCGTCGTCGTGTCAGGGCCCAACCTGGCAAGGGAGATCGCGGCCAAACAACCCGCAGCCTCGGTCGTGGCATGTGTCGATGAGTCGATGGCCGAACGTGTGGCGATGGCCTGCGCCGCGTCGTACTTCCGCCCGTACACGAACACCGACGTCGTGGGCACCGAGCTGGGTGGTGCGGTCAAGAACGTCATCGCCCTCGCCGTCGGCATGGCTGAGGGTATGGGGATGGGTGACAACACCAAGTCCACGATCATCACCCGGGGGCTGGCTGAGACCTTGCGCCTGGGTGTGGCCCTCGGGGCCGATCCGGCCACCTTCTCCGGTCTGGCCGGTGTTGGTGACCTGATTGCCACGTGTATGTCGCCGCTGTCGCGCAACCACATCTTCGGGGTGAACCTCGGCCGCGGTATGACCGTCGCAGAGGTGGTGTCAATGACCAGCCAGACGGCTGAGGGTGTGAAGTCCTGTCAGTCCATCCTGGAGCTGGCCCAGCATCACGGCATTGATGTCCCGATCATCGAGAATGTTGCAGCCGTGGTGCACGAGGGTCGCAGACCAAGACGTGTCGCCGACATGTTGATGGCCCGGGCCCGCAAGACCGAGAAGACCTAACGGCCGCGTCAGGCGATCAGCCGGACGGGACCACGTGGGCAAGGGCTGCCTCAAGATCGCGCCAGAGATCCTCGACGTCCTCGACCCCGACACTGAGGCGCAGCAGGTTGTCCGGGACGGTGGGCGGTTCGGCTGAGTGCCGGCGACGGCGTTCGATCAGCGACTCGACGCCGCCCAGGCTGGTCGCATGGGTCCACAGCCGGACCTGTGCGGCAACGCCCTCGGCCCCCTGCAGACCACCATGGACCTCGATCGCGATGATCGAGCCGAAGCCCGGATAGCGCAGCCGTTGCACGCCGGGATGGCCCTGCAGCCGAGCGGCCAGCACGGCTGCGTTGGCACTGGAACGCTCAACCCGCAGGTGCATGGTCCGCATCCCTCGAAGCGCCAGCCAGGTCTCCATCGGACCCGCGATAGCGCCGTGGAGCAGTCGGTGCTGGGCGAGAGCCTGCTGGAACCTTCGCCCACCTTCGGATCTGGCCGTGACCGTGGCGCCCAGAATCACGTCCGAGTGCCCGGCGATGTACTTGGTTACCGAGTGGACCACCACGTCGGCACCCATCGACAACGGCTGCTGAACCAGCGGAGTGGCAAAGGTGTTGTCGCACATCGTGACTGCGCCGACAGCGTGGGCAGCCTCGAAGATGGCCGGCAGGTCTGCGACCTCGAGCATCGGGTTGGTGGGAGACTCGGCCCACAGGACGTCGGCCCCCTGCAGCGCTGCAACCACAGCCGCTGTGTCGGAGACGTCGACCCGACGCACGATCGCCACTGCGTCCTTCTCCAAGGACGCCAAGAGGGCGCCCGTGCCGCTGTACGCATGAGTGGGCGCCACGATGATCGCCCCCCTGGGCGCCAGGGACAGGGCTGCCGCGATGGCCGCCATGCCGGAGGAGAAGACCAGCGCTGAACCGCCCTCCAGCGCGCCGAGGGCCTCCTCGAACGCGGTCCACGTCGGGTTTCCGTCGCGCGCGTAGCCGACCGGCCCGTCAGCCACATAGGTCGAGGAGAACTCCAGCGGGGCGTTGAGGCCGGCTCCCGGAAGGCGTGGCTGTCGCCCGGCCGCGACCACAATCGAGGCGGGGGCGAGTCCTTCGTCATGGTTATCCACCTGCTCAGGGTAGGGGCAAGGATGTCCGGGCCAGACCAGTGGCGCACGGCTTTGGCGGCCGGTCCCTTCTCGGGCGATAGGGTCACAGGCGATGACCGACACCGACCAGCCCAGCCCAGAGTCCGCCGAGGCTTCGCCGCGCGAGCCGACTGAAGTCCGCAAACCCAGAGTGGCAATCGTCTTCGGCGGACGCTCGTCCGAGCACGCCGTGTCCTGTGCCACCGCTGCCGGGGTGATGCAGGCGATCGACCGTGACGTCTACGAGATTCTCCCGATCGGCATTGCCAAGGACGGTCGTTGGGTCGTGGCGTCCGAAGAGACCGGGACGCTCGAGCTCTCACCCGGGCACGTCCCTGAGGTCGATGCCTCCGGCGCCACCGTGCTGGTCCCGCTGAGCACCACCGAACGCTCACTCCGCGTCCTGGAGCCGGACGCCCCGCCCAGGGCCCTGGGCGAGGTGGACGTGGTGTTTCCGTTGTTGCACGGACCTTTTGGCGAAGACGGCACGATTCAAGGTCTCCTGGAACTGGCTGACATCCGATACGTCGGGTCGGGCGTGCTTGCCTCTGCGGTGATGATGGACAAGCACTACATGAAGGTTGTCTTTGCCGGGCACGGTCTGCCGATCGGTCCGTACGTGGTGGTCACCGACCGGGAATGGAAGTGTGACCCGGCTGCGTCGATGGATGCCGTGGCGTCACTGGGCTGGCCCGTCTTCGTCAAGCCGGCCCGCGCCGGATCGAGCATGGGTATCACGAAGGTGTCCGGACCCGAGGGCTTGCAGGCAGCCATCGAGTTCGCCCGCGAGCACGACCCCAAGGTGGTCGTCGAGGCGGCCATCGTTGGACGAGAGATCGAGTGCGGGGTGCTGCAGGGTCGTGACGGCGCTGCTACCCGGGCGAGCGAGGTCGGGGAGATCGAGGTCCTCCGGGGTCACGAGTTCTACGACTTCGAGGCCAAGTACCTGGCAGAGTCCGATGTCGTGCTCTCCTGTCCTGCAAAGGTGCCCGATTCCGTGGCCGACGAGATACGTCGTATCTCTGTCGCAGCGTTTGAGGCTGCCGGCTGCGAGGGGCTCGCCCGGGTGGACTGCTTCTACACCGAGCATGGCGACGTGATTCTCAACGAGATCAACACCATGCCGGGCTTCACCCCGTTGTCCATGTACCCCCGGGTGTGGGCGGCGTCCGGGCTCGACTATCCACATCTGATCGATGAGCTGATCCAGTTGGCGCTGGCTCGGCGTACGGGCCTTCGCTGATCCGTCACTGGCAGTGTCGCTGGCCCTGTGGGATGGCGGCCGCGGCCTGACCGAACGCGGGAAGCAGCAGCGGCTCGGGTTTGTACGCACTGGGGACCAGGATCTCTATGGCCGGTGAGCGACCGTAGGTCGTGAACCGCACACCATCGGTGAGCTGATGGGCGACCCAGTCGATGCCGCTGACATCAAGACACTGATCTGTGGTGGGCCCGATCGGGGGCAGCCCGCAGCGGGCAATGACTGCCGGATCGCCCCAGGCGCGAACAGCAGCCGAGGACGATGACGTCGTTCGGGCCGACTGCCCGGCAACCTTCTGGGGCCAGTGGGCCGAAGCCGACCGACAGGCCGCCGATCCAGCTTGGCCCGGGTCTGTCACGTCAATGGACGAGCACCCAAGCAGTCCCCCCAGGAGCAGCACCGAACCGAGGCACGCTGACAGATGCGCACCGCGGTGGGTGGTACCGCGGCGCGTGGTGGCGCGGTGCATGCTGTCTGGCTCAGACGTGCACGATCGTGCACGTCAGGGTGCGGGTGATGCCCGGGACGTCCTGGATCTTGGCGATGACCAGCTTGCCGAGGTCGTCGACCGTTCGGGCCTCGACGCGGGCGATGACGTCGTAGGGGCCGGTGACGTCCTCGGCCACGGTGACGCCGGAAATCCCTGCGATCGACTCGGCGACCTTTGCCGCCTTTCCCACTTCGGTCTGAATCAGAACGTAGGCCTGGACCACCACGACGCCTCCAAGAGAACATGATCGGAGCGCTTCACCCCGAAATGAACGGTATTGCCCGACCACGCCCTGCATGGACCCGGTTCAGCAGACGCTACCGTGCGAATGCACGAATCGTCCTACTGGGAGGGCATATGTTGCAGGAACGCGCGCACGGAGCTGGGCTCACTCTGGCTGACGTCGGCGAGGATGGGATCTTGTCCGTAATCTTCCCTCTGCTGCCTGGCGGACCCGGGGTCCTCATCGGGCCCGGTGACGACACCGCCATGCTCAGCACCCCTGGCGGGTCAGTGCTGGCTACGACCGATGCGATGGTGCGGGGTCGTGACTGGCTCGACCAGTGGTCCAGCGGTGCGGATGTGGGTGCCAAGACGGTGGCTCAGAACATCGCCGATATTGCCGCGATGGGAGGTGTGTCGAGCGGTCTGCTGGTGACCCTGATCGCGGATCCGCGCACCTCGCTGGCATGGGTCCGGGACTTCACCCAGGGGTTGGCCCAGGCCGCGGGCGAGGCTGGCGTTCCCGTGCTGGGCGGTGATCTCTCGTCGGCGCCCGAGGGGACTCTCGTGGTGTCGGTGACAGCATTGGGGTCGTGCGAAGGCGGCGAGCCGGTACGCCGCAGCGGGGCGCAGGCCGGCGACGTCCTTGCCGTGTGCGGCAGTCTGGGTCACTCCGCCGCAGGCTTGTTGTTGTTGCAGCGTGGCCGCAGCGAACTCGCACCGGAGCTGGCGGACTATCACCGCCGGCCCACGCCGCCCCACCAACAGGGGCCCGCCGCGGCTCGGGCCGGAGCCACGGCCATGCTGGACATCAGCGACGGTCTGGGCCGTGACGCGGGCCGTCTCGCGCGGGCGAGCGGGGTCAGGATCGTGATCGACGAGGCGCTTCTGGGCGATGACGTCGCCCAGCTGCAACACGTTCTCAGTGGTGAGGACGCGTGGCGTTGCGTGAGCGAAGGTGGCGAGGAGCATTCACTGCTCGCATGTTTCCCCCCCGGAGCAGGACTGCCCGATGGTTGGCGCAGGATCGGGGATGTGGTGGCCGGTTCGGGCGTGCTGCTGCGCGGCGTGCTGGTGATGGGCGGCGGCTGGGATCACTTCGGAGGGTGAGGCCTCGGTGCAGGCTGCTCTGAGCGCGGGGACGAGCCAGAGACGGACACCTGAGCAACGCCGCCCCGGTCGGTCAGTGGTGGAGGAGCATCCAGAACGCGAGGCGCCGGCCATGGTCCTGGCCGAGCGCGAACCGCAGCCGCGCGACGCGATCCCGCAGGTCGGCGGGTCCGGATCGGCGATCCTCACCGTGCACAACCCGACCGCGGCGCCCTCTGCAGCAGCGAGAGTGACCTGGTGCAGGTTGGCGCGGCTCATGGTGTTGTCCGCGTCCAGCAGCTCGGGCAGGGCCGCGCCCGGCACCGGGTACTACGAAGCCGACCTCCTCGTGGAGATCGGCTTCGAAAGCATTCCTGGAGACAGTGCACTGGGCAGTGCCTCCACGTGCTAGCGCTTGACCTTGCCGGCCTTGAGGCACGAAGTGCAGACATTGAGACGCTTCGGGGTCACACCGGTAACGCCGACCAGAGCCTTGATGCGCTGGATATTCGGGTTCCAGCGGCGGTTGGTGCGGCGGTGCGAGTGCGAGATGTTGTGACCGAAGCTCGGTCCCTTGCCGCAGACGTCGCAGTTGGCAGCCACGGTTTCTCCTGAGTTTCGATGGGGTGCTGAGGTTGTTGCCATGAACGGGGTGTTGCCACAAATAAGGTGTTGTCATGAACACATCAAAGGCCCCGAGGCATGCGGACAGAACGCGCTAACCAAGGGAACCGGTCAATCGTAGCCGAGTCGGTGGTCTGGGCCAAAATGGGTAGGTCGGCAGGTACTGACCTACCCTCGATCCAGGCGCGGGCGCGCCATAGCCTCACGGCAGACAGGAGTCGGTGCCAGTGAACGGGGACAGTGGTCGGCTCCAGCGGCTGGATGCCCATGCGGCCCGGCGCTGGGCCCTGGCCACACGTTCGGCGTTCGCCGCCCACCGGGCCGAGATCGACGACCTGAACGTCTTTCCGGTGCCCGACGGCGACACCGGCACGAACCTCTACATCACGCTGGACTCTGCCCTCGAAGCAGCCCGAGGCCGGCACGAGCCGTTGCCGGACCCGGGCTTTGCTAGGACGTTGGCCGATGATGCCGCGACGCTGGCCCGGGCTACCCTGCTCGCCGCCCGAGGCAACTCAGGGGTCATCCTCAGCCAGCTGGTCCGGGGCCTGAGTGAGGTCATCGCCGAGGCGGCCACCTCGGCTTCCGGTGTGGAGGGCATGGACGGCATGGACGGGCCGACGCTGGCACGGGCAGTGCGCCGGGCCAGCGACCGTGCCTACGCCAGCGTGACGCGTCCGGTCGAGGGGACGATCCTGTCGGTGGCGGCTGGTGCCGCCGATGGCGCCGAGCGGGCCGCGGCAGCGGGCTCCGACCTGTATACCGTCGCCCATGCCGCCCTGGCTGCCGCGAGGGTGGCGCTGGCGGCCACCACGGCGCAGCTACCGGTTCTGGCACGTGCCGGGGTGGTTGATGCCGGCGGCCTGGGCTACGTCCTTGTTCTTGAGGCCCTCGAGCTGGTCGTCGCCGGTAGGGCGGCGCCCGAACGGCAACCTGAGCGCGCGGCGCTTCTTGGCCGTGGACAGCTGCGGGCAGCGGCACATGGGGTCGGTGACGGGGATGGACGCCGCGTGCTCGAGACACCGGCATACGAGGTCATGTATCTGCTCTCCGACAGCGACGAAGCAGCGGTGGCCAGGCTTCGCGCCCGACTCGATGTCCTGGGTGACTCGGTCCTGGTGGTCGGCGGCGGGGACCTCTGGAACGTCCACGTGCACGCGGACGACGTCGGGGCGGCCATTCAGGCGGGTATCGAGGCGGGGCGACCGCATCGCATCGTTGTCACCCATTTCGGCGACCAGCAACGGGCCAGAACGGCACACTCGGCGCACGGGCCGGTCGCCGTGGTGGCCTGCGCGGCCGGGGAGGGCCTGGCCAGCGTGTTCCGCGAATCCGGCGCGGTGTCCGTGTTCAACGGACCGGGCCGGCGTGCCTCCGCAGGCCAGCTGCTGGACGCCATCCGCTCCGCCGGCGCGCGATGCGTGATCGTCCTGCCCAACGAGAGTGACACTCAGCTTGCGGCGGAGGCGGCAGCCTCGGCAGCCGCCGAGGCCGGTCTCGAGGTGCACGTCGTGCGATCCCGATCGGCGGCACAGGGCATCGCGGCGCTCGCCGTCTTCGAGCCCACGGCCAGCGGTCGGGACAACCTGATCGCCATGAGCGGGGCCGCTGCCGCAACACGATGCGGAGCGGTCACGGTGGCCAGCCAGGAGTCGCTGACCAGTGCCGGATGGTGCCATCGCGGCGACGTGCTGGGCGCTGTCGAGGGGGATGTCGTTGTCGTCGGCAAGGATCTGGCCATGGTCGGCGCCGATGTGGTCGCCCGACTCCTGGCCGCAGGAGGGGAGCTGCTCACCGTGATCACTGGTGCCGGTAGTGGACCGGAGGTCTCGGCTGTGGTCGCGCAGTCGGCACGGGCCGCCCGCGGCGACGTCGAGGTCGCCATCATCGACGGCGGTCAGGCGACCTTTCCGCTGTTGTTCGGGGTTGAGTGAGGTGGCCGATCTGTCCACCCCGCTCGGCAAGGTCGTCGGCCAGCCATCGGCCAGCCCGCTGGCCAAGCACCGCGGCATCCATACCGTCGCTGACCTGCTCGATTTCGTTCCCCGCAGGTACTTCGAGCCCGGCAAGCTGACCGACCTGTCCAGCCTGGTCGAAGGAGAGGACGTGACAGTGGTGGCCCGGGTGGACCGCGCCACCACCCGTGCGATGCGTCAGCGCAAGGGCAAGATGCTCAACGTGACCATCACCGATGGCACCCATGAGCTCGACCTGACCTTCTTCAGCGCCTACGGCCACGAGGGCAGGCTGGTCCCGGGAGCGCTGGGCCTGTTCGCGGGCACGGTCGGGCGCTACCACCAGACATGGCAGCTGACCCACCCGGACTACCAGATCTTCGAAGAGCAGGAGGCGCAGGCGGCAGTTGAGCAGTACACGGGCAACCTGATCCCGATCTACCTGCCGGCGGGCAAGCAGATGCCGTCGTGGAAGGTCCGCAGCGTTGCCCAGATCGTCCTGGCCTCACTGGGGGAGATTCCCGATCACGTGCCGCCCGACGTCCGCAAACGGCGCGGCCTGGTCGACATCGTCTCGATGTACCGCCTGCTGCACCAGCCCGGCACGGACAAGGACGTGTCGCGGGCCAGGTACCGACGCAAGTACGACGAGGCCTTCACGATCCAGACGGTCCTCGCCCAACGCCGGATGGCCGGACAAGGGCTGCGCACGACTGCGCGGGTGCCGCGTCCCGGGGGGCTACTGGAAGCCTTCGACGCCCGTATGCCGTTCGAGCTCACCGCCGGTCAGCAGGAGGTCAGTGCCGAGATCGCCAAGGACCTGGCCTGCGAGCATCCCATGCACCGGTTGCTGCAGGGCGAGGTCGGCTCGGGCAAGACCGTCGTGGCACTGCGGGCGATGCTGTCGGTGATCGACTCCGGCGGACAGTCCGCGCTGCTGGCACCCACCGAAGTCCTTGCCTCACAACACTTCCGGTCGATCACCTCGCTGCTCGGCGACCTTGCCGAGGGCGGCCTGCTGGGTGGTAGCGAGATCGGCACCCAGGTGACCCTGCTGACTGGCAGCCAGCTCACCGGCGTACGGCGCAAGTCCTTGCTCGACGCGGCATCGGGTCAGGCAGGCATCGTCATCGGCACCCATGCCCTGATCCAGGAGCACGTCCAGTTCTTCGATCTCGGGCTCGTGGTCGTCGACGAGCAGCACCGATTCGGTGTCGAGCAGCGAGACGCTCTGCGCGGCAAGGGAAAGCAACCTCCGCACGTCCTGGTGATGACCGCGACGCCGATCCCGCGGACGGTTGCCATGACCGTCTTCGGCGACATGGAGACCTCCACACTGACCGAGCTGCCCAAGGGTCGGTCGCCCATCGCGACACACGTGGTCAGCAACCCTCGTTGGTTTCAGCGAACGTGGGAGCGGGTCGCCGAAGAGGTCCGTGCCGGACACCAGAGCTATGTGGTGTGTCCACGGATCGGCGACACGGAGGTTGCCGGTGAACCGGCGGCCAACCCCGGGCAGTGGTCGGACGAGGACGTGGAGGTCGCCTTCACCGTCGATGAGTCGGCGCCGGCACCGACCCGCGAGCTGCGCAGTGTCCTGGACGTGGAAGCTGAGCTGAGGGACAACCCTGCTCTGGCGGGCCTTCGCATGGCGATCCTGCACGGTCGGATGGCCGCCGACGACAAGGACGAGGTCATGCGGGGCTTCGCTGAGGGCAGCATCGACATTCTTGTGGCCACGACCGTGATCGAGGTGGGCGTGGACGTGGCCAACGCCACCGTCATGGTCATCATGGATGCTGATCGCTTCGGGATCTCCCAGCTCCACCAGCTCAGAGGCCGCGTGGGACGCGGCACGTCGCCCGGCTTGTGCCTGCTGGTCACCGAGACCGAGTCCGAGATGGTCCAGCAGCGGTTGCTCAGCGTCGCAGCCACGAACGACGGATTCACGTTGGCCCGGCTCGACCTGGAGCAGCGCAGGGAGGGAGACGTTCTCGGGGCCCGGCAGAGCGGCGGTAAGTCACAGCTGCGGCTCCTGCGACTGCTGCGCGACGAGGATCTGATCCTGGCGGCGCACGAGGACGCGTTCGCCATCGTCGGAGCCGATCCCGGCCTCGAACAGCACCCCACGTTGCGCGGCGTCATCGCCTCCGCCCTGGACGACGAGCAGGCCGCCTATCTGGAGCGCGGGTGAGGGGCCGGTGACACGCATCATCTCGGGGCTCGCGGGTGGCCGCCGGATCAGCACACCGCCCGGGGGCGCCACGCGCCCGACCAGCGAACGGGGGCGCGAGGCGCTGTTCTCACGACTCGAGCACCTGGACGTGGTGCACCAGGCGAAGGTCCTGGACCTGTATGCCGGGTCGGGGGCACTTGGGCTCGAAGCGGCAAGCCGCGGAGCCTTCAGCGTCCTGCTGGTCGAGTCCGACTGGGCTGCCGTGGCCACGATACGCAAGAACGTCGCCAAGCTGGCTCTGCCCGGGGTCAGTGTCCGGGCCGACACCGTTGAGCGGGCACTGCTGGCCGGTCCCGGCGGGCAGGATGCGCGCTGCGACCTGGTCCTGGCCGACCCGCCGTACGACGTCACCGAGCAGGCCCTGTGTGACGTGCTCACGCTCCTGGTCACCCACCAGTGGCTCAGTGAGGACGCGTTCGTCGTGGTCGAGCGATCAGCGCGCTCCCCCGAACCTCGCTGGCCGCAGGGTCTGGATGGCGCAGGGGAGCGCCGATACGGCGATACCAAGATGTGGTTCGCCGACTTCGCCCAGCCTCGCGGCGTCGCCTGAGCCATCGACCGGCCGGCTGTGCGGACAGCCGTGCTTTGCCCGGTCGCGGCCTTCACGGTCCGCCCTTGCGTCGTCGTGCCTTCCCAACAGCCGTGACGCTCGCTGCTAGGTTCGTTTGCGTGAGCAGTCAACAACGTCGGTGCGTGTGTCCAGGGTCTTATGACCCCGTGACGATGGGCCATGTCGACGTGATCACCCGAGCCGCGGCGCTGTACGACGAAGTGGTCGTCGCCGTGCTGCACAACGACACCAAGCAAGGCACCTTCGGTCTCGACGAGCGGATGAAGCTACTCGATGCGGCACTGGCGGCGTTGCCCAATGTGCGCATCGAGGCTTTCACGGGCCGACTGCTGGTCGATATCTGTCGTGAGGCGGGCGCCCAGGCGATCGTCAAGGGGCTGCGCAGCGACACCGACTTCGCCTATGAGCTGCCCATGGCCTTGATGAACCGCCACCTGTCCGGGGTCGAGACGGTATTCCTGCCGGGCGACCCCAGGTTTGGTCATGTGTCGAGCTCGCTGATCAAAGAGGTCGCCGCCTTGGGTGGCGACATCACCGGACTCGTGCCCGCCAAGGTGCGCACGGCCCTGATGGCGCGACTCCAGAACCCGGAAGGAAGCTGACATCCCATGGACGTACACGACCGGCTCAACCAGCTCACCACGACGGTTCGGGGCGCCAAGACCATGCCGATGTCTACGTCATGTCTGGTCAACCGGGCCGAGATGCTCGACCTGCTCGAGCGGCTGCGTGAAGAGCTGCCAGCCAACCTCGATGACGCGGATGCCTTGTTGTCCGAGCGTCAGGCCGTTCTGGGCGCCGGGCGCCAGGAGGCCGAGCGCATCGTGGCGGGTGCTCGCGGCGAGCGTGAGCAGCTCATCGACCAGGCTGACGTACTGGTAGCCGCCCGGGTGCGCGCCGAGACGGTGACCACCCACGCGCGGGCCGAGTCGAGGCGGTTGTTGGCCGACGCCGACGACTACGTAGACCGCAAGCTTTCCGAGTTCGAGGTCTTGCTGAGCCAGCTCGCCTCTCAGGTGAACAACGGCCGACTCCGTCTGACCACCCGTCGTGCGGCTGATCTTGCGCATTTCCAGGAGCCAGCCCAGGCGGCAGCCCGCCAGGACGATGGGCTCCCGGACGCGCCTGCCGAATCCGGCACCCGGCCTGAGGCTGAGGCTGTCGAGGGTCAGGGGCCCGCAACGGTGGAGGTGTCTCGCTGAGTTGGTCGACCCCGCATTTGGGTGAACACCGTCCCACCCGGTAATCTGATGTGTCGATCTACGTCTTGTGTGACGTGGGTCGAGCCGTTCACACGGAATCGACGACAGACCTCCATCATCGGAAGCCATGAACCGCCTGAACCCCAGCCTGCCCCTGGTGTTTGACACCCGGGAGCTCAGCCGACGACCAGGCTCCATGCTCGAGATGGAGCGGACCGTCCCGGCTCCGGACGACCTCGGTGACATCGACGTGATCGCCATACCTCCCGGCCAGCCCATCGAGCTGGAACTGCGGTTGGAGTCGGTCATGGAGGGCGTTCTGGTGACTGGCTCGGCACATGCCACGGCAACCGGTGCTTGCGTGCGTTGCCTGGACCCGATGACCCGCCATGTGGGGGGACATTTCCAGGAGCTGTTCGCCTACGTCGATCGTGCGACTCACCACCACGAGGTGGCGGCCGAGGACGAAGATGACGATGAGGTGTACGAGCTCGTGGGCGACCTGTTCGACCTGGAGCCCGTACTCAGGGATGCCATGGTTCCGGCCATGCCGTTCCAACCCGTATGCCGGAGCGACTGTCCGGGCTTGTGCTCTGAGTGTGGGGCGCACCTGGCTGAAGATCCAACGCACCACCATGACCAGCTTGATCCACGATGGGCGGCGTTGCAGAACATCGCGACACCTCCCGGCAACCAAGAGAAAAGGAACTGACGTGGCTGTCCCGAAGCGGAAGACGTCGCGCTCCAACACCCGTTCGCGTCGTGCGAACTGGAAGGCGACGGCGACCACGCTGACCCCATGCCCGCAGTGCTCTGCCCCCAAGCAGCCGCACATCGCGTGCCCCTCCTGTGGCACCTACGCCGGACGCCACTATGGCGTCGCGGAGCGTAGCGAGCACCAGAGCTGATCCGGTAACACCCCCGCGTGAGTTCTCACTCCCCTGGCGGGGACAGCGCGTTGCAGCGGCCCGTGGATCGTCTGGCCGCCCACCTGTTCGAGGTGGTCGACGAGATGATCGACGAGCCGCTGCTTCTGCGAGCCCTGACACACCGTTCGTACGCCTATGAGCACGGCGGACTGCCCAACAACGAGCGTCTGGAGTTTCTCGGCGACTCGGTGCTGGGGCTGGTGGTCACCGACAGCTTGTATGCCGCCCACCCGGACCTGGCCGAGGGGCAGCTGGCCAAGCTGCGCGCCGCAGTTGTCAACATGCGCGCGCTGGCCGAGGTGGCCCGCACGATGGGCTTGGGTGACCACATCTTTCTGGGCAGGGGCGAGGAGAGCACTGGCGGCCGTGACAAGGCCTCGATCCTGGCCGACACCATGGAAGCCGTCATCGCCGCCGTCTATCTGTCCGGTGGTTTGCCGGCCGCCACGACGTTCGTCCACCGCCTTCTCGATCCGTTGATGGAGTCCTCTGCCAGCCTGGGCGCCGGGCTGGACTGGAAGACGAGCTTGCAGGAGCTGACCGCCTCGGGTTCGCTGGGAGTGCCCGAATACCGCGTCGCCGAGCACGGCCCGGACCACAAGAAGAGCTTCCACGCCGAGGTGAGAGTCGGTTCGGAACTCATGGGATCGGGCTCTGGAAGCAGCAAGAAGGAAGCGGAGCAGATGGCGGCCGAGGTCGCCTGGACCGAGCTGAACCGCAGGGCTCAGGCGGTTCTGTCCAGTGCCGTCGAGCCGGTTCACGCAGATACCGGCGACTTCGGGCATGACGGCGCCCAGCATCTTGCCTCCGGCGAGGTCGATCGCGTCGACGTTCAGGATGCCTGAGCTTCCCGAGGTCGAGGTCGTCCGTCGTGGACTGCAGGACCACGTCGTCGGTCGCCGGATCCAAACGGCACTCTTCACCGGTACGCGTGTTGCTCGTCGTCATCTGCCGGGACCGATCGATCTGGCAGATCGCCTGCGCGGCAATGTGGTTCATGGCGCCCAGCGGCGGGGGAAGTACCTCTGGCTGGTCCTGGAAGCACCCGACGCTCACCGGCAGGCGCTGGTCATCCATCTCGGTATGAGTGGTCAGCTCCTGGTCGAGGCGGCGAGCGCGCCGCGGCAGCCCCACCTGCATGCGAGGTTCGACTTCGCTGATCAGGGACCTCAGCTGCGTTTCGTTGACCAACGCACCTTCGGCGGCATGGCCCTCGCCGACCTGGTCCCAGATGCCCGTGTCCGAGATAGCCACGTGAAGGATGCGGGTGCCTCAAACCTGGGTTCACTGCGGCGCGCCGGGGGCGTTCCCGGCAGCATGACCCACATCGCGCTCGACCCTCTTGAACCGGCTTTCGACCAGGGCGCGGTCATCGCGAGACTGAAGGGGCGACGTACGGCGATCAAGCGATGCCTGCTGGATCAGGGACTCGTCTCGGGCATCGGCAACATCTACGCGGACGAGGCGCTGTGGCGCGTGCAGGTCCACGGCGAACGGGAAGCGGGGGCGATGTCGAAGCCGGCCCTGAGGGCGCTGATCGAGGCGGCCCGCGCCGTGATGCTTGAAGCGCTGGGCCAGGGTGGTACGAGCTTCGACGCGTTGTACGTCAACGTCAACGGCGCCAGTGGTTTCTTCGACAGATCGCTGGATGCCTATGGCCGCGAAGGCCTTCCCTGCAGGCGTTGCGGCACGCTCATCCGGCGCCAGGCATTCATGAACCGCTCGTCGTACTCCTGCCCTCGCTGCCAGCCGGCGCCCAGAGCGGCCCGCTGAGCCGGCTAGCCCTCAGCGGGGTAACGAACGCCCAGGTCGGCCCGGGCTTGGTCGATCAGCTCCAGGATGGCGATGGTGTCGGCGTGCGGAGCCACCGGGCTCTGCAGCAGCCCCTGGCGAAGACACCGCTCGACCTCCTCGATCTGAGGGCCGTATCCCTTCTCCTCGCCTTCCACCCGGGACTCGCCCTGGCCCGTGGTGACCACGAGCCGCTCAGGTTTGACGAACCACGGCTCGACCGAGATGGAGCCCAGTGTTCCGGCGATCGTGGCCCTGCCGGGCGTCCAGGCGGTCGTGGCGCAACGCATCTGGGCGGTGGCGCCCGAGGCGTAGCCCCACTGGATCGCCGCAGTGGCATCGGAGCCGGTGGGGGACAGCGTGCCGAGCACCTGCTGCGTGTCGGGACGACCCAGGAACAGCCACGCGAAGTTCATCGGATAGATGCCGAGGTCAAGCAAAGCACCTCCTCCGTTGGCCAGGTCGTACAGGCGGTGCTTCGGGTCGAAGTCCACCTCAATGCAGAAGTCGGCGTGCACTGCCACGACGTCGCCGATGAGCCCATTGCCGACTAGCTCCTGGGCCCGCAGGATCAGCGGATTGGCTCGCATCCACACGGCTTCCATGGCGAAGACCCCCTTGTCCCGGGCTGCGCTCAGCACCTGACGGGCGTCGGCGGCGTTCAGGGTCAGGGGTTTCTCGACCAGGACGGGCTTGCCGGCGGCGATCGCCATCAGCGCCTGCTCGCGGTGGAACGGGTGCGTGGTGGCGACGTAGACGATGTCGACGTCGGGATCCTCGATCACGGCCCGGTAGTTGCCGTGGCTGCGGCTGGCCCCGAAGCGTGCTGCGAAGGCAGCCGCCCGGTCGCCGTCACGTGCCGCCACGGCATGCAGCACGTTGTTGCCGTGATGGAGGTCGCCAGCCATCGTTGCGGCGATACCACCGGCGCCCAGGAATCCCCATCGGATCGGACGGCCGGATGCAATGTCTGACATGTCTGCAGCCTATGTCCCGGCGCCCGTGTCCCGGCGCCCGTGTCCCGGCGC
>DAITND010000017.1:17554-25561 GCA_036834825.1 Dermatophilaceae bacterium
CGTGGGCTCGTAGGCTCAGGCTCATGGAACGCGCCACCATCTTCGTCCGAGGCCGGGTCCAGGGCGTCGGGTTCCGCTGGTGGACGCGCGCGCGGGCCCTTGAGCTGGGTCTGATCGGCTTCGCCCGCAATATGGACGACGGTCGGGTCGAGATCTGTGCCCAGGGCCCCATCGAGGCGATCGAGCGACTCCGCGTGCTGATCCAGGAGGAGCCGTCAACCACGCGCCGCCCGGGCCATGTGCAGGCGTGTGTCGTCCAGACCGGGGATCCCAGGACGGGCCTGTCCGGATTCCACGAATGGTGATCGGCTTTGGCGTTGACCTGCCGCAGCGTCGGTGAGATTCTGTTAGGACCCCCCCGGGGCAATTGTGCGTCGGGGGCGTCCAAGTTGGTGTCCATCTCGCCCTTCGCACGCGCGAAGGATCTCCTCGGAGTTGGTATGGCGAAAGCGCTACTGGGTCAAAGGGTGTATTTCAACGATCGTCTCGTGCGGGAGAGCGATCGACTGAGGTCGCGGGTGCGCGACCTCGAGTGCATGATCGAAGATCTGCAACACGACAACGATCGGCTGCGCGCAGACCAGCCCACACAGATCGAGGGAACCCCCCAACCCGTCTACTGAGCAAGGTGCTCACTGAGCACCATCCTCACCGAGCACCACAGGCACCGAGCACAACGGGCGCAGCGGGGGCGCCAACACTCCTGCCGGCTCGCGCTTCCCGTCTGTACCGCCCCTCGCCGGTACAGTGAGGCTGTCCACCGCCGCCCCAGAGGAGCCCATCGCTCGTGTATGTCAAGAGCCTGACCCTGCGGGGTTTCAAGTCGTTCGCGTCGGCCACCTCGCTGCGGCTCGAACCGGGCATCACCTGCATCGTGGGCCCGAACGGTTCCGGGAAGTCCAATGTCGCCGACGCCCTGGCCTGGGTCATGGGCGAACAGGGCGCCAAGAGCCTGCGCGGCGGCAAGATGGAGGACGTCATCTTCGCCGGCACCTCCTTGCGTGCTCCCCTGGGGCGCGCCGAGGTGTCTTTGACCATCGACAACACTGACGGCGCACTGCCGATCGACTACACCGAGGTCACGATCGCGCGCACGATGTTCCGCAATGGCGGCTCCGAGTACGCCATCAACGGCACGGCCTGCCGGCTGTTGGACGTCCAGGAGCTGCTCTCGGACTCCGGTATCGGCCGCGAGATGCACGTCATCGTCGGCCAGGGGCAGCTCGAAGCGATTCTGCGCGCCACTCCCGAGGAACGCCGCGGCTTCATTGAGGAGGCTGCCGGAGTCCTGAAGCATCGCAAGCGCAAGGAGCGAGCGCTGCGCAAGATGGAGACGATGGAGGCCAACCTCATCCGGGTCAATGACCTGACCGGCGAGATCCGTCGCCAGCTCGGACCGCTGGGCCGCCAGGCCGAGGCCGCGCGCAGGGCGGCCACGATCCAGGCGGAGGCGCGGGACGCACGGCTTCGGCTGCTCGCCGACGACCTGTCCCAGCTGACCAGCACCTTGGAGCAGGAGGTCGCCGACGAGACCGCCCTCATCGCCCGTCGCGCCGAGGCCGAAGAGGCCCTGAGCGCCGTTCGCTCGCGCTTGGCCGTGCTCGAGCTCGAGGCGCAGGAGTCGGCGCCGTTGCTGGCTCGTGCCCAGGAGCGCTGGTTCGCGTTGTCCTCGCTGCGTGAGCGTCTGAGTGCGACCGGTTCGCTGGCCGCCGAACGGGTCCGGCTCCTTTCCGAAGATGAGAGCGACAACGCCGACAACAGCTCCCGCGATCCCGATCTCCTGCGCGCCCAGGCCGACTCGGTGCGTCAGCAGGAGCAGGCGCTGATCGTCGAGTCCGGACAGGCCAAGGACGCCCTTGACGCGGCGGTGGCGCACCGCAGCGAGATCGAGATCGCCTTTGCCGCCGAGACCGCTCGGCTCACCCGCCTCGTGCGTGCCGCCGCAGATCGGCGCGAGGGGCTGGCCAAGCTGGCAGGCCAGGTGGGCGCACGGCGTAGCCGGATCGAGGCCGGAGAGGCCGAGATCGGCCGGCTCCAGCAGTCCGTCGAGCAGAGCCGGGCCCGCGCTGCCCGGGCCGAGGAGGAGTTTGCGGCTCTGGAAGCATCGGTGGCCGCGGACGAGGAGGGCGAAGTAGGCCTGGACACCGCCTACGAGCAGGCCGCGGCCGCGCTGGCGCTGGCCGAGGCGGAGGTGCTGGCGTGGCGCCAAGCCGAGCGGGACGCCGACAGCGACCGCTCCAGCTCCGCGGCCCGGCTTGAGGCGCTCCAGCTCAGCTTGCGGCGCAAGGATGGCGCGGCTGCGCTGCTCGCGGCCGGGGAGACGGCGCACGGGCTGATGGGTTCGGTCTCAGCCCTTCTGCAGATCAGGGCAGGACACCAGACCGGCGTTGCTGCCGCCCTCGGGTGGGCGGCGGATGCGCTGGCCGTCGACTCGGCTCAGGGGGCACAACGCGCCATCGCGACCTTGCGCGAGCAGGACGCCGGTCGGGCAGGTCTGATCGTGGCGGCCACCGCTGCCTCGGTCGACGTGTCCAGCTGGCCGGGACTGAGCGGGGGCGCGGTGTGGGCTCGAGATGTGGTGACCTGTCCGGACAGTGTCCGACCGGCGGTCGAGCAGCTGCTGGATCGCGTCGCCCTGGTTGAGGATCCCGGCACTGCCATGGATCTGGTCGCCCGCGCTCAGGGGATCACGGCGGTAACCCCCGACGGGGACGTCTTCGCCCCGGGCTCTGTGCGTGGCGGCAGCGCGTCTGCGCCCAGCCTGATCGAGATTCAGGCCGCCGTCGATGAGACCCAGGACAAGGTCCAGGAGGCGGTCCGGGCTCGCGAGCAGGCCAGGTTCGCCCTGGCGAGCACAAACCAGCGAGTCGCCACGGCCAGCGAATCGGTGGAGGCCGCCCTGGAGCGTCTGCACGAGTCCGACGCCAGGATGGCTGCGGTCGCCGAGCGGCTGGGCCAGCTCGGCGCCGCGGTCCGCGCCGGGCGCGGCGAGGCCGAGCGCATCGAGCGGGCGATCGCTGCGGCCGAGACGGCCCTGGGCAGCGACCGCGCCGAGCACCTCGCCCTCAGCGAGCGGCTGGAGGCAGCCAGTGCCGAACCGGGCGAGCAAGACCCCTCCAGCCAGGAACGTGACCGCCTGGAGGCCGGCGCCACCCAGGCCCGCGCTGCCGAGACCGAGCTACGTCTGACGCTGCGCACCCGTGAGGAACGGGCGCGCGCCATGTTGGCACGGGCCGAGTCCCTGGAGGCGGCCGCGCGGTCCGAGCTGGCAGCCCGCGAGCGGGCGGCCGCGCGCCGCGAGCGTCGCCAGCGCGAGGCCACGGTGGCCGATGCGGTCCGCAGCGGTGCGGCATACGCGGTGCAGTGGGTGACTCGAGCGCTGACCCAGGGGACCGCGGAGCGGGCCAGCGCCGAACAGGGGCGAACCGAGCGAGAGGCTGCGCTGACGATCGTGCGGCGCGAGATCGGTGCGTTGGGCGACGAGCTGGGCGACCTCACCAACCTGGTGCATCGCGACGAGGTGGCACGCACCCAGCAACGCCTGCGAATCGAGGCGTTGCAGGTCAAGGCGCTCGAGGAGCTTGGCATCGACCCGCAGGTCCTAGTGCAGGACTTCGGCCCCCACCAGATGGTGCCGGTGATCGCCGACATCGATGCGAGCTCTGAGGACTCTGGGACTGTCAGTGATGAGGTCGCGGCTGTTCCGTACGTGCGCGATGCCCAGGCCAAACGCTTGCGCTCCGCTGAGCGCAAGCTCTCCACACTGGGTCGGGTCAACCCGCTGGCGTTGGAGGAGTATGCCGCCCTGGAGGAACGTCACAAGTTCCTGACTGAGCAGCTCGAGGACCTCAAGAACTCCAAACGCGATCTCCTGGACATCGTCCGTGAGGTCGACGAGCGTGTCGAGAAGGTCTTCACCGAGGCCTACTGGGACACCGCAGCCGAGTTCGAGGCTGTCTTCGGCCGGCTGTTCCCCGGGGGTGAGGGGCGACTCGTCCTCACCGATCCCGACAACATGCTCACCAGCGGGATCGAGATCGAGGCGCGTCCTCCGGGCAAGAAGATCAAGCGGCTCTCGCTGCTGTCCGGCGGCGAGCGTTCACTGGTGGCCGTAGGGCTGCTCGTGGCCATCTTCAAGGCGCGGCCCAGCCCGTTCTACATCCTGGACGAGGTCGAGGCCTCGCTGGATGACGCCAACCTGGGCCGGTTGATCACCCTGTTCGAGGAGTTGCGCGCCTCCAGTCAGCTGATTGTCATCACCCACCAGAAACGCACGATGGAGATCGCCGACGCCCTGTATGGCGTCACGATGCGCGGCGACGGTGTCAGCACTGTGGTCTCCCAGCGGATCCGGGACCTTCAGAGAGCCTGAGGTGGCCTTGCCCATGAGACGTGCGTCGCACTAGCGCCATACCGCGGCGCGCCGGTTGTTCACGGACGTGTTCTTGGGGCACGATGGTTATATGTTTGTGCTCGAAATTGGAATGCTTCTGAGCGTCGTCCTCGCCGTGGTGGTTGTGTGCGTGGTCGCGGTTCCCGCGCGCCGCGAGGGCCGTGGCATGCTGACGCCCAAGGGGGAAGACATGGTGTCCATGGTGCGGGAGAAGACCGGCGAGGCTTTGGGGGCCGCACGCGAGAAGACCGGCGAGGCTTTGGAGGGCGCACGCGACAAGGTGTCCGACGTCACCAGGGTCAGCGAAGACTGAACCTGCACGCAGGCCATGACCGTTCTCTGCTTTGGCCATCTCGCAAGGACCCACAGGTCACCCCGGCCGGCGAACCGGGGCTGATGTGAAGGTCGATGGGTTCGGCGCCGTCACCAAGAGGGTCGTTGGTCCCTGGTGGGCGTACTCCTGAGGGTGCCTGGGTCGAGATGTCCGGGCGTGCACCCCGGGCGAAAGAGGTAGTCATGGCCACGACTGGGGACCGGACCGCCGGCGCGACCTCCGACCAGCGGCGGTGGCCCCGACGGGTGGCACAGGTCAGCGCAGCGATGTTGATCGCCGGTGCCGCGATCAACGCCATCCTGGCCGCGGCTGCGCCGCAGGCCTATGCCGACCTCGGCACCTGGACGGCAGGCCCGGAGCCCCTCCAACAGCTGTGGGCGGCAACGATGGGCGAGCACCCGCGGGTCTGGGTGCCGATCATCGGAGTCGGCTACGAGGCGGCCGCCGGGCTGCTCGCCCTGTCCGGGGACCGAAATCGTGCTCTGGCCGGGCTGGTCGGCATCGCGGCGTTCGCCGTCGGCCTGCTGGTCAAGGGTCTGTGGCTTTGGGCTCTGCCGTGGCTGATCATCCTGGTCCCCGCAATCGCGGGGACGGTCCGTTCGCCGCGACTGCAGATCTGACCTGCACGTCCTGGCTGGTGTCTTCCCCGTTGCCGGGGCCCTACCCGAATGGCCTCAGGGCTTCTTCACCCCGGCTGAGCATCCACGGCAGAGGGACGCAGTCCTGGCGGGGGCGCCCTGAGCAGATCCCGGCGACGCCCGCCCCTGTCGCGAAGAGCCGCCGTCGAGGTGCCGCCCGAGTCCTTGTCGCCGGCCGGCAGGACATGGCTGGTCCAAACCACCGGCGACCTCATCATCATCGTGCTGACCCGGGCGATGTTCGAAACGGCACCGGCCCCCACAGGAGCATCGCGACGTCCAGGAAGAGGGGTACGTGGCGCTGCGCCGGCTCACGGATCTGGAACAATCACCAACTGTGACCCAATCCCAGGTACTCATCGCCATCGCGGTTGTCATCGTCCTCGCGGGGATCGCCCTGCTGTTCGGGCTGCAACGGGGCCGCGGCGGCACAGGCAAGACCATCCCGCCGGGGACGCCTCCACCGCAGGCCCACGGAGGTTCGGGCTCTGAGGCCGAAGAGTCCTCGGCCGGTCCGGACGACGGCCCGACCGTCACCACCCTGGAGCCTGATGTCATCCAGGAGCCCGCTGCCGCACCCTCGATCGAGCGGCCCGAGTCGGCCACCGGCCGCCTGCAGCGTCTTCGGGCCCGGCTGGCGCGTTCGAACACGGTCCTGGGCAAGGGGCTGCTGTCCCTGTTGTCCAGCGGGGGACTGGACGAGCAGGCCTGGGAGGACGTCGAGGACACGCTGCTCAGCTCGGACCTGGGTGTCGAGGCAACCAGAGAGCTGGTCGACTCGCTGCGGGCCCGGGTCACCATCGAAGGGGTACGTGACCAGGAGACGGTTCGCGGCTGGTTGCGCGAGGATCTGCTCAGGCTCGTTGATCGCTCGATGGATCGCTCCATCGCCTCGTCCCGGGTGCAGGGTCGCCCAGCGGTGGTCATGGTGGTCGGGGTCAACGGGACAGGCAAGACCACCACGGTCGGCAAGCTGGCGCGCGTCCTGGTGGCTCAGGACAAGGACGTCGTCCTGGGTGCCGCGGACACCTTCCGCGCTGCCGCGGCTGACCAGCTGCAGACCTGGGGCGAGCGCGTGGGCGTGCCCACGATCCGCTCCGACCGAGACGGCGCAGACCCCGCCTCCGTCGCCTTCGACGCCGTCAAAGCCGCGGTTGAGATGGAGGCCGACGTGGTCCTGATCGACACCGCCGGCCGTTTGCACAACAAGGTCGGACTCATGGACGAGCTCAGCAAGGTCAAGCGGGTCGTGGAGAAACAGAGCCCGATCGATGAGGTTCTGCTGGTTCTGGACGCTACGACGGGACAGAACGGTCTGCGTCAGGCAGAGGTCTTCGGCGAGGTCGTCAATGTCACCGGCATCGTGCTGACCAAGCTCGACGGGACGGCCAAGGGCGGCATCGTCGTGGCCGTTCAGCGCAAGCTCGGCGTCCCGGTCAAGCTGGTCGGTCTCGGGGAGGGCCCCGACGACCTGGCCCCCTTCGACCCGGAGGCCTTCGTGGACGCACTCATCTCCTGACCCGTGCACGAGACGCCAGCCCAGGAGGTCCTCCAGGGTGGCAACACCAGTGTCGTGGTGCGGGTTGGTGACCGCGTGCGTCGCCCGACGGGCCACTGGACCCCTGCTGGATGCACGCGTGGCTCAGATGACCAAGCATGGCGATGACCTCGAAGCGATGGCGGTTGTCGACCCGGCGTTCGCCCGGCTGGTCGACCGGGGCGTCTCCGGCAGCGCCGGCTCGACCCCGAGTGGGTCATCGACACCGAAGGGTTGCTCAGCGCGGCGGTTCGTGCGGGTGCTGGAGCGCCCAACGGATGACGCCGGTGGCGGCGCCACCCAGCGGCAGCGCGATAGCACGCTCGGCCGGCGGCAGCTGGGGTAGGGCCAGGTGTCGGCGTGCCCACGGAGGCAGAAGGGCGACCGCGGCGCCTGCCAGTGCGCCGTATCCCGGTCGGGCACTCCAGGGCAGCGGTGGGTGGACCAGCAGGAAGCGGGCCGCGCCCTTGGCCGCCGGCGTGCCCACGAGCTCGGGCCGGTGGGACTCGATCGCGTCGTCGAGCTCGGCAACGGTCGTTGGCAGGTCGATGACGCCGAGTCTGGTCGCCACGACACATGACTGGGCCACGTAGACGTCTGCCTCGGCGGCGCTCAGGGGAGTCACTGCGTACCGTTGGTGGGTCCGCAGGAAGCTGTCGGCCTCGGCGATGTGAACCCATTTCAGCAGGTGCGGGTCGCTGGCGGCGTACAAACGGCCACGCGAGTCCGGCCCCGCACACGCTGGTGGATCCCACGGATCGCCTCGATCAGGGGCTCGGCGTCCCCGATGGTGCCGAACGTCGTGGTTGCCAGAAACGTGCTCGTGCGCTGCAGCCGCCCCCAGGGGTCGCCCTTGTAGCCCGAGTGTCCGGCGACGCCCGCCATGGCCAGTGGGTGCAGGGACTGGAGCAACAGTGCCCGGATGCCCGCGACGAACATCGAGGCAGCGGCGTGCACCCGCCAGATCGGGTCCGACGACGTGAACCAGCGTTCGCCCGCCTTGTCCCAGATCAGCGCAGCCTTCGCCGCGTTGTCCTGCCCGGCAACCCGGTCGCGCAGCGCAATGGCGACGCTGCGGCGCAACCGGTCGTGCAGCGGTCGTCCA
>DAITND010000018.1:0-25033 GCA_036834825.1 Dermatophilaceae bacterium
ACCACCACCGACGACCAGCCCGCCCGGAGCTTCACCTCGCTGCTGGACCACCTCGCCACCCTGACCCGCAACCACCTACGAGTCGCCGGCCACGACCAGTCCGGCTTCGACCTACTCGCCGTGGCCACCCCCACCGGGCGCCGAGCCTTCGAACTCCTGGACGCACCGATCCCACTCACCCTGAAGTAGCCAGAACGCCCAACCCAGAAAACGGTGAAACCCCTGCTCAACAGGGGTTTCACGCGTCACACGGCACGTAACTTCGGTCTAGTGCACGCTCATACCGCCTGTTGGCCCTTACTGTTCTTCGAATCCACGCCCTGGCCTCAGTTGGGCCGCGCCGCGCGGCCCTCTGCGGACAATGCGACCGCCCGCGACCGATGTCGGCAACCGCCGGTTAGCCGCCGGCGAAGGGGGGCAGCACGTCCACGCTTGAGCCTGCGCCGATGTACGGGCCGTCGTCGCGCCGCTGCGCGCTGACGCCGTCCACAAGGTAAGTGCACAAGGGGGTCACCGCCGTGAGAGCGGGGAAGGCGGCATGCAGACCCTCGATGACCTCCTCCAGCGGTCCAGGGACCACCGTCACCTGATCGCACCCGGCCGCAGCACGAGCACCCGCGAAGAACCGAACCGTCACCTGGTCGTCGATCGTCACATGGCAAGGGTAGGGCACTTCGTCCAGCCCGGCCCAAACCGCTCCGACGCCAACAGTCTCGTGACTTCTTCCATCTGGCCGGACTGGTGTACCGACACCGTTGGACAATCACGGGCCAACGCGGACGCAATACCGGACTCGACCCAGTGACCTCTTCTGTGTCAGGCACAACTACCGTGCTCAACACCCCCAACCAGCGCGGAATCTGTGCACCGGCGTCCCCCGATGTCCACCCGAATCCGCTTGCGTTGCCACCCGGTTGGTCAAGCAGGAGGACCTCGCGCACACCGGTGGAGGCAATGGTTGTGCGCGAGCCGTTGCCCCGTACACGAAACCGTCGCCAGGCACCTGGCGGGTTTACACCGACAACCGGAGAAGGAGCTCGCTTGGCACCGGACAAGCCGGCGCCGTCCCGGCCGACCGGCCTGGGAAATGCCTCCCCGTCTCGCTGGCGGTGTTGGCCGAAGTCGTGCCCGACCCGCGCGGAGCCGGGCCTGGCCACAACGCTGACCTGACCCACAAACCTGCCCAGTCACCCGTGCGCGCTGAGTCAGTCGGGCAGGTCAGCCGGGGTGTCTATGTCCTTCCACGAGCCGAGGTCGGCGCACTCGACGTGGGTGACCAGGTGCGGGTGGGCACGCAGCCACCCCCGGGCTCCTTCGTCCCCAGCGGCGGTTGCGCCCACGTCGGCCCAAACCTCACGGGCAAGTCCCACCGGGGTGCGCGCTTTGCCCTCATAGGTAGCGATGGCGGCAGTAGACCCGCCGCGCAGAGCCGAACCGATGCGGCTCAGGTGTTCCTGGCCGACAGAGGGGGTGTCGACCAGAGTGACGACCACGGCCTCGATGCTCAGGTCTGCCTGCAGAGCTGCCAGCCCGGCCTGCAACGACGACGCCATGCCGGTAGCCCAGTCGGAGTTTTCCACCAGCCAGATCTCCGGGGTGACACCGTCGGGGCGCGCAGCTGGCGGCATGGGTGTCAGCCAGGCGGCGCCCAGGACCACGACGACCGGGCTCAGTTCCGCCCAGATGCACGACTCGATCGCCAGGTCCACCAGTCGGCGGCCGCCGACGACGACCTCGGCCTTGGGACGTCCAAGGCGGGAGCCGCCACCAGCGGCAAGAACCAGCCCGGCGACTTTCATGCTCCGGTAACGGCAAGGCGGCTCAGCCTAGTGTTCGCTTCTGCGGGCATCGGGTCCTCCAGGTCGTACTGGTACGCGTCACATTATCCCTGCGCCACCGCCTCGGGCACCGTCCCCGACGCGACCAGGTACGTGCCATGAGCTGCCTGGCCAATCTCCAGCCCCTGAGGGACCGCGTGTCCTTCGGCGCGCTCGTTCGTTATCTCAACTATGGGAGTGGACACTACGCACCGTCGCAACGTCACCGGCCAGGGTGGGACGGAATCCCTGGCAGAGGCTGTCAAAGAGCGGGTCACACCGCTGACCGACCGTCTCGTGCTCACCATCCTGGAGCAGAACCCCGGCTATCGGACAATCAACGTCGTGCCGGAGGAAGACCTCCGGCAGTCTTGCCATGACAACATCACTGGGATCCTGCAGCTTCTCGTGGGCTCCGGCATGACAGCAGGATCGGGCGATCCGGCGCAGGACAGCTACTTCGACGCCGCACGCGCCACCGGGCAGCGCCGGGCGGAGCAAGGCCTTCCGTTGGACGATGTACTGCGATCGTTTCGACTCGGCGGGCGGCTGATCTGGGAAGCCCTGATCGAGCAGGCCCGGCTGGACGGTGACGTCGACGTCGATGAGCTGCTCGACGTCGGGAGCCGGGTGTGGGAGGTCGTAGACCGGGCCTCCGCCCAGGTGGCCGCGTCGTTCCACGCAACGGAGCGCGATCGAGTCCGTGCACATGAGCAGCGCAAGGTCGCGCTCTGGGAAGGACTCCTGAGCGGAGCAGCGACGGACCCCGTCTTCGCCCACCACGCGGCCCACACCGTGGGGCTGCCTGAGAACGGACCGTACGTCGTCGTGTCGGCCGACCTGCACGCGAACTACGACGAGATCACCCGACACCTGCGGAGCCGGTTGTCGGGCCGAGGCGTCGATTCGGCGTGGCACTGGCGCTCGGACCTGGTGGTAGGACTGGTTGCGCTCAGACGTCATCCGCTCGGCACGGCCCTGGACGTGCTGCGCCGAGCTTGTGCCTTCCCGGTCGGCGTCTCGCTCGTCGTCTCCGGACTGGCCGAGATCGAGGCTGCCCACCGCCAGGCCATGCTCGCCTTGCGCACCCTCACCTCTGGCAGAAGCGAGGTCGTCGCACTGCAGGACCGGATGCCCGAGGCTATCCTCATCGATTCGCCGGAGCTCTCCGAGCGGCTGGTACAGATGTGGCTGGGCCCGCTGCTCGCACTGTCCGAGGCCGAGCGCATCCCGCTGCTTCAGACACTCGAATGTTGGGTCGCCAGCGCAGGATCCACAACCCGAACGGCCGAGACGGTGCACTGCCACCGCAACACGGTGATCAACCGAATACGCAGGATCGAGGCGGTTACCGGACGCGACCTGTCGACCGAGCGGATCCCGGTCGAGCTGACCTTGGCGCTACGCGCCAACCACCTGCTGAACCCAACCAGGTGAGTGGGCACTGTGCACACTTCACATCGCAGAATCGTGGGCGATTTGGGCATCCCGGACACCAACGAGCTGTGTCAGGCTCGATCCGAAATACACCCCACGGATAGGCGGCAGCGCCGCGCGAGCCCATCTCGTGAGCTGCACCTGAACCAGTCTGCGGATAGTTCGTTGAGAGGACAGCCATGACCTTGAATCGCCGAGCGTCCCGCCACAGCGACCCGTCATCGACCGGGCAACGGGGCGGCGTCGCTTCGATAGTGACCGACCGGCGCCGGTTCATCGGCTTTCTGATCGCTGCGCCCACCCTGGCGGCTGCGGCCGAGCTCGGGCTCAGCGCGCCGCGATCGGCCGAGGCCGCGATCCCCTCCGGGCCCCAGCCGCCGGAGATCTACGACCTCAACGACATGCTCAAGGATGCAACGCTCCCGACCTCGAACCTGATCACTGTCACGATCAACACGGACGGAACGGCCTCCTTCGCGCTCCCGCGTGCCGAGGTGGGCCAGGGCATCACCACATCCACCGCGATGCTCGTAGCCGAAGAGCTCGACATCCCCGTTCACAAGGTCAACGTGACTCTTGCGGATGCGCGGCCCGAACTGCTCTTCAACCAGCTCACTGGCGGCTCGAACACGACCATCTCGACATACACACCGATTCGAGTCGCTGCCGCGATAGCAAAGCGCGCGCTGATGGAGGCGGCGGCGATCGAGCTCGGTGACACCGTGGACCGGTTGACGGCCAAGGGTGGCGTGATCCAGGCGCCGAGCGGGTCGAGCGTGACCTACGGCGAGCTGGCCACCAAAGCCGCCGTCCAGCAGACGCGCAGGGTTGGGGTCAGCCTCAAGGCAACCGCCGACTTCACCGTCATCGGGAAGCCTCAGAATCGGGTCGATGCACTGGAGGCCGTCACTGGCCGCAAGGGTTTTACCCTCGACCTGGATCTGCCGGACGCGAAGCCGACGATGGTCTGCCGCGCGCCCACGCTGAACGGCACACCCAAGCAGATACAGAACATGTCCGAGGTTCTTGCGATGCCGGGGATCACCCATATCGCAACGGTCTCTTCCGGTGTCGCGGTGCGGGGCGACACCTTCGGCCAGGTCATCGACGCCATCCGTGCGCTGGACGTCTCGTGGAATGCGGGAACGGTCGAAGGCAAGTCCGACGCCTCGGTCCTCAACGAGCTCAAGGCGGCTGAGCTCCCGCTCGCCGTGCCCCCGCTCGGACCGTTCGTCAAGACGGTCGAGTCGGCGTTCACCTTCTACTTCCGCAGCAACAGCGCCCTGGAGCCCAACGCTGCGATCGCCGACGTCCGATCAGACCGGGCCGAGATCTGGTCCGGGCTGAAGTCACCGATCGTGGCCCAGCAGGAGATCGCACAGATGCTCGGGCTGCCGCAGAGCGCCGTCAAGGTGCACGTGATGACCAGTGGCGGCTCGTTCGGTCGCAAGCTGTTCTACGATGCCGCCCTGGAGGCCGCTGAGATCTCCAGGGCGATGGGCAAGCCGGTGCGGTTGATGTGGCACCGCACCGACGACGCGCGAGTGGGGCGCACGCACCCGATGGCGACGTCGCGGATCCGGGCGTCGTACCTGGCAGGCAACGTGCTGACCTTCGAACAGCGGCACACCAGCGTCTCCACAAACTTCGCGCACGGGCTCGGCGAGATCATCACAGCGATGGCCGCCAAGCTTCCGGTGGGTGGCAACCTCAGCTTCGCCGAGACGATCTTCACGCTCAGCCAAGAGGTGCCCTACAACTACGGGGTCACCGACCAGACGCTCACCGAGGTCGACGCGGCGTTCAACACCGGCAGCATGCGAAACATCTACTCGCCCGACGTCTGCACGGCGCGCGAGCTGATGACAGACCAGCTCGCCAACGCACTCGGCAAGGACCCCTACAAGTTCCGCCGTGAGTTCCTCAAGACCGACCGGGTACGGGCCGTGCTCGACAAGGTCGCCGAGGTTGGGAAGTGGGGTCGGTCCATGCCGTCGGGGATGGCGCAGGGCATCGCGCTCCACAAGGAGTACAAGGGCGTGAACGCGTGCCTCGTCGAGCTCGACTGTCGCCCGCAGACCGTCGACCGCAAGGTCCGCAACGCCTGGACGGGTCCTCGCGTCACCAAGGTCGTGATGGCCGTCGACGTCGGTCTGGCCATCAACCCGCGCGGCCTCGAGGCCCAGATGCAGGGCGGGATCATGGACGGCATCGCCCTGGCGCTGACGTCGAGCCTGCACCTGAGGGACGGCTACTTCCTGGAGGGCAGCTGGGACGACTACTACTACACGCGGCAGTGGAACGCCCCACCCGAGATCCAGGTGATCGTGATGCCCTCTGACGTCCAAGAGCCAGGCGGGGCAGGGGAGTTCGGTGTCGCATCGGCGTACGCCGCCACCGCCTGTGCCTACACACGAGCCACAGGCACCATGCCGACCAGTTTCCCGATCAACCACAACCAGCCCCTCGGCTTTGTGCCCAAGGCCACTGTTCCGCCCATTCCGCAGTCGCCGACCGACGGCTTGACGCACACGTATTGAGGAGCGATCCCGTGCCCGAACACACCTTCAAGCTCAACGGTGAGATGGTGACCGTCGACGTCGCCGACAACGTGCGTCTGTTGTGGGTGCTGCGCGACGTCCTGGGCGTCACCGGCCCAAAGTACGGCTGTGGCATTAATGTCTGTAAGGCTTGCACTAGCCACATCAACGGCGCGGCGTTCAACCCCTGCTCCGTGCCGGTGTCGCAGATCAAGGAGACCGACGAGGTCACCACCATCGAGGGTCTGCCCGGAACCGTCGGCAAGGATCTGCACCCGATGCAGGAGGCCTGGATCGACGAGGACGTCGCGCAGTGCGGCTACTGCCAGCCCGGTCAGATAATGGCCGCCGTCGCCAAGGTCAACCAAGCCCGGCGCGAGGGTCGCGTGATCAGCGACGCCGACTTCGACGAGATCCGCAACATCTGCCGGTGCGGCACCTACTTTCGGATCCGTGAGGCCACCAGAGCCGGCGCCAAGAACATGTGAGGTAGTCCCAGCTGAGCGCAAGATCAGTGCCCTGACGTCCCGAGATGTCCACCCGAATCGGCCTGCGCATTGAGTTGGTCGCGCAGACCGATCAGCCCCCTATGGGGGGACGTCCACGGACGTTGTTTCGGCCTGCGGTGAGGTGGCGCGGAGCCCCGCCGCCTGGAACACGTCGCGAGCATACGTCCACGGCGCCGGCAGCTCGCCCGGCTTGCTCGGGTTGCACTCACCTGGTCTGGCCGACGCATTCACGGACCTCGACGAGCTCGACGCGCGCAGCGCTTGGGGTCAGTTCACCACCGCTCACCTACCAGCCGGGGCGAGGACTATGTCGAACCGCGCCCGGGTCCACGTCTCGGCCAGGACCTGCCCGTCCGGGGTCGGGGTGCCCGCGGGCTGGTCGGCGAACTCGCGGATGAGTGAGTCCCTGACCCCGAATACCGAGTCACGCTCGAGATAGTCGTCACCGGCCACGAAGATGTGGGTGACCAGGGTCCGCTGCCCGGGCGCTGACACCATGAAGTGCAGGTGCGCGGCCCGCATCGGCGAGCGTCCGGTGGCCCCCAGCAGCGCTCCGACGGGCCCGTCGTCCGGAATCGGGTACGGTACCGGTTTGACCCCCTTGAACGAGTACGACCCGTCCGCGGCTGCGAAAAGATGCGCACGACAGGCCGTCCGGTCATCGGCGTACTGCACGTCGTAGAGACCGTCGGCATCGCATTCCCATACCTCGATGCGCGCGCCGGGCAGTGGCGCACCGGCGCAGTCACGCACGGTTCCCTCGACCCAGCACGGCATTCCCGTCGCGCCGTGCGACATGTCGCCGCCGATCGCGATCTCGGGTGAGTGCGCGACGAAGAACGGTCCGACCACGGTGGCCTCGGTGGCATCGCCGTAGGCTGCGTTGTTGACGGTGATCGTCTGCATTGACAACCCCAGCACGTCAGAGAGCAGCACGAACTCCTGGCGCCGGTCGTCGGTGATGTGCCCACAGGCAGTGAGATAGTCGATCGCCTGCCGCCATTCCGCCTCACTGAGCCGCACGTCGCGGGCGAAGGCATGCAGGTGGCGCACCAGCGACTCCATGACCTGTTTCAACCGCGTCGATTCCGTACCGGCAAAGCTCTGCACCACCCGATCGGTCAACGCGGCCTCACGATCGGCCTGCTCCCTTGAGGTCATGTGCCATCTCCCCTTCGTACGGGCTCCGCGCCGGACCAAGCATCGTGCAACAGCTGGCTCAGGTTCGCCTCAGTGACGCGCCGCGGATTCGACTCAGGCACGGCCGGCAGGATCAGGCCCACGGCCTCGCGAATCTGGCCCTCGTTGAATCCACAGTCACGCAAAGCCCGCGGCGCCTGGAGTACGGCCCGCAGGCCGTTCAGCGCGGAAACCGCGCTCTGCGGGGTCGTCCCCGCCGCGCCGAAAGCGCTCGCGATCCGGCCGGCCGCCTCCGGCGCCGCGTCGGCGTTGAACGCGAGGACGTACGGCAGAACTGTGGCGTGCGTCTGCGCGTGCGGCAGGTTGAACGCACCGCCGAGCGCGTGGCAGATCTTGTGATGCAGCCCCGATCCTGACGACGCGAACGCCACCGCAGACAGGTACGCGCCGTACACGCACTGCTCGCGCGCATCGATGTTGCGGGGCTCACGATGCACCACCGGCAGCGCGGCGACCAGCACCCGGATTCCCTCAACGGCGAGCGCGGCGTTGATCGGATCGGCCTTGGGCGCCCACAGCCCGTCCACGCAGTGCGCGAGTGCGTTCAGCCCAGAGGAAACCGACAGCTCCGCCGGCAGGGACAGTGTCAGCTCCGCGTCATACACCACCGAGACCGGCAACACACGGTCATCGACGCCTGTGGTCTTGCGTGCGTCCTCGGTCAGACCCCAGACATTGGTCGCCTCCGAGCCGGCGTAGGTCGTCGGCACCGCGACGATCGGCATGCCGCCGGTGAGCGCGACCGCCTTGGCCAGCCCCGTGGTCGACCCGCCCCCGATGCACACCAGCAGGTCGGCGCCATGTTCGGCGGCGATCGCCCGGGCCCGCTCGGCGTTCTCGACCGGCACGTGCTGGACAACCTCGTCATAGAGCACGGCCGGGGTGATACCGGTGCACACCTGCTCGGCGACTGCTTGTTCGGATGCCGCGGCGATCACCATGATCGACCTGGCGCCCAACCGCTCTACCTCGGCGGCCAGGTTCGCGGCCGCCTGTCCGGTACCGAACAGCACCCGCTGGCCGAGGGTGACGTGGTGGAATGCGAGGACCACCGGTCACACCTCCCGGTGCAGGATCTGGGCCAGCACGCGGGCCAGCACAAGCTCGGGGTCAGCCACCATCGTCATCGACCGCCAGCCGACGTGCTTGTCAGGGCGCACCAGAATGATGCCGTCCTCATCAACCTCACACAGCTTCGCCCAGTCGAAGTACAGGTCAGTGACCTCCTGCCCTGGCCCGATCACCACCACTGCCAGCTCGATGCCCAGTCTCTTCGCGACTGCGGGCGCGGCATCGGCCCAGGCCTGCCCGGTGATGCCGGTGATGCCGGTGAACCGGTTGTATGGCGCCAGGTCGTGAGTCGACCACTTATGCCGCCCATCCCCCACCCAGGCATGCGGCAGCCGGGCGCCGGGGAAGGTCTGCGCCTGGTAGTACAGCTCTGGATCACGGGTGGGCTCGGGCCGCGACGACCCGTCCGGCACGATCGCGGTCGAGGCATAGCACTGTCCCAGCTCGACGCCGTGCGCGTTGAACTCGTAGTTCTTCAGTTCCATCGCCTCGCGCAACGCCTTGCGCTGCGCGGCACCCTCGGCGGTATTCGCCTTGCGTCCCTCGATCCCGGCGAGCATCTGCTGTTCGGTCAGCGCACCCGCGATGCCCAACGCGTCGAAGATCTGCCCAAACTCCCGCGCTGACTGGTTGGCTCGGGTCACGATCTGCCGCGCGACCGGGGCTCGCTCGGTGGTGTAGGTGTCGAGCAGCTGGGTGTCGCCCTGCCCGCGCAGCACCGCCGCGAGCTTCCACGCCAGGTTGTAGGAGTCCTGGATCGAGGTGTTCGAGCCGAGACCGTTGCTTGGCGGGTGCCGGTGCACCGCATCGCCGGCGCAGAACACCCGCCCCGACTGGAGTGCGGTCGCGTACATCTCGTTGTTGCCCCACAGGCTGTAACCCTGGATCTCGACGTTGAGGTCTGGCACACCCACCAGGTTTCGCACGATCTCGGCGGCGGCCACATCGTCGAGCTGCGGCGGCTCCGAGTTGATGTCGTAGCCCCAGACGATTAGCCACTCGTTCCACGGCCGGATCATGCGCACCAGGCCGGTGCCGATGCCTCCGATGTTCGAACCGGGCTGAACCACCCAGTACAGCACCGACGGCCGGTGTCCGACCAGTTCGGCGAGGTCGGCCTTGAACGTGATGTTCATCGACCCGGCAATGTCCATTTCACCGTGCATCGGCAGGGAGCTGTCCTGCGCGACCTTGGATCGGGCACCGTCGGCGCCGATCAAGTACTTCGCGCGGATCGTGTACTCGCGACCGGTCACCCGGTCGAGCACCCGAACGTCCACCCCGTCTTCGTCCTGTTGGTGATTGAGGTACTCAGTTGAGAATCGGGTCACCGTGCCGCGCACCGTGGCGTTGCGCAGCAGGATCGGTTCGAGGTAGGTCTGGGGGCAGTCGCAGTTCAGTGACGGCGAGGCGCCCTCGTAGTCGCCGTGCCGCGCCGGGCTTGTGCCCCAGGTCAGGATGCGGCCCAGCTCCTCACCCGCGATCGAGGTGCAGAACACCGTGTCGCCCATCAGATGGTGCGGCGTCGCCTCGGCCTTGACCTGTTCCTCGATGCCGAGGTCGCGAAAGATCTCCATCGTGCGCTGGTTGGTGATGTGCGCCCTGGGCGTGTTCGCCGTCCACCGGTACTTGGTGATCATCATGTTGTCGACACCGAGGCTGGACAGGAACAGCGCCGCCGACCCCCCGGCCGGGCCCGAGCCGACGACCAGCACATCTGTGCTTACCACGTCGGAGGAGGGCAGCTCGGTCGGGACTACCCCGTCGTCGAATGTCGCCATCGTCACAATCCCTCTCATTTGCTGCCTGCCCGCGCGGGCAGTTGTGCGCCGTTTAGTCTCGCGGACCGAGCGACCGAAAACGGGCGGGACGGCCGGACGTGGCCGAAATAGTCAACTGCGATCGCGGACGTCGCGCGGCGGGCAGCCGTAGAGTGCGCTGAACACCCGGGTGAAATGGGCCGCCGCGGTGAATCCGCAACACCTGGAAATCTCGGCGATCGAGGTGTCAGGCGCCGCAGCAGTCAACCTCGTGCGGGCCAGTTCGAGCCGTTCGCGCAACACGAAATGGGCGTAGCTCTCGCCGTGATGGGCGAACGCTCGCGACAGTTGTCGCTCGCTCACCCCGACACCGGCGGCCACCTGCGCGGCCGAAAGGCTCTGGTCGGCCAGCCGTCGCCGGACCAGCTCGGCGGCCAGCAGAAACTGCAGCGCCAGCGGGTTGCTCACCGAGCCACTGATTATGAAGGTGAGCATCATCAATACCTCGTGTTCAACATGCTCCGGGTCCGGCGGTGGCTGCCGCAGGCTGCGTTGGACCAGTGCCGCCAGCGCTCGGGCCACGACCGCACCCCCCGGCCCGACGACCTGCGGAAACCCGCGGGAGCCGGTGTCGAGGTCAATCGCTTCGTACGGCACCGTCACGGCCAGCTCGCGCAGCCCGTGGGCGAAGGAGCGGACGAACGGCCGGTCGGCGTCCACGATCAGCACCTGCCCCGGCCGTACCGTGCAGGCCCGATCGCCGCTGCTGAGCAAGGCTTCGCCGGTTACCGCGAAGTACACCGCAAGTGAGCCCGCCGGCGTGTCGGCAACCTGGCGCCGGTTTCGCTTCACCGCGTGTGGCGATGCGGTGACCGAGGCCAGCTGCAGCCGCGGCAGCGCCAGGTTCACCTCACGCGCGCGAAAAGCTGGCCTCTGGGGAACCTGGCACGTGAGCCCGACCAGCGATGCGGTGTTGTGTTCCTCCCACATCGCGACGCGGGCAGACTCGGGAACGTGTTCGGTTGCGAAGCTCACCAGTGTCGCTGCGGGCCTGGGCACAGCCGTGCTGGTCGCGTCGGGATTCACCCGCAACCGCCTCACCACCAGGATCCGGGCCGGACAACGCTCGCTTCGCCAGTGCGGCGTCGCTCGGATCAGGGTAAGCACTGCCGGCCGTCGCGAGCAATCACCACACGAGAAGCAGTCACAATGTCGCGGTGACCGATCTGGGCTCGACGCACGCGCGATAGGCAACCTGACGGACGCCTTCGTGGTCATCGTCGAAAGGCTCTTGTTCACAGATGGGCTCGGCGCTCATCCGAGCCGGTCCAGCGCTGCCTGCATGCCGCTGTTGGGGTCGGCCTGGGGCAGGGCATGCAAGACGTCGACCAGGGCTTCGGTGGGGGTTCGGCCGGTGAGCCCCGCGCCATACAGGGCGGCAACGCACGGGGTTCGGGACAGAGCCTGGACACAGTGCAGCAGGACGGTCTTGCCCTCGGCCCGCAGTGCGGCGACGAGCGCGGCGGCGTCGGTCAGGACAAAGTCCAGGTTCGGATTCTTTGACGGTCGGGGGTCGTCGATCAGCCAGACCCCGACGTGGTCGGCGGCAGCCACACCCGGGGCCAGGACCTGTGCTTTGCCCAGGCGGCACAACGACACAATGGCGTTCACCCCGTCCGGCAGATGCTCCAGTGCGTCAACGCCACCGAGCCACACTCCGTCGTCGTGGGGGTGGCGGGCTAACGTGGCGCAGTTCGATTAGCTGGAATAGTCCACTCGGGCAGAGGCCGGCCATCCTTCTACGTCCGGGCGTCCGCCGCGCGTGATCATCACTGAGAGGCGTACCAAATCGCGGGAGCGCAGCCCGGGCCATCCGTGCAAACGACGGCGCCACACGGCGGACATGGCGGACGCCCCGTACACGCTTCCCAGCAGGGCACCGGCGGCTGCCGCGACGGTGTCGGTGTCCCGGCTACCGCGCACCGCTGCTTCAAGTCCGGACCGAGCGTGCTCCGCCGACGTGAAATCGCTTCCGGCGGCATCGCGAGACGTCGCGATCGCCGACCAGGCACCCTGCAGAGGCTGTACGACGCACCCATGGCGCTCGAAGTCCGCAGGAATGCTGGCCTCTGCGTGGTCCAAGCGCTGGGACCACACCAGTGCGCGGTCGTCAGGCAGGTGGTCCAGAGCCAGCCGCAGTCCCTGGAGATTCCCGTGCAGGACGGCGTGACGGATCGCCAGGCACCATAGAGCGCTGGCCTCCCCCGCTTCCGGGTCGTGTTGTGTCAGCGCGCTGAACTGGTGGGCCACCCGCACCAGCCCCGCTGGATCGTCCAAAAAGGCAAGGGCGATCGGTGCTGTGTGCAACAGGGAACCGTTGCCGCCGCAGTGTCCGGCCCGGGCGTGCTGGGCCTGTGCGGCGTGGGTGAGATCTGTCGCTGAGGGGCTCTCCTGCCCGCGCCGGGCTGCGGCCTGCCGGGCCGCGTCCAGGACGGCGAGGGTCTGGCTTCCAACGTCGTTCGCGCCTTGGGCCCAGCCGCTCCAGCGGGCGGCGACCCTGTTTTGCGCCTGCGGGTTGAGCAGGTCGTGGCCGTCGGCAGCGACCTCGGCGATGGCGATGGCCATCGAGGTGTCGTCGGTCCACTCCCCCGGCTCCCACTCGAAGGGGCCGCCCCCGGACATGGTGACCGGAACGTCAGGTCCCAGGGGCGGACCGAACCCGTACCCGGCGCCCAGGGCGTCACCGCAGGCCATGGCGAGCAGGACGCCAGCTGCGCGGTCGAGCTGCGCCGTGGTGAGCTCGAGTGTCAGGCGACCTCCATCATCGGGTGGCGACGGTTGAACGCGGTGGCGTGCAGGAGGCGATCATCCCAGGCAAGGCCGCGAATCTTGTGGCACTTCGACCGAGAGGCCAGGGCGTGTCCGGCGCCAGCGTCCGCGCCAGACTCATCGCCCCTGGGTGCGTTGGTGAGGTGTCCGGCGAAGCGGCGCTCACGATGTCCCGGTGAAGGCTCGGGCGGCAGCAGGGCCGCACCGCTCATCCTCGTGGTGAATGGCCTGGGCGGAGCGCACCATCATCGACGCGCGGCGAGACCCCCAGACCTGCGCCGAGGCACTCTCTACAACGGCCACGCTCCACGCGAGACACTGCTGGCCATCGGCTTCTCGCCGGCCAGCAGCAGGATTTCGTCGTGGAGGCACTGGTGGCGCCACCCACCCTCGAACAGTCCGCCCGCCACAAGAAGCACGGGCTTGGCTCCCTCGACCCTGAGCACCCGCTCATCGACTACAGGCTTCCGTCCCGCTCGTCGACCTGTGTCCCACCGTCGACTCCGAAGGACGGCAGATGACACTGACAGCCAACCAGACATGGTGTTTCGACGTGGCCCCCGGAGTGGCTGCTGCCTACGCCGTGAGTCCAGGGCGCCGGCGTATCAGAGCCGGTCGGGCCGGCTGCGCCAGGGGGAAAGGCGAGCGCCAGTCAGCAGACATAGACGACCCTGCCAACCGTGGCCCCGTCGGCGAGGCGCTGCAACCCGTCCGCGACGCCATCGAGGCCGAGCCGCTCGCTCACCAGGGGCTTGGCAACGCCCTGCGCGACGAGCTCGGACAGCTCGTCATGGCACACGCGCACCAAAGCAGGGTCCTTGGTCGTGTAAAGGCCCCAGTGCAGTCCGACGATCGAGTAGTTCTTGACCAGCGCGTGGTTGAGCGCGGCCGACTGGATCTGCCCTCCCGCGAAGCCGACCACCAGGATTCGGCCTTCAAAAGCTATGCACTTGGTCGAGCGGTGGTAGGCGTCTCCACCAACAGGGTCATACACCACGTCGGCACCATGGCCGCCGGTGACGTCCTTGACCACCGCAACGAAGTCCTGCGTATGCCGGTCCACGACGACGTCAGCGCCCAGTTTCCGCGCCACCTCAGCCTTTTCGGGCCCACCGACCACGCCGATCACGTAGGCGCCGGCCGCCTTGCCGAGCTGGACCGCGGCACTACCGACCCCGCCCGCAGCGGCGTGCACGAGCAGGGTCTCACCTGGCTGCAGGTGCGCGCGGCGGTGCAGTCCGAACCATCCGGTCTGGTAGCCGATGTAGAAAGCAGCCGCCTGCGCATTGTCGAGCCCGTTCGGAGCCGGGAAGGTCGTTGCGGTGTCCATGAGCGCGAGCTCCGCGAACCCACCTGAGGGCAGCACCGGTGAACCCATGACCCGGTCGCCCACGGCGAAGCCGGTGGCCCCCGGTCCCAGTACGGCGACCTCGCCACACAGCTCGACGCCGGGGGTGAAGGGCAGCGGCGGCTTCACCTGATACAAACCACGGCACATGAGCACGTCGGGAAAGTTGGCCGCGGCGCCGAGCACGCGGACCAGCAGCTGGCCGGCGCCGGGCTGCGGGACAGGCACCTCGTCCAGGCTCATCACGTCGCGGGGCTCGCCGAGGTCGGACACGCGCCAGGCCTTCACGAGAGGCCTCCCGTTTCATTGATACGGCCTTGCACAGGTTGCTCCTTAGAAGGGGGTGGGTCGCGGCTGAACGTTGCGGGGCCTGGGACGTTCCACGTCGTCTCCCGCGCCCGGGTCACCCTACAAAAGGACGTTCTCGCTTGAGCTCTTCGCGTGCGATCGAACGACGGTGGACGGCGTCGGGCCCGTCGACGATGCGCAGGATCCGAGCCCAGACGTAGAAATACGCCAGGGGCGTGTCGTCGCTGACACCCGCACCGCCGAACACCTCGATAGCCCGGTCGATCACCGCGACCGCCATCGCCGGGGCGGCGACCTTGATCGCCGCGATCTCGGTGCGCGCCCCCTTCGCACCGTAGTTGTCGATCAGCCATGCCGTCTTGTACACCAGCAGCCGGGCTTGGTCGATGTCGATCCGGGACTGCGCGATCAGCTCCTGGACCACACCCTGGTCGGACAGGTGCTTGCCGAAAGCCACCCGCGACTTCGCCCGATCCACCATCAGCCCCAGGGCGCGTTCGGCCATCCCGATAGCACGCATCGCGTGGTGAATCCGGCCCGGACCCAGCCGGGCCTGGGCGATCATGAACCCATCCCCCTGCGCCGCCAGCATGTTTGACGCAGGCACCCGCACGTTGCGGAACACGATCTCGCAGTGCCCGTGCTGGTCCTGATACCCAAAGACCGGCAGGTTCCGCTCAATCGTCATCCCCGGCGCATCCCGAGGAACCAGGATCATCGACTGTTGCCGATGTTTCTCCGCGGTCTCGTCGGTCTTGCCCATCACGATGAACACCTGGCACCGGTGGTCGGCGGCCCCGCTGATCCACCACTTGCGGCCGTTGATGACGTACTCGTCACCGACGCGGTCGATCTGGGTGGTGATGTTCGTCGCATCCGAGGACGCCACGTCCGGTTCACTCATCGCGAACGCAGACCGGATCTGTCCGGAGAGCAACGGTTCGAGCCATTGCGTCCTCTGCTCCGGCGTCGCGAACAGGTGCAGCGTCTCCATGTTGCCGGTGTCCGGGGCCTGACAGTTGATGGCCTCTGGTGCAATCACCGGCGACCAGCCCGAGATCTCCGCGACGGCCGCGTACTCCAGGTTCGACAACCCCGAGATCTCGGGCAGGAACAGGTTCCACAGATCACGCTTCTTGGCCGAGGCCTTCAACCGCTCCAGCACCGGAGGCTGCGCATGCGGGTCGTTGTCCGCCCGCCACTGCGCATACTCCGTCTCCGCGGGGAATACTTCCTCCCGCATGAACGCCCACATCCGGGCAGACACTTCCTCAGCCTTGGCCGACGGCGCGAAATCCATTATTGATCCTTCCTCAGTTGGCGTCGGAGGATCTTGCCGGTGACGGTCTTGGGCAGCTCCTCCATCACCTCCACCAGCCGCGGAGATTTGTATGCCGCCAGGTGTTCCTTGCAGAAGCCGATCAGCTCCTCAGTCGTGGCCGAGGCACCCTCCTTGAAGGACACGAACGCCTTGACTGTCTCCCCGCGATACTCATCACGGACACCGACGACCGCCGCCTCGCGGACCGCTGGGTGCTCGTAGAGTACGTCCTCGACCTCGCGCGGCCAGACCTTGAATCCCGAGGCGTTGATCTGGTCCTTCTTGCGGTCGACGATGTAGAACCAGCCCTGCTCGTCCATGAACCCGACATCGCCGGTGTGGAACCGTCCACCGGGCATCGCGTGCTCGCTCTCCTGCGGATTCTTCCAGTAGCCCTGCGCCACTTGGGGACCGGAGACGACGATCTCGCCGATCTCGCCCACCGGTACCAGCGCGTCACTGTCGTCGACCACCCAGGCGATGGTGCTCGGGACCGGGACCCCGATCGCCACCGCGCCCGAGTCCTTGTCCACGGGAGCCTCTCTTGCGAAGGGCACCACGATCGCTGGGCTGTTCGTCTCGGTCAGCCCGTAGCCGTTGTGGATGTAGTGGCCGAACTTAGCCCGGAACGCCTCGAGCGCTGCCTTCGGTATCGGGGCACCGCCGGAGTACACCGAACGGAAGCTAGACAGGTGCTCGGCGGTGACGGCCGAGTTGTTGGTGAACGCGATGAACACGGTCATCGCACCGATCGTCGTCGTCGCCTGGTGCTCTGCGATGGCCTCTGCGGCGACGACCGGCTCGAACCGGCAGGTCAGTATCGCCGGTGTTGCGGCGAGAATCGGCGCCGCGATATGGCCGATGAGGCCGGTGATATGGAACAACGGTGCCACCGCGAACATCGCGCCTCCCTCGCCCAGACCGACCCAGTCCCGGTAGATCTGGGCGGTGAACACCACGTTGGCGTGGGAGTTCATCGAACCCTTGGGCGGCCCGGTCGTGCCGGAGGTGTAGGGCAGCAGGGCGAGGTCCTCGGGCTCCAGGTGCACCTCGCCGGGGTGGCTGCCCCGGTGCTTGGCGATCAGCTCCATCAGGTCCACGGCGTCCCGGGCGGTGGGCCGCTCGGTGGAGGGGAAGATCCTCGGGTCGTTGCGGGTCTGGAACTCCAGCGGGGAGGTGGTGATCACCGTGCGCACCGCAGTGCCTTCGCTGGCCGTTGCCACCAGGTCCGCGGTGGAATCCAAACAGATCACTGCGCGGGCACCGCTGTCAGTCAGGACCTCATTCAGCTCGCGTTCGCGATACATCGGGTTGATGGGGACGACGATCACGCCGAGCTTCCACGCGGCCACCGTTGCGACGATGAACTGCGGGATGTTCTGCAGCACCAGGGCCAGACGATCCCCCTTGCTGAACCCGTCGTCGCTCAACGCCACGGCGAGGGCATCCGAGAGCTCGTCCAGCTCAGTCAGGGTGAGGGTGGCATCGAAGTACCGGATGATCGGCGCCGCTGGAGAACGGTGCAGCGAAGCCCGGAACATGTCGAGCGCGTTCTCGTACTCGCGTTCCATCACCGCCGGGATGCTGGGGTCATACAGGGACAGCCAAGGCTTTTCGTCATACAACGTGGCGATCTTCGTTGCCTCCATCACGTCATCAGCCCCGTCGCACGGTGTCCCATTAGTTGGCCTCGAAGTAGCGGCGCGGGTTGTCCACCAGCATGGTCGTGAGCTGCTCCTGGGTGACCCCGAGCTCCAGGAGCGCCGGGATGACGTCGTCGCTGATGTGCGTGTACTTCCAGTTCGGCACGGCCTGTACCTTCGCGTCGGCATCGAACCAGTCAATGAAACAGGAGGCGTCGTGCGCCAGGACCATCTTCTCGGCGTATCCACGGCGGGCCAGCTCGGCCACCGTGCCCACCCGCTGATCGAACGGCAGCAGCACGTCCAGACCGAAGCGGTCCATCCCCAGCAGGGAGCCGGCGTCGGCGAGGGCGCACAGGTAGTCCAGGTCCGTCGTGTCACCCGAGTGACCGATGACGACCTTGGTCAGGTCCACCCCTTCGTCGGCGAGGACCTTCTGGGCGACGAGGCCCGACTGGGTGTGTGCGCTGGTATGCACGGTGACCGGCACCCCTGTCTCAACCTGCGCCTGCCCGACGGCCCTCATAACCCGCTCGACCCCCGGGGTCAGGCCTGGCTCCTCGATGGCGCACTTGAGGAACGCCGCCTTGACCCCGGTTCCGGCGATGCCGTCGCGGATGTCCTTGACGAAGAGCTCGACCATCGGCTCCGCGACGTTGAACAGCAGCCCGGGGCCGGTGTAGTGGAACTGGAAGGGGACGTCGTTGTAGGTGTAGAGCCCGGTCGCGGCGACGATGTTGATGTCGACCTGCTCGTTGATCTTCTGGATACGGGGAAGGTAGCGACCCAGGCCGATGACGGTGGGATCCACTATGGTGTCGATGCCGCGGGACTTCAGCTCGGTCAGCTTCGCCACCGCATCGCTCACCCGCTGCTTCTCGTCCCAGGTGCTCGGATAGTCCGCGTAGTTCTCGCGCATCTCGGTGCCGAGGACAAAGACGTGCTCGTGCATCAACACCTTGCCCAGTGCGGCGGTGTCGACGGGTCCTCGAACGGTCTGAACAACTGACATGACGTGAGGCTCCTAATCATGGCGGGTGACACTTCCTTGTGAGACACTTGCTGCGTGTGTCTCAGGCCGCCGAGTGTGTCTCAGATCGCTGTGGTTCGTCAAGGGCCAGCCGATGACGTTGTCACATGGGGAGATGGACGGCATGCCTACTGAGTCGGGACGCCGTCGGGCCATCGACGCGGCAACTCGTGTGTACCTGGTCGGGGAGAAACTCGACATGTCTGCCCTCGCCGATGACCTGGGGGCGAGCCGCGCCACCCTCTACCGCTGGGTCGGCAACAGGGAAGACCTGCTGGGTGTCTTGCTTTCCGAGGCGACGGAGCGCACGTATGCGAAAGCCATCGAACAAGCCGAGGGCTTGGGAACCACGTTCGTGCTTGACTTCTTCAACCGGTTCATGTGCTCGGTGGTCGCCTCCGCGCCATTGCGTGCGCTCACGACGCGAGAACCGATGGTGTTCATCCGGCTCGCCTTGATGCCCGGCGCGATCGAGTCGGTTGCGGCACGCATCACTGCCGAAGTGCTCGCGCGCGAGGAGGCCAACGGCAACCTGAAGCTCACCCTGGCGCCGGACGTCCTCGGAAAGGCACTGGTCCGTATCTGTGAAGTGCACCTGTACGCGCCGCTGCTGGGTGGCGACGAACCCGAGATCGACACAGCTCTGGACCTGGTCTCTCTGCTTCTTGGTGCGGGCAACGCCAATAGCCAGACTCGTTCCGGTCCGGAAGGCGAAGCGCCTGCGGAATCCGGCAGGGCTGGTCTGTGAAGCCTGGGTGCGACGAGCACGTCGAGGAGTTCGGACGCGCCTGCGACGAGATCAGGTCGCTCGAACCGACGTCGATGTGGTGGCCGGCGCCGCGCCTCGGCCCAGGGCGCAGGGTCGGGAGGGCTCCGATGTGCAGTGCGGTCGACTCGCAGGGTCTTGACCTTGATTGGAGGTTCTCGCGAGGCGCCGATGGGGTTGAGTCAATGACTCTCACGTTGGGAACTCATCCCTGGCAACGTTCCCCACGTAGTTCAGAACCAGGGCGGCGCGTCCGGTATGTCGTTACGCTAACGTAGGTTACCAACGGGTATGCAATGGGAGGCGCCATGACTGGCACGCGAGTTCGTACGGCGATGCTGAACGGGCACGAGTTCTCCTACTCGGACAGCGGCGACGGTCCGGCACTGCTGTTCATTCATGGACTGACTAGTTCACAACGCAACTGGGCCCATCTGGTTGACGCACTGAACAAGGATCACCGCGTGCTGGCCCCAGACCTGTTCGGCCACGGCGCGTCGGCAAAACCGATGGGTGACTACTCACTGGGCGCGCACGCGGCCACCCTGCGGGATCTGCTCGATCGGCTCGACATCGATCGGGTGACCCTGGTTGGGCACTCCTTCGGCGGCGGCATCGCCATGCAGTTCTGCTACCTGTTCCCCGAACGCGTCGAACGTCTCGTCCTGGTCTCCAGCGGAGGTCTAGGACGAGACGTCAGTCCGCTGCTGCGCGCGGCCACTCTGCCCGGCGCCGAATGGGTCCTGCCGCTGATCGCATCCAGCTGGGTGCGCGGACGAGTCGAAGCCGCCGGACGGATCCTCGCCCGTACGGGCTGGCGAGCCAGTCCGGACGTGACCGAGACCTGGCGTGGGTTCACATCCCTGGCTGACGGCGACACTCGGCGAGCCTTTCTCGCCACGACCCGCGGCGTCATCGATCCTGGCGGACAGACGGTGACCGCCCATGACTACCTGCCGATGACCATCGAGATCCCCACCCTGATTGTCTGGGGCACGCGGGACCGGATGATTCCCGCCTGGCACGCGACCAACGCACACCAGGCGATTGCCGGCAGCCGCGTAGCGTTGTTCGAGGGTGCTGGGCACTTTCCGCACCTGGACGAGCCTGCGCGGTTCGTTCAGGTGCTGAGCGATTTCATAGCCGGCTGAGTTCTCCCCGCCGGCTCAGCCCCGTCTGCCACCACAGCGAAGCTCCTCACGCCTGCCGTCCCGGCGTCCCCATTCGGACCACCCGCTCGTGTGAGCCCACCACATCGACGCAGGGATGGCGCTCATGGGTGCGGGAGTCTGGCACTGTCAGACTCAGACAGGTGCCGCCACCAGGTAACGGGGCTTCTTCGTGGAGACTGCCAAGCCCAGCACCGTATCTATCCAGAGCATAAGAAGCGCAACGCATCTGTCAGCGCGAAGCCCTCGATTGCCGGGTCACCCTGCAGCCTGCCACCTGACCAATCCAAGCGTCGACATCGCCGTCCACAACTCCGCCCGGCTCCGCCCGCCGAACGGCGTCCGCCGGTAGAGGTGCTTGCGCCATCGGGCGTAACCGAGCAGGATTTGCGGGAGGCGGAGCGCCTTCATGGGGCGTGCCGCCTCATGGCTTGTGCCTCCACAGGGGCTTCGTCCCCACAGCCCGCGATACCCCTCCGGGTATGGTCAGGTATCGGCACGACACGAGCGCGAAAGAACTGGAGCGAACCATGACTTCTCTGCACCTTGGTGACACCGCACCCGATTTCACCGCATCCACCACCGAGGGTGAGCTCTCATTCCTGGATTGGAAGGGCGACAGCTGGGCGGTCTTCTTCAGCCACCCGGCCGACTACACCCCGGTGTGCACCACCGAGCTCGGCCGGGTCGGCCAGCTCAGCGAGGAGTGGGACAGGCGAAACACCAAGGTGATCGCACTGTCGGTGGACTCGGTGCAGGACCACAACTCGTGGAAGCCGGACGTGGAAGAGGTCTCGAACACGACGGTCGGCTATCCGATCATCGCCGACCCGGACAAGACCGTGGCCGTGCTCTACGACATGATCCACCCCGGCGAAGGTGACACCAGCTCGGTGCGCTCGGTGTTCATCATCGGCCCCGACAACCTGATCAAGCTGATGCTCACCTACCCCAAGAGCGTCGGCCGCAACTTCGACGAGATCCTGCGTGTCCTGGACGCGTTGCAGCTCAACGCGTCTGGCCCGTTCGCCACGCCCGCCGACTGGCGTCCCGGCGACCGCGCGATCGTCAGCCTCGACATCCCGACCGATGAGGCCAAAGAGCTCTTCCCAGACCTTGACGTGGTCAAGCCCTACCTGCGCTACACCAACTCCACTTCAATCTGAACCCGACTCACCACAGCGGCCCGGAGCCCAGCGCTGCGGGCCGCTCACGTGGGTGGTGTGGCTGCCGGTGGCAGGCGGATATGACATGCTCGAACCCAAGGAGCTGGCTGCCCGTATCCCTGCGCTCGTGATGACGACCTCGTTGGCGTTGACCGGGCACCCTTAAGGAGACCATCGTGCGCAACGACTGGTCCAGGCAGAGATTTCCCCACCCGGCCGGACGAAAGCCGTTCCTGGGCGACGTCCTCGGAGCAGACCGAGCGGGTCCCCTGCAAAACACCATGGCGCGCTGCGGCGGGCTCGGCCCGATCTTCGAGCTGAAGGTCTTCGCACAGAAGTTCGTGTTCGTCTCCGGCGCCGAGCTGGCAGCGGAGCTGTGCGAGGAGACCAGGTTCCACAAGGCACTCTCACCAGGGCTGGTGGCGCTGCGCGAGTTCGCAGGAGACGGGCTGTTCACCGCTTACAGCCACGAACCCAACTGGCAGCTGGCACATGACCTGCTGCGCCCGGCCTTCACCAAGGCGGCCATGCGGCGCTACCACCCGATCATGCTCGCCGCAACGTCCGAGCTCTTCGACTCCTGGGATGCCGGCCAAGGCCCTGTCGACGTGTCAGCGGACATGACGAAGCTGACCCTGGAAACCATCAGCCGAGCTGCCTTCAGTCGCGACTTCGGCTCGTTCACCCGCGAGGATCCGCACCCGTTCGTCCCCGCGATGGTCGCGGCCCTGCGGGCCGGACAGCGCAAGGGTTTTCTCAACGCGATGCCGGGCGCTGGCCTGCTCGGTCGCCGGCTCAACCGTCGCAACGCCCACCATCAGACTTACGTCGACTCGATGATCGACGACATCATCGCTCAGCGACGCCAGGACGATGACCTCGAAGACCGGGACCTGCTCGGGATCATGCTCTCTACTGCGCATCCCGACTCGGGGCAGCGCCTCGAGGACCGCAACATCCGCTATCAGATCCTGACCTTCTTGGTGGCCGGCCATGAGACGACGTCCGGCGCCCTCTCCTTCGCGCTCTACTACCTGTCGCGAAACCCCGCCGTCCTTGCCGAGGCGCAGGTGGAAACCGATGCGATCCTCGGGACCGATCCCGACGCGGAGCCGACCTTCGAGCAGGTGCCGAGGTTTCGCCACATCCGGCGTGTCCTGGACGAGGCACTGCGCCTCTGGCCGACCGCCCCCGCCTTCACACGCAGCCCGAACACAGACACCGTGATCGGTGACCGCTACCCCATGCGAACCCAGGACTGGGCGACCGTACTCATCCCGCTCATCCACCGTGACCCGTCGGCCTGGGGCGATGACGCCCACGAGTTCCGCCCCGACCGTTTCCTGCCCGAGAACTCGCGCGGCCGGGCACCGCATTCCTACAAGCCCTTCGGAACCGGCGAGCGCGCCTGCATCGGTCGACAGTTCGCGCTCCACGAGGCAGCCCTCGTGTTGGCCCGGTTGCTGCATCGCTACGACCTGACCGGCAACCCCGAGTACGAGCTGGCGATAAGTGAACGGTTGACGCTAATGCCCAAGGGCTTCGAGATAACGCTCGCCCGAAGGACACCTGCCCGAACCGACGCCCACCGGAACGCGGCGTCACCGCTGTGAGGAGTCTCCTCTGCTCGGACCTGGTCTCAGGCACGGCCTCGAGCGTGCCAAGAGCGCCGGCTGTCCAACGGGTCAAGGCCGCGCGATAGGGGCTGACGAACCCTTCGTCGTCGATGAGGTCACCAAGGTAACCGCGGTCGCAGATGAAGATGGAAGGTTTCTCGAGCTGGCGCCGGTCTTTCTCGATCAACTGATTCCGGGGGTTGTCGACGACCTCTATCGGTTGACCCCCGTTGTACCGGTGCAGGAAGAGTCGGCGCCGAAGTGCTACGGCTCGTCCTCGCCCGTTCGGACGGACTCCGCAACGATCGCCCTGCACGCGGCCCGCAGGTGGGTGACAGGCTCACCGATGGTGGCGCGGATGATCTGGGGATCGAGTTCCAAGTAGTGATGGCCGATCAGCTCGCTCATGCGCGCCATGTCGGACCAGGGAACGCCGGGATGGTCCTCACGTATGTCCAACGACAATGACTTGACCTCTTCCCCGATCATGAAGACGCGGTGCCGGACGGCGTCGAGGGCGACCCGCGCGACCTCGAGGTCGCGCTCATAGCGCTGCAGGGTCGCCTCGGCGCGGTCGATCGCCTCGATGCAGTCCAGGATTTCGCGCACGCGTTCAAGGTCCGAGCGACTCACAGGGGCACCGCCTCGGCGAGGGCGTTCTTGGCAACACGCTGGGCGAGCGCGCCCGCCGGGACAACCTCGACCCGCTCGCCCTGCAGCAGCGTCAGTTCGTCCGCCAGCCTGGCCAGGGGGAACAGTCCCCCAGACCGCACGTCAAAATCGACCAGAAGTTCGAGGTCGGAGTCGGCTCGGTCCTGCCCGCGTGCCACCGACCCGAAGACCCTGATGTTCTCCGCTCCACGTCGGAGCTTCGGAAGCGGGTGGACCGTCACTGACCCACACGGACGCAATGTGGTCTTCCCCCACGGAAACGGTCGCTGGAGAGCTTCTGCGTGATCATGTCGTCCTTTTCATCACATTGTCATGCGAGTCGGTCAGTCGTTTGTCGAGGTCGGAGAGTCTGGCGATCGTGGCGTCCGCGCGGCGCAGCGCCTTCGCGTGTCCGGTTGGGAGCACTGCAGGCAGGAACGCGTAGGACTCCCGCAGTCGCCGCGCCCGCGGGTCGCCAGCCCCGACTTTGTCGTTCAGACATGCCCACCAGTCCGCGATGTCCCCCCACCCGGGCGCAGCCAGGGCGCCTCCGAACTGCTGGACGGCCAGGGATGCGCAAAGGGCAGAGAACCGCAATCGGTGCTCGAGAGGCCAGCCCGCGAGGGTGCCCACGACGAGCGAGGCGCCGAAGACATCGCCCGCACCAGTGGGGTCAATCGCGGTCACGGGCAGGCTGGGCACATCGACTCGCTCCCCCGTCCCCGCGTCGATGGCCAGCGCCCCGCGTGAGCCGCGGGTCACCACCGCGATCGGCACAAGCTCGGCGAGGGTCGCGAGGGCCGCCTCGGGAGTCGTCGTCCTCGTGTACGCCTGCGCCTCGACCTCGTTCG
>DAITND010000019.1:0-24161 GCA_036834825.1 Dermatophilaceae bacterium
TGCCGGTTGCGGTGCTGCCGGTTGCGGTGCTGCCGGTTGCGGTGCTGCCGGTTGCTGTGCTGCCGGTTGCGGTGCTGCCGGTTGCGGTGCTGCCCTTCGTGGCGCTTGCCGTTCTGGTGGTGCCATTGCCCGCAGCCCCATTTGTGCCGGTCTTGGTGCCCGTGCCGGAGGCGGCCGAGACCTGGCCGGACTCTGCTTGGGTCAGGGTGAGTTCGGCGTTGGCGACCTGGCCCTGGGCGGATGCCAGGGCGTACTTCAGGGAGGTGGTGTCCAAGGTGGCGAGGACCTGGCCGGCGGTCACCTTGTCGCCCATCGCCACCGGGACGGTGGCGACGATTCCCGATGTGGCGAAGGACACGGTGGCGGCGCTGGAGGGTTCCGTGGTCCCGGTAGCCTGCAACGTCTGCACGACCGGGTATGAGCCGACGCTGGCCGTCACGTATGTCGGCGCGGTACCTCGCGACGTCGCGTAGGCGACCGCGCCGCCGCCGGCTACCAGGACCACAGCGCTGATCCCGGCCGCGGCTACTACCCGGGTTTTGCGGTTCGGTCCGCGTTTAGGCATTGGCCCCGGTGCCTCCGGTCCCGTTGGCACCGTTGAAGTTGCCCCTGCCACCGAAGCCGGTGCGACAGCCGCCCGGCCCGGGGGTGCTGATCGTGATGGATTTCGCGGTGATGGTCCCGACGCTATTGGCGGGACCGATGGCCCTCGCGCACCGGCCTACCACTGCGGCCGCACTAGTCGCCGTGACGGTCTGGGTCACTGCCGCGGACGGGCCGAGGGTGATCGTGATGGTGGTCGGGCTTGCCGGGGTGGGGGAACCGGTAGCGCGCTGGCCGTTGCGCAGAACGCCTTTGAGCAGGATCGTCGAGCCGGACACCGAGCTCACCGTGCCGGTGGCGCTGGCAAAGGCGCGGCGCGGGCGGGCGCCGGGCGAGGGGGCTCCGGAGGGGGCCCCTTGGGGGCGCTGCCCGAACGAGCCGCCGCCAGGCAAACCACCGTTCGTGCCCGCCGTGGGACAAGCTCCGTTGACCTTTGCGTCGATGCGGGCGGAGGTCGCGGTCAGGGCCTGTGTGGAACCGGCCGCCGGCGTGCCGGTGACGCTGACGCAGTCCCCGGCTGCGAGATGGCCTGGGGTGATGGAAGTGAACTTGGTGGCCGCGGTGTACACCACGGTGTTCTGTGCGGTGGCGGACTGGACCTGCAGGGTGCCTGGTGACGCGGCAGCGATCAGCCCTGAGGCACCAGGGACGGCGGGCGCCCCGCCTTGGGCGCCCTGGTTCGGCGCCTGGTTCGGCGCCTGCGTGGCAGCGGGCGCCGCGCTGCTGGTGCCGCTGCCACCGCACGCGGCCAGCAGGGTGACCAGCGGGATCAGGGCAAGCGCTGCTCCCGCCTGGATGTGGTGCCGGTGGGAGGCCCGTGGTCGTGAAGGGGTGTTGACGTTGAAAGTCATGGTGGTGGCTCCGGGGTTGGCAGGTATGGGCACTGAGCTGGGCATGGGGGCTTCATTCGCTGCGTAGGGCGTCGATGGGTGCCAGTTGGGCGGCCCGGCTGGCGGGGTAGACACCGAACACCAGGCCGATGGCCAGTGCGACGGTGATCGAGCCGAAGATGGCGGGCATGGACAGTGCCACCGGGTTGGAGATGAGGCTGGGTAGGACCTTGGCTCCGGCGATTCCGACGGCGGCGCCGAGCAGACCACCGGCCAGGCCGAGCAGTGAGGCCTCGATGAGGAACTGCCGCCGGATCAGGCTGGGACGGGCGCCGAGTGCTTTGCGCAGCCCTATCTCACGGATCCTTTCGGTGACCGAGACCAGCATGATGTTCATGACACCGATCCCTCCTACGAGCAACGAGATGGCCGCGACCCCAGCCAGCAGAACCGTCAACGTCTTGGATACCGATGCCGCGGTCGTGACCAGGGATGCCTGGTTGGTGATCGTGAAGTCCGCGCCTGCGGCGTTGGTGATGCCATGCAGGGCCAGCAGCTCACTGTTGGCCTCCTGATACGCCGAGGACAACGCCGTCTGGGAGGTCGCCTGGATGTAGATCGTCTGGACAGCGGTCCGGCTGGACCCGCTGGAGACGCGCTGCTGGGCAGTGCTCAGGGGGATCACGGCGGTGTCGTCGTTGTTGGTGCTGCCTGTCGAGCCGCTTGGGGCCAGGACCCCGGACACGGTGAACGGTGTCCCATTGATGGTCACGCTCTGGCCGACCACATCGGTGGAGCCGAAAAGCTCGGCCGCGGTGGTAGCACCCAGGACGACCACCGACGCTGCTGAGGCCTGGTCAGCATTGGACAGGAACACCCCGCTGGACATGGTCCGGGCGCGCACCGACAACCAGGAGGGGGTGGTACCCACCACCGTGGTCGTCCAGTTGCTCGCCCCAGCCACAAGAGACTGCGAGCTCGAGGTGCTTGGAGCGACGGCGGCGATGTCTGGGGCTACGACCGGTGAGGCCAGGGCCTGCGCGTCGGCCTGGGTCAGCGTCGAGGCTGACCCGAACCCCCCGCGCAGCCCAGTGGTGCTCGTGGTGCTGCCGGGGGAAATGATCAACAGGTTGGTCCCCAGGGCCTCCACCTGCGCCGTCACCTGCTGCTGGGCGCCGATGCCCAGTCCGACGGTCAGGATCACGGCCGCGATACCGATGAGGATCCCCAGGACGGTCAGCGCTGAGCGCATCCGGTGGCTACGCATTGCCTCCAGGCTGGTCCGGAAGGTGTCGAACCAGGTCACGACCTCGCCCCCGAAACGGCAACCGCACTCGCGAGTGAGTCGTCGGTCACCAGACCATCGCGTAGCCGCACGACGCGCCCTGCTCGGTCGGCAACGTCCTTCTCGTGGGTGATGAGCACGACCGTGCGGCCGGCTTTGTGGAGCTCGTCGAACAGGTCCAGCACATCAGCAGTCGAAGTTGAGTCCAGGTTGCCGGTGGGCTCGTCGGCCAGGATCAAGGCGGGTTCGGTGACCAGCGCCCGGGCCACGGCAACGCGTTGCTGCTGGCCGCCGGAGAGCTCACCTGGTCGGTGGTCGACCCGCTCGGCCAGGCCCACCCGCCCAAGTGCTGCCTCGGCCCGCTGGCGCCGTTGCGACCGGCTGACGCCGGCGTAGGCCAGGGGGAGTGCGACGTTCGACCATGCCGTCATCGACGCGAGCAGGTTGAACTGCTGGAACACGAATCCGATGCTGCGGTTACGGACGTCGGCCAGATCGTTCTCGGACATCGAGCTGACATCTTCTCCGGCCAGGCGGTAGCTCCCAGCTGTAGGGACGTCCAGGCAGCCGATGATGTGCATCAGAGTCGATTTGCCCGACCCCGAAGGGCCCATGACCGCGACATACTCTCCGGGCTGCACATCCAGGGTGATCCCGCGTAGCGCAGCAACCTCCAGGGAGCCGCTGCGATAGACCTTCGTCACATCGCGCAGAGACAGAACAGGTTCGGTGCCATGGAACTGGCCAGGCCCAGTCAGATAGGTGGTCATCCCCCGTTTACCCCCGGCGCCCCACCGGTGCCACGAGAGCCGCCGCCGCCACCACCACCACCGAAGCCACCACCACCGAAGCCACCACCACCACCACCGAAGCCGCCAGTGCGACCGGTGCCTCCGCTTCTGGCTGTCGGAACAGGCACGGCGACGCTGTCGCCGCTGGCCAGGCCCGACACGACCTGGGTCGATCCGCCCGAGCTGAGCCCGATGGTGATCAGGTGCTGGGACTTGACCCCGTTCTTGTCGAGCGTGACGTAGGCGTTCCCGTTGGTACGGGTGACCGCCAGGGTCGGCACGACCAGCACGTTGCTCAGCTGCCGATAGATGATCGAGACGTTCGCGGTGCTCCCCGCGTACAGGCCGGTCGGGCTGCCGGTCACGGTGATTACGACCGGGAAGGCGCTGGACCCAGAAGAGGACGAGGCGACGATCCCGACCGAGGAGACCAGGCCAAATACCGGGGCCGCCGAACCGGCCGTGGTGATGCTCACCTGGTCGCCTTTGGCGATGTTCGCCACGTCGCTGGCACCGACCGAGGCGTTGACCATGTATGAGCCCGTGCTGATCACCTGAATCTGCCCCGTTGAGCTCGTCGAGCTACTCGCCCCCGATGACCCGCTCGAGGGGGACCCTGACCCGCTACCCGAGCCGGACTGCCCCGACCCCCCACCCGCAAACGAGCCCGAGCTCGAGCCCGAACTCGAACTGGAACCCGAGCCCGAGCTTGAACCAGAACTCGAGCCCGAGCTCGAACCAGAGCCCGAACTGGAGGCGCTGAGCTGCTGGCCGACCGTGAGGTTGACTGCCGTGACGGTGCCCGTGATCGGCGAGGTGAGGGTGGCCCCCGCAAGAGCGGCCTGGGCGTCCGCCAGCTGCGCCTGGGCTACCGTAATGCTCGCCTGGTCGGCGGTGATCTGTGCGGCTGAAGCGGCAGCGGTCTGATCCGTGGCGAGGCGTGCCAGACCCGAGGCTACGCTCGCCTTGGCCTGAGCCACCTGACTTGCCAAGGACGCCGACGAGATCGTTGCGAGCTTCTGGCCAGCTTGGACCTTCTGGCCCTGCGTCACGTTCACGGCGGTGACCTGACCGGCCGCCCCGAAACTGAGGTTCGACGTAGTAGCGGGCTCGACCGTGCCGGAGGCCGAGACGGTCTGTGACACCGTGCCGCTGCCCACCGTCACCACCCGGGTCGCCGGACCTGTCGCCGCAGTGCTCGAAGAACGGGTCATGGCCCACGTGGTGGTGGCGCCCGCTGCGACGAACAGCGCAACAACCGCGATGACCACGGTCCAACGGCGGCTGAGATGCCGGCCGCGCTCAGCCCGGGGTGTCGAAGAGCGGTGCTCTGTCATCGGAACTCCCGATTCGAGAACCGGGGGGCCTTCCGGGTCATGCTTGGGCCGGGTGCCAAGACTTAGCATCAGACCCGTACCTTCAGAGAACCTGAGACCCGGCGCACAAGCGTTCCTTTCGTTGACGAGGTCGGATCCTCGTTGACAGAATGGTCCTCCGGTTGGCTGGGAGCACCCTGATAGCAGGCTGTGGAAATGGTCCCAAGCACAGAGCCCGGTCTCTGGCTGCCCGTGATGAGGTTGTCGCCTAACGCCGGTAATGGGCTGTAATGCAGTGATGGTAGGGACGCATCTGGGACACAGGTTAGTTAGCCTGCTGTGGTGAGTCAGCGCCAGCAGGATCCCGCCCAGCAGCCGGCCGCCGTTTCGTCCGCTCTGACGCCCTCCACGCCCGTGCCGGAGCCCGGGAGTGCTGGCGACGACCCTCGCGCGGACCGCGTTGCCGCGGCCGTCCGGACCTGGCAGCGGCATCTGGTGGACCTGGGCGGTCGCAACACGCTGCTCTGGTACCGCGACCTGCCCTCCGGAACCCTCGACCTGACCACCGCGCACCCGGGCGGTATGGCCATGCTGCTGGCCGGGCGGCCGACTAAGCTCTCCGACCTGGTGCGCGAGTCGACGGCTCTGGAGGAGGCCCGTCGGCGGGTTCGGACAATTCGCGCCAAGACTCTGGAGCTGCACGAAGAGCGCGGAATCACCGCCGGATACATCGCTGTGGGTATGGCGACCTGGCAGGTCCCGGGCGCGAGTCGTCCTCCCTGCGCGCCGGTGCTGCTGCGCTCGTGCGTGTTCAAGCCCACCGGTGCGGCACAGCTCGACTTTGACATCGACCTCGGTGAGGACGTGGAGTTCAACCCGGTGCTCGAGCACTATCTGCGCTCCGAACAGGGCATCGAGCTCGACCCCGAGGTGCTCGAGGAGATGGCCACGTTCACCAAGGGCTTCGACCCGCAGCCGGTGTACGCGGCCCTTGGCCGGATGTGTCAGCGGATTCCCGCGTTCCAGATCGCGCCCCGGCTCGTGCTGGGCACCTTCTCCTACGCCAAGCTCCCGATGGTCGCCGACCTTGCGGCACAGCTCGGGACCCTGGCCAACCATGATGTCGTCGCCGCTCTGGCGGGTGACCCCGGGGCGCTGAGGGCCGTCCGCACCACCGTCCCGGAGTTCCCGCCCGACGCCGACCCGGCCCGTGAGCACCTGGTCCTGGACGCCGACTCATCCCAGCAGGCCGTGATCGATGCGGTGCGCTGCGGGGCGAACCTCGTCATCAAGGGCCCGCCCGGCACCGGTAAGAGCCAAACCATTGCCAACCTGATCGCCTGCCTGGCCAGTGAGGGGAAAAGGACGTTGTTCGTGGCCGAGAAGCGTGCGGCGATCGACGCTGTTATCGGGCGTCTCGAGCGGCTCGGCCTGGGCGACCTCGTCCTGGACGTCTATGACGGCGCAGTCAACAAACGACGACTGGCCCACGAGCTCGGTGGAGCCCTGGACCGGGCGAGGGACGCCAAGGACCCGGACACCGCCGGCATCGAACGCACCGTGATCGAGAGGCGTGCCCGTTTGGTGAGCCACTGTGCGGCGCTGCACGACAAGCGAGACCCCTGGGGTGTCAGCGCATCCGACGCGCAGGTCGCCCTCGTCCAGCTGTGGGCGCGCCGTACGCCGCCGATCTCGCGGGTCCGCCTGCACGGTGACGTCCTCAAGGGCATCAGCCGCGACCGGCTCACCGAGCTGAGCCAGTCCCTGACCGAGGCCGCCTCGCTGGGAGCATGGATGGCAGGGGAGTCCACCGGCGACCCCTGGTATGGCGCGAGAGTTACCTCCCCCGATGAGGCGGTGCAGGCACTCGAGATTGCCGACCGTCTTGGCGGCGAGGGTATGGATGCCGTCCAGCAGCGACTCGCCACTGCGATGCGCGAAGCGGGCCTGCCTGACGCGAAGACGCCCTCGGACTGGGGGCGTGCGTTGGCCATCGTGGAGCAGGTTCGCCAGACGCTGGAGATCTTCCGGGTGGAGGTGTTCGACCTTGCGCTGACTGACATGGTGGGCGCGACCGCCGGCAAGGAGTACCGAGAGGAGCACGGGCTCCGGCTCGGCCTGCTGTCACGGATGCGGTTGCGGCGCCAGGCACGTAGTCTGCTGCGCCCCGGCACCCCACCAGAGGATCTGCACTCGGCGCTCAAGGTCGCCCAGGAACAGCGCGCCATGTGGGTTCAGCTGGCCGGGATCGGCGGACGTCCCGGGGTGCCAGACGAGATCGACGAGGCTGAGCGCACCTACGACGCCTTCGCCGATGACCTGGCTTGGCTCGGCGACCGGCTGGCCACAACGGTCGCCGGTGGTGATCTGTTGGGGACGCCTCTTGTGGAGCTGCCGGATCGCCTTGCGACGCTGGCGCGGCGTCGCGACCGCCTCGCTGTGCTGCCCCGCGTGGTCTTCCTGATCGATGAACTGCGTGAGTCCGGGATGGGGGCGCTGGTCGACGATCTCGCTGCTCGCGGGGTCCCGCCGATAGACGTGGGCCCTGAGATGGACTTTGTCTGGTGGACCTCGCTGCTTGATGACGTCAGTGTCCGTGACAGCGCCTATGGTGCCCACGACGGTGAGTTTCTGCGTCGCGTCGGGTCCGAGTACATCGAGGCCGATCACGCCCACCTGGCGGGGACGGTTGACAGGGTTCGTGCCGCGGTCGGTCGTCGACTGCGTGAGGTCCTCGACGATCATCCCGAGCAGGAGGCGTTGGTGCGCGTGGAGGCGGGCAAGTCTCGGCGGCACCGGTCGTTGCGCGATCTGTTGCCCCGAGCCGGTGAGACGTTGATGGCGATCAAACCCTGCTGGGCGATGAGCCCCCTGGTGGTCGCCTCGATCCTGCCGGCGGGGCGCTGGTTCGACGTGGTGATCTTTGACGAGGCATCACAGATCCCGCCCGCGCAGGCGGTCTCGGCCATCTCGCGCGCGACCCAGGTGGTCGTCGCTGGTGACGAGCGCCAGCTGCCACCGACCAGTTTCTTCACCGCAGCCATCGACGAGGACGCCGTTGCGGACCCTGCCGACGACTCCCTGACCGAAGGGTCCGAATCGATCCTGGACGTTCTGTCGGCCGCATTGCCGATCCGCCGGCTGACCTGGCACTACCGCTCGCTGGACGAGCGGCTGATCTCCTTCGCCAACGCCCAGATGTATGACGGAGAGCTCGTCACGTTTCCCGGCACCGGCGATGAGGCTGTGGTCGGGCTCGAGGTCGTCAACGGCTCGGCGCCGGTCCAACCGGGCCTCGAGGCGATCGAGTCCACGCAGGCCGAGGTCGGCCGGGTCGTCCAGCTGGTTCTTTCACACGCGCGCACGCGCCCTGGCGAGTCGCTGGGGGTCATCGCGTTGGGTGTCAAGCACGCGAGCCGGATCGAAGACGCCCTGCGCGTCGAGCTGGCGGCCGGCGCCGGCGTCGGCGACTTCTTCGACGAGGACCGCGCCGAGCGGTTCTTCGTCAAGAACCTGGAGCGAGTCCAGGGCGACGAGCGGGACGCGATAATCCTGTCGATCGGCTATGGCAAGACCCCCCACGGCCGGGTGCTGCACCGCTTCGGGCCTCTCAATCTCGAGGGCGGCGAGCGCCGCCTCAACGTCGCGATCACTCGCGCTCGGCGCAGGATGACCGTCGTCTCCTCCTTCACCGCGGCTGATCTCGACCCGGCCCGGCTCAAGGCTCGCGGTGCCTTGATGTTGCGCGACTTCTTGCTGTATGCCGCACAAGGCGGAGCTGAGCCGGCGACGCCGGCTCCCGCGAAGCTCGAATCTCAGGGTGCACTCGACGGTGCGGCGCGCGCTGTAGTGCCCCGGGCACATCTGGACCCGCTTGTCGCCAACCTGGCGTTTCGGTTGCGGTCCGAGGGTCTGGTCGTACACACCGGTTATGGCACGTCGGCCCAGCGCCTTGACCTCGCCGTCGAGGACCCGCAACACCACGGTCGGGTCCTGGTGGCAGTTGAGACCGACGGACTGCGGTATGCGCAGATGCAGAGCACCCGAGATCGTGACCGGCTGCGGGTCGAGCAGCTTCGCCGTCTCGGATGGGAACATGTGCGTGTCTGGAGCACTGACCTGTTCCGTGACCCGGCGCGAGACGTGGCGCGAGTCATTGCCGTAGTACGCTCGGCCTCGGAAGCCAGGTCGGCCGGGGCGCCCAAGACCCAGTGGGCCGATACGGAGCCTACTGACTCCCAGCCCGCTGAAGCCAAGCCTCAGACCGCGATGACCAGACCCGCGCTGGAACAGACCCGCGATGACACGGACGTCGGGTGGGGGGAGCGGCCCAGTGAGGACGCACAGGACGAGTGGCTTCGGGATCAGCGTCCGCCGCACTGGGGTTAGCCAAGAACGTCAGCACGAGACGTAGGTCACTTCCGCGTCATACATCCGGGTCACGCCTTGATGATGGCAGTCCTTGGGACGGTTTGGTTTGACCCGTGAGTGGCCAAAGGCGTTTGCTTTGCCGACATAGGTGAGCGAACGGCCACTTGGTCGAACATATTCACTTGAGGTTGTCGCCGTCGCGGCCAGCACACCCGTGCTGCAAGCAGCCAACGCTTCGCATGATTCTTGGGAAATGGTGGAGTTCAGGGATGACAGACCAGTCGTATCTTCGGTGTAAGGCCTTCGCTGACAAGATCATGTCGGCCGAGGAGGCCGCCGCGTTCATTCCGGCGGGTTCGAATGTGGGGATGAGCGGTTTCACCGGTTCCGGCTATCCGAAGGCAGTGCCCGCCGCACTGGTCGCCAGGATGAGTGAGGCGAAAGCGCAGGGTGACCGTTTTGCCGTCAGCGTCTGGACGGGTGCGTCGACCGCGCCCGAGCTCGACGGTGCCCTGGCGGAGGTCGAAGGGATCGACCTGCGTATGCCATACCAGTCCGACCCGGTGAGCCGCGCCAAGATCAACGCCGGGCTGATGGAGTACATGGATATCCATCTGTCTCACGTAGCGCAGATGGTCTGGGAAGGCTTCTTCGGGCACATGGACGTCGCCGTGATCGAGGTCGCCGGGATCACCGCGAATGGCGAGCTGATCCCGTCCACCTCGGTCGGCAACAACAAGACGTGGATTGACCAGGCTGACAAGATCATCCTTGAAGTCAACTCGGCGCAGCCCATCGAGCTCGAGGGCATGCACGACATCTACTACGGCACCGCGCTGCCCCCGAATCGCCAGCCGCTGCAGATCACCGACCCCTCGGACCGGATCGGGGTGCCCTACCTGCACTGCCCTCCGGAGAAGATCATCGCCGTGGTGCCAACCGACAGCCCGGACCGCAACTCGCCCTTCAAGTCTCCAGACGCCGATTCGAAGCAGATCGCAGGGCACGTCATGGACTTCCTCGCCCACGAGGTGAAGAAGGGCCGGCTGCCCGCGACACTGCTACCGCTGCAGTCTGGGGTGGGCAACATCGCCAACGCCGTGATGCTAGGGCTCGGTGAAGGCCCCTTCCGGCCGTTGACCGCCTACACCGAGGTGATCCAGGACGGCATGCTTAACCTGATCAAGAACGGCACGCTGAGCATGGTCTCGGCAACGGCGTTCTCCCTCAGCCAGGACGGCATGGCCGATCTGAACGCGAACATCGCCGAGTACCGCAAGCGCATCATCCTGCGCCCGCAGGAGATCAGCAACCATCCCGAAGTCATCCGACGGCTCGGCTGCCTGGCGATGAACGGCATGATCGAGGCCGACATGTACGGCAACGTCAACTCCACCCATCTGATGGGCTCGAGCATCGTCAATGGCATTGGAGGCTCTGGCGACTTCGCCCGCAATGCGTTCATCTCCATGTTTCTTTCGCCGTCTACCGCCAAGGGCGGGACGATCTCGTGCATCGTGCCGATGGCCAGCCACGTCGACCACACCGAGCACGACACGCATGTCATCGTCACCGAACAGGGCCTGGCCGATCTGCGTGGCTTGCCGCCGCGGCGCCGGGCCCAGCAGATCATCGACCACTGCGCGCACCCGGACTACCGTGCGGCGCTGCAGGACTACCTCGACCGGGCCACGGCCAGCTCAGGCAAGCACACACCGCACCTGCTCGGCGAGGCACTGTCGTGGCATGTGCGATACCTGCAAGAGGGATCAATGCAGCGAGTCTGACTGGACCCGACCAAGGGCGTCGAACCTCTCGGGGTCGGCGCCCTTGGTGCGCCCTTCGCCGACAAAACCTGGCACCGGATGAGAATTCCGAGCACCCGTCCCGACGCAGCGATGGTCCGAGCTGGTCAGGTCAACGTGGTCACCGGACGGCGTCGTGGCCGCCATGGTTGGGTCAGCCAGCCGGACGTGAGCCGCTCCGAGCCCCTTTTCCACTCCTGCCAAGAACCCCTTGCCTCGAGCGCGGGCCAAGGTCCCCTCGCGATATTCCGACACCCAACGCCCGACGTGGGCCACAGGATCGGCGACGGCGAAGTCGGTTTCGATGCCAGGATGGTCGCGGTGGGGGTACGACCAGTCCCGCTGGCACCATGCGTTTGAGGTCATCCAGGCGATCGTCCCTTGGGCGCTCGTCGGGCAGCACGTCCCCCCAAGCCTGCCTTATGTCGGCAGGGCGAACGGCAGCTTCAAACCATCCAGGGATCGCCGACAAGAACAGGTGGCCGTGGCGTCATCCTCAGGGGCCGGCATCGCGCCGATGGCCGAGCGGAGAACCGACTTCAACGCGTCAAGGCTGCTGGTCAACACCTTGAGCACCTCTTCATGTGTGACCGCCTCGTCACCGTCGACTCCGGCGTCGCGGTCGGTGACCAGGGCGATCGTGGTGAAGCACATGGCGAGCTCGCGCGCGATGGCGGCCTCCGGCATGGCGGTCATGCCGACAACCGTCCACCCGGCCTGCTGGTGCCACAAAGACTCCGCGCGCGAGGAGAATCGCGGGCCGTTGATGACCACGAGAGTGCCGGCATCGACCATCTTCCTGCCGGCCGCGCCGCCGGCGTTGAGGACAACCCGACGACCCCGAGAGCAGTACGGGTCGGCGAACCCGACGTGCACGACCGGACCGATGCCGTCGTAGATCGTGTGATCACGGCCCCAGGTGCGGTCGATCAGCTGGTCAGGCACAACCATGGTGCCTGGTCCGTGCTCTGGTCTCAACGAACCGACGGCGCAGGGTGCGAGTACCTGCCGAACGCCCACCGAGCGCAGCGCCCAGAGGTTGGCGCGGTAGTTGACGCGGTGCGGAGGGAAACGATGGCCCTGTCCGTGCCGGGCCAGGAAGGCCACGCGCCGACCCTCGAGATCCCCGATGACCACGTCGTCGCTGGGCTCACCGAACGGCGTCGTTATGCTCACGCGCTCCGTGTCGGTCAGGAACGTGTACAACCCCGAGCCGCCGATGACACCGATGTCGGCGCGAGCCGGGTCTGGGCCGGCCGAGGAGCTGACAGACGTCTCCGTGGTGGGTGTCATGTGCCGAGACTAGCCGCGGGCCAACTGTGGTCAGAGACCCCACTTGAGGCTTGTGGACGGTGGCGCGGTGCGTCTGACGGATCTGCCGAAGCCGCCGACAGGCTGGCAGCCTCAGGCCGCGGAGCCTTCGGGCTTCGAGGATGATTTGGTGGCCGTCTTGGTGGTACCGGCGCTCGACGATGACTCTGATGTTGAGGGTGCAGAGTCGGAGGACGTGCTGCCCGATTCGCTCGAAGGCGCCGAAGTGGTCGTCGTGCCGGATCCGTGCTGTGAGTTCTTGCCTGAGTGGTTGCCGGAGCTTCGGCGGGAGTCATCGCGGGAGTCATTGCGATAGAAGCCCGAGCCCTTGAACACGACCCCCACGGCGTTAAACAGCTTGCGCAGGCGGCCCTGGCACTGCGGGCATTCGCTCAGCGAGTTTTCGGTGAAGGACTGGACGATCTCAAAGCGGTGTTCGCACGCGGTACACGCGTAGGCGTACGTTGGCACGGTTCCTCCGGTTGGCACTCTAAGGGTGTGACTGCCAAGTGTACGGCAGAGACGTGCAGGGGCTTGTCGAAAACGGCGGCGGCCCTCAGTGTCCCGCCCGCAGGCATCTGGTGGCTGGGTTCGGTAGCCGCACGGGGCGGCCGCGGGGCGTTGCTCAACCAGGTGTTACCTGACCGTCGTAGAAGACTTCAGGTCGCGATTGGCCTCGGCCGTCCAGGCACCGCCGTCGCCCTGACACAGCTCGGCGCCCCCCCGCATAGGGGTTCTGGTCGCTGAATTGAATGCCGTGGCAACCGGTCGTGTTGACCGCTGCAATGACGATGGCGCAGCGGGCTCCCGCGGTCACTGTGATGTTGGGCTGAACAGCAAAGGTCGTTGGCGACCCGCCGATAGACGAGGCTGGTACGCTGCGGCCGTAGAGGGGTGAGCCGGTCGGGGCGCCGTACGAGCCTGCGGGGTAGATCGTGATTGCGAGTCCAGCACTCGGCCCGCTCTGCTGGAAGGTCGTAGCGGAGACGCTGGTCGATGTGCGGCTGCCCGCAGGGTGTCCTGTCACCGCGAAGTGGTCGGCGCAGCTGCGTTGGCGCGGACGGCGTACCCTCCCGTTATCCCCGCGTGGGCAGTCCCACACTCCACAAAGACCTCTCCCATTACCAGTGCGGAAGTGGACAGGGCCGCGAGGTCAAGGAAGGCAAGCGGAAGAAGGGGTGCATGGCTGGCTGGGGTCGGCGGTGGCCCTTCCCGGGATCGCCGTCGGGTGGGTCAGCAGCTGGTCTTCGGCGGTCGCCTTCCCCCGGCAGCAGCCCTGCTCGCGTCGAGCACTTCCTGCGCGTTCGCCTTGTACTCGCCGTACCGCCTGACGGCCTCCGTGACATAGGCGCCGACGGCCGCGAGGTCGACGACGTCATCGAATCCCAGGTCCCAGGTCTTCAGGACCGAGGACCCAGCCCGCAGGACACCTCGGGGGTCGTCCAACAGGACTCCGTAGAGGAAGCGCAAGCAGACGCACTTCTTTGTCGCCTGGACCGCGCAGACCCAGGTATGCCAGTCGCCCTGGAGTGCGTACGTAAGGATTCTGTACTTGATCGCGACATCGAGGTTGGGTTGGGCCGTACGGATGGCGTCATCGAGGGCGATGACAGTCGGGGTCGCAGCGGGGTCGATACCGGAAAGGTAGTCCTGAAGGGCAGCGCTGCTCACCTGGTTACTCCGCATCATCGGAATCGCCCAACGGCACACTGATGCTAGCGACACCGGGAGCGCCGCATCAAGGTTCAGCAGCGTCGCCGGACGTGGCGTTCCAGCCGGCGAGTCGCCCCTCTTTGCTGACCTGACGTACCCGCCGCTCGGCTGCCAGCCGGGTCTGCGCAGTCGCGACGATCAGCAGTTGGTCACCGTGGCGCAAGGTGGTCTGCGGGGACGGTACGAATCCCTCGTCGCCACGGACGATCAGGGTGACGTTGGCACCAGGAGGCAGACGCAGCTCGAACACCTCGACGCCGTGCAGCATGGAAGTGACCCCGACTGTCATCTGCAAGACATCGGCCCTGAGTTCGTCCAGAGGCGTGGACTCAACCTCGAGGTCCAGTGGCCGGTCGGTGTCCGTCACTGCGAGCCGGCGCGCCACCCAGGGCAGCGCCGGAGCCTGGACGAGCGTGAAGATCACGACCAGGACGAACACGAGGTCGAACAGGCGCCGGGCGCCCGGTGTCCCTGTGGTCAACGGCACCGTCGCCAAGACAATCGGCACCCCGCCCCGCAGCCCCGCCCAGGACAGAAACGCCTGGTCGCGCCATGGCACCTTGAACGGCGTCAGAGACACGATGACCGACAACGGCCTGGCCACCAGCAACAGTGCGAGGCCGATCACGACGGCCGGCACAATCTGGGTTGCCAGCCGGGCGGGGGTGACCAACAGGCCCAGCAGGACGAACAGGCCGATCTGGGCCAGCCAACCCAACGCCTGGGCGAACCCGCGAACCGCTGCCCGGTGCGGCAGTCGCATGTTCCCCAGCACGAGCGCAGAGAGGTATGTCGCGAGGAAGCCGCTCGCGTGCAAACGTGCGCCCACCGCGTAGGCCAGGACGGTCAGGGCCATCACCCCGATCGAGAACAGGCCAGAGGAGGATGATCCGATGCGGCGCATGAGGTGGCCGCCCGCGTACCCGATCAGTAGTCCGACTGCAGCACCGCCGGCGAGCTCGGCCACGGCCATGAGCAGCAGCTGCCACCATGAGGCATGGCCGCCGCTTCCGGGGGAGGCCTGGGCGGCAAGGGCCACCACGAGGATCACCACGGGGGCATCGTTGAACCCGGCCTCAGCCTCCAGCAGACCGGTGAGCCGGTTGGGAAGTGGAACCCGTCGTAGGACGGAGAACACCGCCGCCGCGTCGGTGGAGGCCAGGACGGCGCCGACCAACAGGGCAACGGTCCATGAGACGTCGAGCACCAAATGCGCAGCCAGCGCCACGACCACGACGGAGACCACCACCCCCAGCGTCGACAGCAACGCAGCGGGCGCGACAGACCCCCGAATGTCATCCCACGAGGTGGTCAGTCCGCCTTCGGCCAAGATCAGGACCAACGCGCTGTAGCCGAGGACTTGGGTCAGCTGAGCCGAGTCGAATCTGATGCCGGCGCCGGCTTCGCCGATGACCACGCCGATGCCGAGATACAGCAACAGCGAGGGGAGTCCGGAACGTACCGAGAGACGGACCGCAGCCACAGCCACCAGCAACACGAGGGTCCCGACCAACAGCGAGAGGTCGAGGTTGGAGACCGTAAAGGCGGCGATGGCTTCGATGTGTCATATTCTCGCAGGGTGTCTAGAGCCAGACTGGTCCGCCGCATCTCGTTGTCCGTCGTCGTCTTGGTCGTTATCGCCATCGTGGTGGGCACAGTTGTTGGCATCAGCCTCATCCGGCGGCCCCTGCCACAGACCTCTGGCCAGCTGTCCCTCTCAGGTCTGACGGCCAAGGTCACCGTGCTGCGCGATGACCGGGGCGTTCCCCAGATCTATGCGGACAACGCACAGGACCTCTTCCGGGCGCAGGGCTACGTGGCCGCACAGGACCGGTTCTTCGAGATGGACGTTCGCCGGCACATCACCGCCGGCCGACTCTCCGAGATGGTCGGCAAGGACGGCCTCCAGACCGATCGCGTGATCCGGACCATGGGCTGGCGCCGGGTGGCCGAGGCCGAGCTGCCAAAGCTGGCGCCCTCGACCCGTCAGTACCTCCAGGCTTATGCCGACGGGGTCAACGCCTACATCACCAAGGCCGGCAGCCCGGACAACATGGGCGTGGAGTACTCGGTCCTCGGACAGAGCTTCCCTGACTATCGGGTGGAGCCATGGACGCCAGCAGACTCCCTGACCTGGCTCAAGGCGATGGCGTGGGACCTGCGTGGCGACTACGACAACGAGCTCACCCGTGCCCGCCTGGTGGCGACCATCACCCCGGCCCGACTTGCGGAGATCTTCCCGCCATACCCGACCGCCTCCCATTCTCCGATCCTCTCGTCACTGGACTGGAAACCTGGTGCGCCAAGCCCGACCCCGAGCGTGGCCTCGACAACTGCGTCGAACTCGAGTGTCTTGTCGACCAAGCCTGCTGTGGCCGCCAAGTCCGCCCGTACCGTCTATGCCGAGGTGGCCACGGTCCTCGACCAGCTCCCGGTGATGGTCGGGCGGGGCGACGGCATCGGGTCCAACTCGTTCGTGGCCGGCCCGAAACGCTCATCCACCGGAAAACCATTGCTGGCCAACGATCCTCACCTCGGCGTGAGCATCCCCGGCATCTGGTACCAGACCGGTCTGCACTGCCGCACCGTCTCGGCGGCTTGCCCCTTCGACGTCGCTGGCTTCTCCTTCGCTGGTATGCCCGGCATCGTGGTGGGGCACAACCAGAGCATCGCGTGGGGCATCACCAACCTTGGCCCGGACGTCAGCGACTTCTACCTCGAGCAGGTTCGTGGGAACAACTCCTACCGGCGCGGCAACAAGTACCTGCCGCTGAAGCAGCACACCGAGACCATCAAGGTGGCTGGTGGCCCGGACGTCACCACGACCGTCCGTGAGACGCTTCACGGCCCGCTGCTCTCGGATGTGATCCCGGCTGTGGCCCAGGCAGGCAGTACGTCCTTGGTTGAGGGCAAACCTGAGACCGCCACGTATGCCGTGTCCCTGGCCTGGACGGGTTTGCTGCCAGGCCACACGGCCGATGCTCTCTTCGAGATCGACACCGCCCGGAACTTCGCCCAGTTCCGTGACGCCGCAAAGGACTTCGCCGTCCCGTCGCAGAACCTCCTGTATGCAGACACTGCGGGCCACATCGGCTACCAGGCGCCCGGCCAGGTGCCGATCCGCGCGTCGTCGACCAAGGGGGCGCCGCCGGGCTACTGGCCCGCGCCGGGCTGGGACCCGAAGTACGACTGGAAGGGGTTCGTGCCCTTCGAGCAGATGCCCATGGCATACGACCCGCCGGAGGGTTACATCGTGGCCGCCAACCAGGCCGTCACCGCGAGCAAGACCCCGTTCCTGACCACCGAGTGGGACTACGGCTATCGCAGCGAGCGCATCCGCACCCTGATCACGGCCACCCCCAAGGTCACCCCGGCGCGGATGTCCCAGATTCAGGGCGACACCTATAACGCCTTCGCACCCGTGCTGGTCAAGGCACTGCTGAAGGTCAGGCTCGACGGCGACCCGTTCGCCCAAGACGCAAAGGAGCTGTTGCGCACCTGGGACTTCACTCAGCCGAGTGGCAAGTCGCCGTCATCTGCCGCGGCGGCGTACTACAACGCGGTGTATAGCAACGTCCTGCGGCTGACCTTCAACGACGAGCTCGGCGATATGAAGGCCGACGGTGGCTCGCGATGGATGCAGGCCCTCACGGGGCTGTTGGCCAGGCCGCGTGACGGGTGGTGGGACAACAAGCTGACGCCGGGGGTCATCGAGGGCCGTGACGAGATCCTGCGCCAGGCCATGGTCGCGGCACGGCTGGAGCTGACCAAGAAGCTCGGTAAGACCCCGGTCACCTGGCAGTGGGGCCGTCTGCACCAGCTCACCCTCAAGAGCCAGGTCCTGGGGGGCGACTCCGTGCCGGCTCCGGTGCGCGCGATCTTCAACCGGGGCCCGTGGCAGATGCCCGGCGGTTCGTCCATCGTCAACGCCAACGGGTGGGACGCCAGCAAGGGCTACGACGTCAACTGGGCTCCCTCGATGCGGATGGTCGTCAACCTGGGTGATCTGGACGCTTCGCGCTGGGTCAACCAGACTGGCAACTCAGGCCACCCGTACGACGCTCACTACGTCGACCAGACCGATGCCTGGGTCAAGAACGAGACCTATCCTTGGCCCTTCTCCGAGAAGGCGGTCCGCGACGGCGGCGGTGACGAGCTGATTCTCAGCCCGGACGCGTCAGGCAACTGACCCGGGCTCCGGGATCTGCGAGAAGCCGCCCCCCGGGGTGATGACGGCGTGCACGCGCACGTCGTGTGCGTCGAAGGGCAGTGGTCCCGCGGCGTACTCCTCGTCGTTGACGATCGCCACGACGACGGCGTCGGGACGCCGTCGCGCCAGTGCCCGGTCATAGCATCCGCCCCCTTGGCCCATCCGGGTCCCGGTGTGGTCAACCGAGAGCGCCGGCGCCAGGATCACGAAGGCTGCTGCGATTCCCCCCAGGCCAAGACGCGGCCCCTCGCTGCCATCGGCCCTCAGCTCGTGCCACTGGAGGTCAAAGTCGGGCAGCGTCTCCGGCACGATCACCATCACGTGGCGCGCATGCAGCATCTGCGCCAGGGCTTGGGTGGGTGGCTCGACGGGCAGTGAGCGGTAGATCGCCACACACGGCTGCCCGCCGTATGCCGAGTGCTCACCTGTACCCGAGAGCTGCGGGGACAGGGTGTCCAGAAGCGCGCCGGCTGCGGCCGCGATGGCGTCGGCGTCAGCGCGGCGATCCCGTTGCGGGGCAGAGGACCGGCGCTGGGCCCGGAGCTGGCGCCTCAACGTCTTCTTGTCGGGCGGGACGGTGGGTTCGGCCTCGTCGATCATGCGGCGATTGTCCACCATGGCGCGTTTCTCGCCGCGACGGAATCGCTGGCTCATTGCTTGGCATCACGAAGTACTTTGTGCTACAAAGTATATCTTCGGGTCACCGAGGCAAGTCAGGGCCGGGTTGACCGCGGCCGCGTTGATCGAGGGAGCAGGCAGCATGGCTGACATGAACACCGATGGGAGCGTCCAGGACGATCTGCTGTCGGCACGGGAGTCGTTGGCGCTGATCGAGCGACAGCAGCGGGAGGCACGGCGACGGCTAGAACCGAACGTGACGCTCTTCTTCGGGCCTTGGGGCGCGGCGTACCTGCTCGGTTTCGGGGCGATCTTCCTGACCTACCCCACTGCTGTTCCCGTCAGGCTGCCGGGCGCGGTGGCCGCGCTGATCACCGCCGTCCTGTTCGTCGCGGCAGCTGTCATCACCGCGGTCACCGGGGCCCGAGCCGGGCGCGGGCTCCGCGGTCCGTCCCGGGCGGCCGGGGCGATGTACGGCTGGAGCTGGCCCCTCGGCTTCATCACACTGGGCGCGGTCAATACCGGGGTGACCCGGCTGGGCCTGCCTGACGATGCGGTGACGCTGCTGTGGTCGGGGAGCTCGCTGCTGCTGGTCGGCGTGCTCTACCTGGCCGGCGGGGCCCTGTTTCAGGATCGGTTCCAGTACGGCCTCGGGGTATGGATGATGGCAAGTGGCGCCTGCAGCGTCTTAGCCGGAGTACCGGGCAACTTCGCGGTGGTCTCGCTGGCCGGAGGCGGTGGTCTGCTCCTGGCCGCCGGCTACTTCGCACAGCGGCACCCCCGCTCCTCGGTTGCACCATGAGCGCGATCGGGTTGTCTGCCTCACTGCCTGAGCTCGACCCGGTGATCCACGCCCAGGCGCGGTTGCGCGTGACGGTGGCGCTCGCGGCGTTGGCCACCGGGGACCAGATCACCTTTCCGCGGCTGCAGCAGCTTCTGGAGATGAGCGCAGGGAACCTGTCCACCCATCTGCGCAAGCTCGAGGACGCCGGCTACGTGCAGCTCACCAAGACGCATCAACGGCGCACTCCGGTCACCTACGTCTCGCTCACCAGGGCAGGACGGCGCGCACTGGAGGACTACACCGCCGCCCTGCGCCGGCTACTGACCCCCCCGACCGACCAGCCAGGAGGCTGACGTGGAGATTCTCGCCCGCACCGTGCAGGCAACCCGCAGCTACGGACCTGTCATCGCCCTGGACGGCGTTTCCCTGGACGTCCCGGCCGGGCAGCTGCTCGGTCTGCTGGGCCCCAACGGCGCAGGCAAGACCACCTTGCTTCAGCTGTTTGCTGGGCTGCGCAGGCCGACGTCCGGCACCGTCGAGCTCTTCGGGGGCGACCCGCGCGACGCCGCTCGGCGTCGCAGACTGGGGTGCACCCCGCAGGAGACCGGGCTGCCACCGACGCTGCGGGTTCACGAGATCGTTGAGTTCGTCGCCGGGCACTTCGACCACCCGGTGCCCACCGGTGAGCTGTTGGAGCAGTTCGGCCTGACCGGGCTGGAACGACGCCAGAGCGGTGGGCTGTCCGGAGGCCAGAAGCGGCGGCTCGCGGTGGCCGTCGCCTTCGCCGGTCGCCCCGATCTGGTCTTGCTCGACGAGCCGACAACCGGCCTGGACGTCGAGGCCCGTCACGCCCTGTGGGATGCGGTTCGCCGCTACCACCAAGAGGGCGGAACCGTCGTGCTTACCAGCCACTATCTGGAGGAGGTGGAGGCCCTTGCCGAGCGGGTCGTCGTCATCGATCAGGGTCGGGTGCGTGCGGACGGCACGATCGCCGAGGTTCGCTCGCTGGTGCCCGCTCGCCGCGTACGGCTGCGGGCCCCCGATCTGCCTGACCTGGCGGGGGTGGAGCGCAGCAGCCGGGAAGGTGAGCGGTACGAGCTGTGGACCGCCGACTCGGACTCGCTGGTGCGCCAGCTGGTGACCACCGGGATCCCCTTCCATGACCTGGAGGTAGCCACGGCGTCGCTGGAGGAGGCATTCCTCGCGCTGACGTCGCAGAGCAACCAGACGGTGGCATCCGTGGTCCAGGAGATGGTCTGATGAGTACGATGAACGACCTGCGACTGACCGGTCTGCACGCCCGCTACCAGTTCACCGAGACCATCCGGGTTCCGATCGCGGTGATCGGCACGATGCTCTTCCCGTCTCTGTCGCTTCTGTTCTTCGTGGTCCCCCAGTCGTTCGCCAAGGACGCCGGACCGGCGACCACAGCCACCGCCCAGCTCGCCGTCTTCGCCGTGATGAGCGTGTGCCTGTTCACCTACGGTGTGGGTGTTGCCGAGGACCGCGCCCTGCCCTGGGATGCCTACACTCGCACCCTGCCGGTGGGTCCCTCGCCAAGGCTGATCGGCCGGCTCATCAACGGCCTTGCTTTTATCGTCCTCGGGCTGGTGCCGCTGGTGCTCATCGCCTGGTTGCTGACAGCGGCGACGCTGCCGCCTTCCCGTCTTGGGCTGACCGCGGCTGCTCTGCTCGCGGCCGGGGTGCCGCTGTTCGCCAGCGGCATCAGCATCGGCTACTCCCTGTCCACCAAAGCCGCGCTCGCGGTAGCCCAGTCTCTGCTACTGCCTCTGGCCTTCGCCGGTGGCCTGTTTCTGCCCCCGGAGACGTTTCCCGGCTGGCTCAACTTGATATCGAGGTGGCTGCCCACCCGTGCGGGCCGCGACCTGGTGGTCACCGCCACGACGGGCGTCGCCCTGCCGGGCACCACCCTGCTCGTGTTGGGTGGCTGGACCCTGCTCACCGGCTCACTGGCCCTGTGGGCCTATCGGCGCGACGAGGGGCGTCGCTTTCGGTGAGGGGTGCACCTTGCGGAGACTGCCGTCCTTCTCAACGCGCGGCAGCAGGCGTCCCAGGCGGCGCAAAAGGACATCGCCGGCGTTCTTCGCGGCCGGTGAGACGGTGTCAAGGGTCAGGAAGCCATGGACCAGGCCGGGGTGGGGCAGGTGGCATGCGTCGACCTCCATGGCGCGTAGATGATCCACCAGCGCGACGCCTTCGTCGTGCAGGGGATCGTGCTCGGCGGTGGCAACCAGAGTCGTTGGCAGGCCGCGCAGATCCGCGTGCAGAGGGCTATGTCGAGGCAACGTATCCGGGCTGAGGTCCGGAGCCCATTGCTGCACGAACCAGCCCAACGCCTGCGCCTCCAGACCCCAGCCGCTGGCTTTGGAGCTCACGCTGGGCTGGGACAAGGTGAGGTCGGTGTTGGGGCAGATGAGCAGCACCGCGCTCGACGATATCGACGCCCTTGCCAAGCGTGCTGCCGCCAGTACGGCGATCGCCCCGCCAGCGCTGTCCCCGGCCAGCGCCGGGTTTGGCATGACCGGCCCGACCTGGTCGGGCAGCCTGGCTGACCAGCGGGCCACGTTGAACAGATCGTCGACGGCAGCGGGCGCAGGATGTTCGGGAGCGAGCCGGTAGTCCACCGAAAGGACGGCAGCGTTCGCGGTGAGTGCGAGTCTGCGGCAGACCCGGTCGTGGGAGTCCAGGTCGACGAACACGAAGCCACTGCCGTGCGCATAGAGCACCAGGGGGAGTCGCTCTGGACCAGGCCGGTACAGCCGAGCCGAGGTTACCGGCCGGGCATCTATCCGCAGTTCGCGCACCGACCACAGGGGTGGTCCACCGGGACGGTAGCGGGGCGCACGCAGTGTCGCCAGATCCGGCTCACCGGTGTCAGGTTGCTGTTTCCGGAGCGTGGACAGCCAGTCTCGTAGTTCCGGGTCCGCCAAGGCCTCGTCCACGAGCCCCCTCTCAGTTCGTCCCCGGATCGGCAACCGCAGCCGGCACCTGCGCAGGCTCAGGCAGCATCCACCTGAACGTAGTGTTCGACGGCGGGGAACGGGTCGTAGAAGTGATGCAGGAGGCGTCGCCACTCCTGGTACTGCGCAGAGCCGCGGAAGCCGTCGGTGTGGTCCTTCAACCGCTCCCACTCTACGAGCAGCAGGTACGTGCTCGGAGACTCACTGCACCGCGACAGGACGAGCCGCCCAAAGCCGGGCATACTCGCTGATCGCCTTGGCCTCGGTGAAGGCCGACTCGAAGTCGGCCTCTTCCCCGGGCTTAACGGGCAGCAGGGCGTGCTCACGGATCCTCTGGCCATGATCCCAAGCCTGTTTGTTGGCTGTTGGATGCACCACATTCCATGGCCTCAGCGGCGATCAAGGATGTCGATTGCCTGGCCATCAGCCGGGCGAACCATCACGCGCGCCTTTTCCAGGTGCTCAAGGATGGCCGCTGCGCGAACCGCGCCGGGCCCATGGCGGGTGGCGGCGAGCTCTCGGGCCAGTCGTTGTAGCAGCTCGTTGGCCGGTGTGGGGATGCCGTGTATCCGGCCCAGGAGCACGATCTCGCCGTTGAGGTAGTCCGTCTCGATGTCGCCGGTGCCGCGCCGCAGGCTTTGCCACGAGGACCCGCCGGGCCGGGTTTGCCCTGCGATCTTCCCGGGTTGGAGCAGATCCGCCCGTCGGTCCCGATCCTCCTGCGCGGTGGCGACATCGAGCCCGGCGGCCGACAGCACCGCCTCGCCCTCGGCCGTCACCAGGTACCCCAGCTGTCCTTGTCGCTCGTGGGGCCCGCACACCGCCTCGATGGCGTTGCCGAGGTTGGTGAGTAGCTTGCGGTTCTTCCAGCGGCCAATCTTCTCGAGAGTGCAGGAGCTGAAGGTCGCCGCCCGGAAGTCTGCGGCAACCGCTTCGCAGACCTGGTCGATCCCGGCGGGGTAGCAGCCGATGTCCAGGAGGCCGGTCACTGGTGTCGACCAGGCCTGGACCACACCGGCTCCGAGGTGACTGGTCGGGCACGCGACGCTGACGGCATACACGTTGGGGAACAGGCGAATGGCGACCGGTTCGTTGGCTATCCCGTTCTGTAGGCACACGATCGGAGTCTCTGGCGGGGCAACGCTGGCGAGCTCGACGAGTGCGGCGAGGGTTTGCTGGCTCTTCACGGCCATGAGTACGACCCGGCTCCTGCGCCAGTCGATCTCACCGGGATGGCCCACCGCCGAAAGGTGAACCGTATCGGTGCCCGCCGGCGACTCAAGGCGCAGTCCGCGTGCCTGCAGGGCCTCCAGATGTGCCCCACGGGCAATCAGCGTGACCTCGAATCCGGCTTGAGACAGGCGACCGCCGACGACCGCACCGATCGCCCCGGCGCCGAACACCACATATCTCATCCGTGCAGCCTCCATTCCTGGAGCGTGCCACGCCTCATCACGGGTCTGCGTGAGCGGGTCCTACCTCTACGGGGTCGATATCGCAGGCTGCGCCTGAATCGGCGCGTCCACCCCAGTTCCGTCCCCTG
>DAITND010000020.1:0-23519 GCA_036834825.1 Dermatophilaceae bacterium
ACTCGATGCCGAACATGTCCCAGGTCTCGCGCTCGTGCCAGTCGTTGGCCGGGTATACCTCAACGATCGAGGGGATGTGGGGGTCAGTGTCGGGGCAGGTGACCTCGAGACGAATCTGCCTGCCGCCGTTGGTGATCGAACGCAGGTGGTAGACAGCGTGCAACTCGCGGCCGGCCTCGTGCGGGTAGTGGACACCGGAGACGCCGGCACACATCTCGAAGCGCAGCGAGGGGTCGTCGCGTAGCGCGCGGGCCACACTTACCAGATGCTCGCGGGCGACGAAGAGGGTCATCTCACCTCGGTCGATCACGACCCGCTCGATGGCCTGCCCGTATGACGCGCTGCCGCCGACAAGGGCACGCTCCAGACGGTCGGCGATCTCGTCGTAGTACCCGCCGTAGGGACGCACGGCCGCAGCCGGGAAGAGCACGGGCGCCACCAGGCCGCCATACCCGCTGGTATCTCCGCCGTCGGTGACACCGAACATCCCCTGTCGCGAGCTGATGACCACGGGCTCAGGATTCGTCCCGGGGGCCGCCGGGAGATTGTCTCCTGCGTCGCTCATGCCAGGAGACCCTTCATGTCGTGCGTGGGTATGGCGGCCAGCGCTGCCGCCTCGGCCGCGTGGGCCGCGGCAACCCGGTTGACGCCGAGCGGGGTGTTCTGGATCTGCTCGTGCAACGTGATGATCGCGTTGAGCAGCATCTCTGGCCGTGGCGGACAGCCCGGCAGGTAGACATCCACCGGGATGATGTGGTCGACGCCCTGCACGATGGCGTAGTTGTTGAACATTCCGCCGGAGCTGGCGCAGACGCCCATCGAGATGACCCACTTGGGTTCGGGCATCTGGTCATAGACCTGCCGCACGACGGGAGCCATCTTCTGGCTGACCCGGCCGGCCACGATCATCAGGTCGGCCTGGCGCGGTGTGGCACTGAAGCGCTCCATGCCGAACCGGGCGATGTCGTAGTCAGGGGTGCCGACGGCCATCATCTCGATGGCGCAGCAGGCCAGACCGAACGTCGCCGGCCAGACCGAGCTCTTGCGCATGTAGCCGGCCAGCTGCTCGACCGTGGTCAGCAGAAAGCCGGCGGGAAGCTTCTCTTCGATACCCATCGCTCAGTCCCTCCTCAGTCCCACTCGAGCCCGCCACGACGCCACACATAGGCATACGCGACGAACACCGTCAGGATGAACAGCACCATCTCGACCAGTGCGAACAGGCCGAGACTGCGGAAGGCCACGGCGAACGGATACAGAAAAACGCTCTCGATGTCGAAGATGATGAAGAGCATCGCGGTCAGGTAGTACTTGACGGGGATCTTGCCGCCGCCGAGCGCCTGCGGCGTGGGCTCGATGCCGCATTCGTAGGCGTCGGACTTGGCCCGGTTGTACCGCTTGGGCCCCACTATCGCGCCAGTCGCGACGGACAGGACGGCAAAGCCAGCGCCGAGCGCGGCCAGGAACAACAGTGGAACGTACGGGTTCGTCATCGGGGCGCGCTCCCCTTCCGGTTGCTGGTGTGCTGAGTGGGTTCGGTCGGTTGCCAGAACGTGCCGACCTGCCACGAGACGTTCAGACCAGTCGCCGCCGGCACAATCCTAGAGGCGGCGCGAAAGCTCATGCGGCCGGGGCCATCTTCGAGAGTGCGTTGATCAGCCGGTCGCCTGCGTCGCCGCCGTGCGGCTCGGCCAGGTTGGCCATGATCTTGAGCAGGAACTTCATCATGGTGGTGTGTGGCAGGCCGTACTTCACGGCCAGACGCATGACCTCGGGGTTGCCGATCATCTTGGCGAATCCCCGGCCCAGCGTGTAGTAACCGCCGAGCGCGTCCTTCATCACCCGCGGGTAGGACTGCAGGACCTTCTCACGACCGGCGTCGCTCTGGCGGGCAAACGCCTGGGCGATCACCTCGGCGGCCAGATGACCAGACTCCATGGCGTAGGCGATGCCCTCTCCGTTGAACGGGTTGATCATGCCACCGGCATCACCAACCAGCAGGAGGCCACTGTCGTAGTGCGGCTGACGGTTGAAACCCATCGGCAGAGCGGCACCGCGGACCGGGCTGGTCATCGTCTCCTCGTTGAAGGTCCACTCAGGGGGCAGCGTGTCGACCCAGCGGCTGAGGATGTTCTTGTAGTCAACCTTGCCGAACGCAGCCGAGGTGTTGAGGATGCCCAGACCCACGTTGGAGGTGCCGTCCCCGACTCCGAAGATCCATCCGTAGCCGGGCAGGAGGACTCGCTTGCCCGTCTGAGAGTCGTTTGACCACAGCTCGAGCCAGGACTCGAGGTAGTCGTCGTTGTGGCGCGGACTCGAGTAGTAGGTGCGGACGGCAACACCCATCGGCCGGTCGTCGCGCTTGGGCCGGTTCATCGACATGCTGAGCCGGCTGGAGTTGCCATCAGCGGCGACAACCAGCGGAGCACGAAAGACAAGGTCCTGCCCGGTGGGGCGGCCTTCGGGGTCCATCGCCTTGGCACGCACACCAATGATGGCGCCGGTGCGCTCATCCAAGATCGGGTCGGTGACATTGGTGGACTCGCGCAGTCGCGCGCCGTGCCAGACAGCGTGCTTGGCCAGGATGTCGTCGAAGTCCTTACGGGTCCGCACCAGACCGTACGGCGGGAAGCTCGCCAAGTCCGGCCAGGGGAGCTCCAGCCGTACGCCGCCGCCGACGATACGCAGACCGTGGTTCTTGATCCAGCCGTCTTCGGCTGGCGTCGGGATGCCCAGGGTGATCAGCTCGCGTACGGCCCTGGGAGTCAGGCCGTCGCCGCAGACCTTCTCCCGCGGGAAGGCCGTCTTCTCCAACAGCAGCACGTCCAGCCCTGCCATCGCCAGGTATGCCGCAGTGGCCGATCCGCTGGGCCCGGCGCCCACGATGATGACGTCGGCGCTCTCAACATGCTGGGCGGACGAGGATGCAGCAGAGAGCGGCTGAACCGTTGCGGCGCTGGCGGCGCCAGCTGTGCTGTCTGTGATGGTGCTGTTGGTGCTGTGACTCACAGGAGGGGCCTCACCATGGGGTTTGTGCTGAACTGAGAACGGACGGCGCTTGTGAAGATTTTCACGAACTCGGAGACTCTACGCTTGACGGGACTCTCCCATCGTACTTAGGCATACCTGATCAGCCTCAGTCAGGACCCCGCGGACCAGATCAAGTCGTTGCCTGAGTCGTTGCCTGAGCCGTTGCCTGAGCCGTTGTTGGAGCCTTGGTGGCGCGGTGCAGGGCGACGATGCCTCCGGACAGGTTCCGCCACGCCACATCCTGCCATCCCGCTGCCGCGATCAGAGCCGCCATACCCGCCTGGTCAGGCCATGCCTGGATCGACTCTGCGAGATAGACGTAGGAGTCGGGGTTGGAGCTGACCTTGCGTGCGATCGACGGCAGCGAGCGCATCAGGTAGTTGGAGTACACCGTGCGGAACGCTGCGTTACTCGGGTGGCTGAACTCACAGATGACCAGCGAGCCCCCAGGCTTGGTGACCCGCAGGAACTCCGCCAGCGCTTCGCTGGTGCCCACGACATTGCGCAGCCCGAACGACATGGTAACGGCGTCGAAGGAGTCTGCGGCGAACGGCAGCCGCAGCGCATCAGCAGCCGTGAAGGCAAGGTCTGGTCGGCGCCGGTTGCCGACCCGCAGCATTCCCAGGGAGAAGTCGGCCGGCACGACGTTGACGCCGGCGTCTGCGAACGGCTCGCTACTGGTGCCGGTGCCTGCTGCGATATCAAGCACGATGTCACCGCGTTTGGCGCCCACAGTCGCACGCACGAGCCTGCGCCAGCGGCGGTCCTGGCCCAGAGACAGCACGTCGTTGGTCAAGTCGTACTTCGCGGCGACGCCATCGAACATCGCGGCGACGTCGCCTGGCTGCTTGTCGAGGTTGGCGCGGGTCATGGAACCATCTTCGCCGATCATCGGGCGCTTCACTCCAGCGGCGCCTGCACTTCTGCGCGATGCGGCCGTCGTAGGCTTGACGGTCGTGACCTCCTTGCCGCACCCCGAGCCGACTCGACCCGAGTCACCAGCTGCGCATGTCCCTACGCTGGTGGCCCGCACGGTCGCGATCGACGACCCGGGTGCCTTGCTGTCGTTGCTCCCCAAGACCAATGACCCCAAGCAGGTTTCGTCGTGGGTGCGCCACGGCGAGGGACTGGTCGGCTGGGGCCGGGCTCTTGAGCTCCGGGCCAGCGGCGCCGGCCGCTTTGCCGAGGCACAGGCTTGGTGGCGGTCGGTGGTGGACCACGCCGTCGTTCGCAACGACGTGCACCTGCCAGGCACCGGACCTGTCGCGTTCGGCTCGTTCTCGTTCTCCGCGGACTCCCCGGCGGGCGCGATGCTCGTGGTGCCTGAAGTCCTAGTGGGCAATCGGGGTTCACGATGGTGGATGACGACGATCGGAGTCGACTCGCACCTGCCGGCCAGCCTCGCCCTGTCAGTGGCTTCGCCCCCTGTCGCGCCCGCGAACGTCACGTTCGCCGACGGCGCCCTCTCGGGAGCGCAGTGGTCAACGGTCGTTGCCAGCGCCGTGGGACGCATCAACGCCGGCGAGATGGACAAGGTGGTTCTGGCGCGCGACCTCGCGGTGAACGCCAGCTCCGGGATCGACCCCCGCTGGCTCCTGCAACGTCTGGCCGAGCGCTACGAGACCACCTGGGTGTTCGCGGTCGACGGGCTGCTGGGTGCCACCCCGGAGCTGCTTGTGAGACTGGAGAAGGGCCTGGTCACCTCGCGGGTCCTGGCCGGGACCATCCGTCGCACCGGCGACGACGAGCATGACCTCGCTCTGGCCGCTTCCCTGGCCCGATCCTCAAAGGACCTCGAGGAGCACGAGTACGCCGTTCGCTCCGTAGCCGAGGCGCTGGCGCCGCACTGTTCGTCGATCAACGTGCCCGAGTCGCCGTTCGTCCTGCACCTGTCCAACGTCATGCATCTGGCGACGGATGTTGCCGGCGTGCTGACGGACGGCGCGACCTCGTTGACCCTTGCCGCTTCGCTGCACCCGTCGGCCGCCGTCTGCGGGACGCCGACACCCGTCGCCCACGCGGCGATCCTCGAACTCGAACAGATGGACCGCGGACGCTATGCAGGCCCGGTTGGCTGGGTGGACTCTGCGGGGGACGGTGAGTGGGGAATCGCCTTGCGTTGTGGGGCATATGACGGCGCAGACGCGAGTCAGATACGGCTGTTCGCCGGCTGTGGCATCGTCGCCGGCTCCGACCCCGACTCAGAGCTCGCGGAGTCCGACGCCAAGTTCGTGCCCATGAGGGATGCCCTGACCGCCGACTGAACCGGCAATGCAGTTGCGCTCGTATGCCGCGCCAGCAAGGCTCGCCACATGAGCATCTCGATCGTGCCCCTGACTGCCAAGGACCGGCAGCGGCTGCTCGCTGTCGACCTGGCTGCTTTCTTCTTCGACCCGAGCGCGTATCCAGCCGACATTGTCACCAGCCACTTCGACTGGGCACGCACCTTCGGCGCCACCGGCGAGGGTTCGGATGAGCTGGCAGGTGTCTACACGTCATACGACATGGCGGTGACGGCCCCCGGGCCGGGTGACACCCTGAACGTGGTGCCGATGGCAGGGTTGTCATGGGTGTCGGTGCACCCCGATCATCGTCGCCGCGGCGTGCTGCGCCAAATGATCACCCATCATTTCTGGCAACTGCACGAGCAGGGTGTCGCCCTGAGCGGGTTGCATGCAGCCGAGGTGCTGATCTATGGCCGCTTCGGCTACGAGATCAGCTCGGTCGAACTGGAGCTCAAGCTCGAACGGGGCACGGTCTTCACCGCGCCGTTGCTGGAGGATGCGGCCGGACGGATCACGACCCGGTTCGTCGCAGCAGACTCCGACGACGCAGCCCGGGTCGTCCATGACCTCCATCTCCGTTGCGCCCGAGACACGTTGGGCGCGGTGAGCCGGCCGCAGCGAATGGCCCGGCCGCTCTTGGTGGACCTGCCACTGACCCGTCAGGGACGCGAGCCGTGGCAGGTGCTCCTTGCCCGCGTCGATGGACATCCGACGGGCTATGCGGTGTTCAGTCGCGAAGGCAAGTGGGAGGACTGGCGGGCCAAGGGAGGAGTCACCGTCCGAGAGCTGGCGTCTGCCGATCCTGCAACGCTGCTGGCCCTGGCCCGCCGACTCGTGGACTTCGACCTCACCGCATCGATCACGATCGGCGGCGGCGCGGCCGACGATCCCCTGCTGTGGTGGGCAGGCGGTCCTCGGGCGATGGGCGTCAAGGCATTCGACTCGCTGTGGCTTCGTCTGATCGACGTCGACGCGGCCCTGACCGCGCGCGGCTACTCCGGAGCCTGCGACCTCGTTCTGGATGTCGTGGACCCGGTATGCCCATGGAACCAGCGCGCCTGGCGGCTGACGGTTGACCGGGATGGGGTGGGCACGTGTGTGCCCACCTCAGATGACGCCGATCTGCGACTGCCCGTCCAAGCCCTGGGCGCTGCCTATCTGGGGTCCAGAAGCATTGCCGCCCAGGCACGTCAGGGTCTGGTCACCGAGCTCACGGCCGGCTCCGTGCGGATGCTCTCGCGGGCCATGAGCTGCGACCGCGAGCCCGTCGGAGCCATCGAGTTCTAGCGCAGGGCCTGTGCCGCCGCCGCTCGCAGCGCGGCGTGCAGATCCCGGTGCCCAGAACGCTCAACCAGAACCTCGACCACGCACAGACCATCGGGGTGCTGCCGCAGGACTGCGCGCAGGTCCGCCCGGGATGCGGCCAGCGTGTGCCTCACCCCGTGGGCACGGCAGATGTCGGCGATGGATGTACCCGTGGGCGTGCCGAAGACGCGTTCGAAATCCATTGCCCTGCTTGGCTCGCCGGGCTCCAAGAGGGTGAAGATGCCGCCCCCGTCGTCGTTGGTGACCACGATGGTCAGGTCGGGCCGCGGCTCTTGTGGACCAATGAGCAGACCGTTGCTGTCGTGCAGGAACGTCAGGTCGCCCATCAGCGCATATGCCGGCCGCTGGGGCTGTGCGAGGGCGATGCCGATAGCGGTCGACACGCAGCCGTCGATGCCAGCCAGACCGCGGCTGGCCACAACGGTCAGCGGTGTGCTTCTCGCAGACGACGACATGGCCAGGTCGACATCACGGACCGAGCTGGAGGAACCAGCGAACAACGTCGCTTCGGATGGCAGCTCGGCCAGGACGGTGGTAGCGATGGCCAGCCCGCTCGGCCATGCGGCCCCGATGATCGCCGTGGCGGCTTTGGACATCTGCTCACCCGCATCCACCCACTCGCGCGCCCAGACCTCGTCGACCCCTCGACCGCTCGCGATGGTCGCCCGCACCGCCTCGAAGGGATGGACAACCGCAGCGACGTGCGAGGGATCGGGCCAGTGCGACCGAGCCGCCACGATCTCCACCTTGACCGCGGGGTTGGCCAAGAGATCGCCCACCGGGCGCGAGAGCGTGATCCGCCCGACGACCAGGACCCGATCAGGCAGATGCCGATCCAGCCATCGACCGGCAGTGAGCAGCAGGGGACCGTGCGGGACCCGCACGCTGCGGTCATAGGCACCGAACGGCTCGGCGATGAGCGGCCACCCCGAAGCAAGGGCGAGCGCCGCCACCTCCACTGCCATGGCCGGATCGGGCAGATCGCCGAGCACGAGCAGGGTCTTGGGAACGCGGGCGAGGCCCTCAACCTGAGGGTCGGCTGATTTGACCCTGACCCACGGAACTGCGTTGTCACGCCCCTGAAGGCTTTCGGGCCATGGGCCGTCGCCGACCAGCTCGGGCACCAATGGCTGCCGGAGGGGGGCATTGAGATGCACCGGACCGGCGTCAGGCCCGCTCGCCCCTACCGCTGCCGCGAAGAGCCGGCCCACGACCGACCGCCATGACGCGTTCTGATCCTCACGACGTTCCGGGGCCTCCAGCTGGTGGAACATGCGGACCGCGGTTCCGAACAAGTGGGTCTGGTCGGTGGTCTGGTTCGCCCCGGTCCCCTGCAGCTCGCCTGGACGGTCGGCGCTGACGATGATCAACGGCACTGCGGCGTGGCTGGCCTCAAGGACAGCTGGGTGCAGGTTGGCAACCGCTGTCCCGGAGGTCGTGAACACAGGCACCGGCCGGCGGGTGAGCTTGGCCAGGCCCAGGGCCAGGAAGGCGGCGGAGCGTTCGTCGACCCGGACGTGCAACCGAAGTCGGCCACAGTGGTCGGCTTCCTGCAGGGCGTATGCAAAGGCAGCAGAGCGGGAGCCGGGACACAGGACGGCTTCGCGGACTCCGTGGCGGACCAGCTCGTCCACAACAACCGTAGCCAGAGCGGTCGACGGATTCACTCTCGCGATCCTGCCACACCCAGGCTTGGCCACACCCAGGCAACGTGCGGTTCTGGCTTGGCCGAACCTGGGGAGCCAGCGTTCTCGCCTGGCCGGCTGGACGCGGCCGCGCCTGACAACCACTCACCCCTCCCCTCGTATTCAACGGCCCAGATCGTGGATCCCTCATTCCGTGCTCGGTCTGCGGCGTCAATGAACGACCACGCGTCTGCCACTCCAAGCACACTGCCCAACCCCTGAAGGCGGCGCCGCCACGCTGCGTGATCCGCTCGAAAGCCGGTGAAGCTGCGTCCAGCCCGGGTTCGAGCTCGCATGTCCGAACACGCGGCACGGTACTTGCGCGCCGTTTCACCCTGGTCATGGCTGCAAGTCCCAGAGCAGATTCTGGTTTCCGTCCGTCTCTGGGAGCTCCATGCTGGAGCCGTCGACTGATGGTGCCTGCCGACAGACCGAGCGGACGTGGCTCATAGGGCAGGGTTGCGCTGCGCTCCGAAATGTCTGACCGCATCGCCTCCGGCAGCTAGAGCAGTCTGGAGAGCCTCTTGGCGGTCAGCCCCGGCGGCCAACGCGGCGCTCAGGGCGCCACAGAACGCGTCGCCCGCCCCCGTGGTGTCGAGCACCTCCGGTCGGTCGACAACCGGCCCGGTCACCTGGTCGCCATCCCAAGCCGCGCCCGCCGCGCCGAAGGTCACCAGCAATGACAGCGGCATTGCCTCCGAGTCAGCCAGCAACAGCGCCTCGTGCTCGTTGACCACCAACGGATCCGCGAGGGCGACGACATCGGGCGGCAGCGCGGCAAACGGTGCCAGGTTCAGGACGACCCGGGCACCTTTGGCGCACGCGCGCCGCACTGCGGCGGTGACCACCTCAAGCGGGACCTCCAGCTGCAGCAGCACGATGTCGCCGGGGCCGATGGACTCCAGCACGTCGAGGTCATCGACGGACACTGCGGCATTAGCTCCGGGGACCACGACCACCGTGTTCTCGCCAACCTCGTCAACGACGATGAGGGCGTGGCCTGTGGGGCAGTGCGGCACGACCCGGATCGATGCAGCGCCAACACCCAGAGCCGACAGTCTTGCGACATAAGCGGATCCAGCCTCATCCGCACCAACACAGCCGGCCATCACCACAGTGGCGCCCGCCGCCGAAGCCGCCACCGCCTGGTTGGCGCCCTTGCCCCCCGCCAACCGCACGAGACCAGTACCCATGACAGTCTCGCCCGGCTTCGGGTGTCGCCCGACATGGGTCACCAGGTCGATGTTGAGCGAACCCACCACGAGGACCCGGCCCATCAGCGCTTTGCGACGTTCACTGTTCGCAACCACAGCTCGGCATACCGATCGGCATCCACCGACAGTGCCACCTCCACACAGGTCGATACCATCCCCTGCGGATCATGGGCGATATCCCCTGACCAGTCGCGACGGTCGAGGATGGTCCGGCCGCGTGAGTATGTCCCGGCCAGCTCCACCCGAACCGGAAGGCGCTTCGTGCTCAGACCCGCACGATCGATCACTGCGCAGACCGCTCCGGCGTCACCGATGGTCGCGTCGGGCTGCCCGAAACGACCGCACTGGAAGTCGATCAGCCGCCCTGCCAGCTCGGCCGGCCCACGGCCACCGATCGCGATCAGCTCGGCGGCCTGCTCTTTGGTGACCTTCGGGTCGTAGAAGACGTCCAGGCCGTACATCAGCACGGGGACGTCGAGCTCGGCAGCCGATTCGAGCACGATGGCTGCCGCTTCGGGGTCCTGCCACACGTTGAACTCGGCAGAGGCTGTGGCATTGCCGAGGTTTGCCGCCCCACCCATCACAACGATCTCGCGCAGGCCGGCAGCGGCATCCGGATAGGTTCGCAGCAGGAGGGCAATGTTGGTCAGAGGAGCCAAGGTCACCAACGTGACTCGATCATCTGCTCGCCCGGCCGCCTGGCTCAGCAGGTCTGCCAGCAGCTCCACCGCATGCCGCGGGTCAGGGCGGCGCTCCGGCGAGGGCCAGCCCAGGTCCGCCATGCCATCGTCGCCGTGGACGTGCCGGGCATGGCTGACAGGCTCGAGCAGGGGTCTGGCCGCACCGCGGGCGACCGGGACATCCCCGCGGCCGGCGATGTCGAGCACTTTCACAGTGTTGCTGAACACGTCGTCCACACTGGCGTTGCCACCGACACACGTGACGGCACGAAGCTCCACGTCCGGATGCAGAGCGGCCAGGAGCAGCCCACAGGCGTCGTCCACTCCGGTGTCAACATCGAGGATGACCGGCACGGGCTTGGTCATACCCGAACCAGAGTCACCGGCATCGAGGAGTCGGCGGGCAGGTCGAGGGCCGAAGGCAGGCGACCTCTGGCCACCATTGCGGCGCCCAGCGCTGCCACCATCGCGCCGTTGTCAGTGCACAGACCGGGTCGCGGGACACGAAGCCGGATCCCCGCAGAATCGCAGCGCTCCTGGGCCATGGCACGCAACCGCGTGTTTGCCGCCACGCCTCCACCGATAAGCAGGTCGTCCACGCCGTGCTCCCGGCAGGCTAGAACGGCCTTGCGCGTCAGCACGTCGACGACAGCCTCCTGAAAGCTCGCCGCCACGTCGGCAACAGGCACCTGTTCACCGGCCCGCTCGCGCGCCTCGACCCAGCGGGCCACGGACGTCTTGAGGCCAGAGAACGAGAAGTCGAAACGGTGACGCTCCATGTCACGGCCCGAAGTCAGGCCGCGCGGGAAGAGTACGAAGGCCGAGTCGCCCTCTGTGGCAACCCGATCCACGTGGGGCCCGCCGGGAAACGGCAGACCAAGGACCCTGGCCACCTTGTCGAAGGCCTCGCCAGCGGCGTCGTCAATGGTGCTCCCCAGAGACCGTACGTCATTGGTGACATCCGGGACGAGCAGGAGGCTGGAGTGCCCGCCGGAGACAAGCATCGCCATCGTGGGCTCGGGCAGAGGGCCGTGCTCGACGATGTCGACGGCGACATGGGCTGCGAGGTGGTTGACGCCATAGAGCGGTTTGCCCAGGGCTACGGCAAGCGACTTGGCTGCGGCCACTCCCACCAGCAGAGCGCCCGCCAGCCCCGGCCCGGCCGTGACGGCGATCGCGTCGAGATCATCGAGACGGACGCCGGCCTCGCGGCAGGCCCTGTCGATCATCGGCACCATCGCCTCGAGGTGGGCGCGACTGGCCACCTCCGGCACCACGCCACCGAATCGCGCATGCTCTTCGACGCTGCTCGCGACGGCGTCGGCGAGCAGCGTGTGACCGCGAACGATCCCGACACCCGTCTCGTCGCATGACGACTCGATTCCAAGGACCAGCGGGCCGCCACTCACTTCGGCACGTCCTCTGCAGTCGTCCCGGTGGCGTCCTGGCTCAGGTCCTTGGTGGTCTGCGTGGTGTCATCGCTCGGGTACTCAGTCATGTCCCACAGATGCATCCTCATGATGAGTGCGTCCACGTCCCCCGGCTGGTAGTACTTACGCCGCACGGACAACTTCACAAAGCCGGCGGCGGAGTAGAGCCGTTGCGCCACAACATTATCCGCCCGAACCTCCAGCATCAGATGCTCGGCGCCAGCTCGTCGGGCCTCGGCAATGAGCCAGTGCAACAACACTGTGCCCAGTCCCTGCCCCTGGGCTGCCGGAGCCACGGCGATGGTCATGACGTCCGCGACCTCGCCACCACAGTCAACGCCGGCGTACCCGACCACGGTGCCACTTTGCTCAGCGATGACGTAGGAGCGCCGTGGACGGCCGGCCAGCTCCGCCCACCAGGTCTGCTCGGACCACCCATCGTGAGCGAACAGCGCGGGTTCGAGCGCGGTCAGGGCCGGGATGTCCCGCCAGGTCATCTCGCGCAAAGTTGTCTCTGCCAAGGAGGTTGCGGGCAACATCGCCTCAGGCAAGGCCGCCTTGGGCGTCGTTTCCGGAAGGTTCATGGCATCACCAGCTTGCGCGGGGACAGTGGCATCGCATCCGGGCGGCGCAGGTACATCGGCTCGGCCGCCGCAAGCTCCAGGCCGGCCGCCATTCTGCGCGCCGCAAGATCGGCCAGGGCTCCTGCGCTGACATCGAGGGGGCCCAGGCGCCGTCCGAACCAGTCGGCGTACAGGACGCCACCTCGCCCGATCACCGGCAGACCCCGCACCTGCTCGGCAATCGCCTCTGCCTTGGCGACCATCGGCTCGCCCCTGCGCACCACTGCGTGGGCCGTGACGTCATAGCGGGCCCAGTAGACCTCCTTGCGCCGCGCATCGGTTGCCACGATGCAGGATTGCCCCAGCTCGGCCGCGTCCTGCATCCAGGCTTGATGGGCCAGGGCGTCCAGACTGCACACCCCGAATGCCGGTATGCCGCGCGCGAAGGCAAACGTGCGCGCCGTGACCAGACCGATGCGCAGCCCGGTGAAGGGCCCGGGGCCGGTACCGGCGACCACCGCGCTGACCTCGGCCGCGGTGCGACCAACCTCCGCCAGAACATGGGCGATCCCCGGGGCGAGGTACTCCCCGTGCCGCCGGGCGTCCAGAGTGCTCGACTCGGCCAGCACCCCATCGCCGTCGTGCAGGGCGACGGTAATGGCGGACGTGGCGGTGTCGATCGCGAGCAGAAGCACAGGTTCAGCGTAACGAGACGAGATCGTCCAGTTGCGCGCCGGCACCACGCCCGGTCCACCGCTGGCCATGGCCGACCAAATCCACGGTCCGGGTGTCATGTCCGGCAAGGGTCACCTCGAGGTAGTCCTGGCTGAGATGCTCGGCGACACCATGACCCCACTCGACCACGGTGACGGACCCATCGAGGGAGGCGTCCAGATCCAGGTCATCGAGCTCGGCCAGAGCACCCAGTCGATAGGCATCGACATGGACAAGGTCGGGACCGCCAACCAGGGAGGGGTGCACGCGGGCAATGACAAAAGTAGGCGAGGTGATCGGGCCGCGCACGCCCAGTCCCGCCGCGATGCCCTGGGTAAGGGATGTCTTGCCTGCACCCAGGCCGCCGGTCAGCACGACCAGGTCCCCGGCCTGCAGCAGAGCCCCCAGCCTGGCGCCCCAGGCCTGGGTGTCTTCAACTGTAGGCAGGCGCACCCGATGGGACGGGCCGATGGCGCCCGGGGTCTGGGTCGTCGAAAGCCCGTCAGGAGGCATCGCTGCGACGTCCTTGAAGCGCCTTGACCCGTCGTCTCTTGGCCAGGTCGGTGATCGTTCGGCGGACCCGCGGCTTGTCGCGCTGGTCGAGGTGAATTGCCGCGGCGCGTTCCGCGCGACCGATGAGCGCCAACAACTGCTCGCTGACCACGTCACCGTGCTCCAGCATGATGATATGACCGGCATCGTTGACCAGGACGTGCTCGGCACCCGGGATCAGTGTGACTATCTCCTGGCTGTGCTCCGGTGGTGTCAGCATGTCCTGGACTCCGTTGAGCACCAGGGTCTCCACGCCGATGAACTGCTCAAGAGCCTCGCGCTTGTCATGCTTGTCGAAAGTCTCCATGAAGTCGGAGATGACCTCGATACGGGTCTTGAAGATCATGTCCGCGGTCAACCGGACGAGGCTCAGAGGCACCGGTGAGGCGAAGGAGTAGAGGTCAACGAAGTACTCCTCGACCTCGCGTCCCGCCTTCAGTACCGAGTTGACCAACCCCTGCCGCCCGGCGAGCTGGCCGACCGCGAACGGCCCCAGCCGGTGCACCGCCTTGCCCAGCACCTTGCCCAGACCCCATGAGACGGCTGAGATGCCGCCGGGGCTGGTGGACACGAACGCCACGCCAATGACGCGCTTCTTGATCAGCTCGGGGTGGTGAGCCGCCAGGGCCATCAGCGTCATTCCGCCCATGGAGTGGCCGACCAGAACGATCGGGCCCCGGGGCACGACCGCAGCGATGACAGCGTAGAGATCGTGCCCGAGCTGGTCGATCTCGTAGGACTCCTTGGACCCGGCTCCGGACCGGCCGTGGCCTCGAGCGTCCCAGAGCACGACGCGGTAGCCGGCCGCCTTGAGGGCTCGCCGCTGGAACACCCAGCTGCGCAGGCTCAGCGTGTAGCCGTGGCAGAACACCACGGTCGGAACTGGTGCGCCCTTGGGCAACCCGGCAGGACGAACGTCGGGTTCGTCGATCTCCACATGTAGCGCAACCCCGTCCTCGGCAAGAACGACTACCTCCGCCGTGGGCTCAACTTCGTAGGTGTCCAAAGAGTCCAGCGCCTTGGCCGTCTTGAGTCCGCGGGCCAGACGATCGGCGACCACCTTGGCCGCGGCGGTGGTCCCCGCTGCGGCCAGACCGATGCCGATTCCGGTGAGAGTGAGTCGCCGGCTGTTCACCGCTGACCTCCGACGTGGATGCGGGGAACCCGCGACCCGATGCGGGAGATGATCTCGTAAGAGATCGTCCCCGTCGCTTCCGCCCAGTCCTGCGCCGTCGGCTCCCCCGACTCGCCCGCCCCGAACAGGGTGACGCGATCCCCTGGCTGTGCCCCGCTCGTGGGACCAAGATCGACGACGAACTGGTCCATACAGACCCGACCAGCGACCGTATGCCGTGTGCCTGCCACGCTCACCGGTCCAACGTTGGTGGCATTGCGTGGGACGCCGTCGGCGTACCCGATCGGAACCAGACCCACCGTCGTATCCTGTGATGTGACGTACTCGTGTCCGTAGCTGAGGCCCTGGCCGGCCGGAATTCGTTTGGTGACAGCGAGATCGGCGCTCAGCGTCATGGCCGGCGTCAACCCGAAGGACTGCGGGTCGCCCAACGCAGGAACGGGCGACAGCCCATAGACGGCCAGCCCGGGTCGGACCAGGTCAAAGGCTGCCCCGGGATTGGTCAGCGTGGCAGCGGAGTTTGCAATGTGCCGGACCTCGAGGTCGCAGCCTGCGCGTTCAGCCTCACGCACGGCCTGCCCGAATCGTTCCTCCTGGAGCCGTACCGTCGGGTGCGTCGGCTCGTCCGCATAGACGAAGTGGGACCAAACTCCCACAATCCGGACAAGACCCTCTGCCTCCAGGCGCCGGGCAGCAGGCAGCAGGGTCTGCCAGTCGTCGCCGAACGCGCCATTGCGGCCGAGCCCGGTGTCCACCTTGAGGTGGATGCGAGCCGTGCACCCCAGGCCGCGGGCCGCATCGGCGATCTCGGCCAGAGACCACAACGCCGACACGGACAGGTCGATGTCAGCGGCGACGGCGGCCGCGAAGTCGGAACCCGGAACATGCAGCCAGGAAAGCAGCGGCGCGTGAATTCCGTTGTCACGCATAGCCATCGCCTCACTCAGCTGAGCGACTCCCAGCCACGATGCGCCGCCGCGCAGGGCTGCGCGGGCGCTGGGCAGCAGACCGTGCCCGTAGGCGTCCGCCTTCACGACGGCCATCACGGCGGCCGACCCGGCGTGTTTGCACAGAACCTCGACGTTGCGGCAGATGGCGTCCAGATCCACGGTGGCACGCGCCGTCTCACGGCAGGCGGGCGATACCACTGCGCCGTCGGCCAACCCGTGAATCTCGTCCTTCATGGTGAAAGTCTCTCAGGATTGGGCGCCGCGCCGGACCATTAACGCTGCAACGACCCCCGGAATGGCATGTGCCACACCCAAAGCACGCACCGGGCCCCCGGGGTTGGAGGCGTCCCCGGCCAGTCCGTGCACCAGCGCGGCCACGCTGCCGGAGTCCAGTGGGGACAGTCCCGTTGCCAGCAGTGTTCCCGCCAGGCCGGCCAGCACGTCTCCGGATCCGGCTGTCGCCAGCCACGACGGCGCGTCGGCCTGGGAGCGGACCGCCAGACCAGAGGAGCCGGGAGGGACCGCCAGCGTCGTTGCGCCTTTCAGCAGGACGGTGCTGTTGGTCAGGTCAGCCAGCCGCCGGGCGTGGGTCAAAGGCGCGCCGGTCACCGTGGCACGGTCCACTTTTGCGCTCGGACCCTCGAGCCGGCTCAGCAGAGCCGCAAGCTCGCCGGCGTGGGGGGTGAGCAGAGTCGCGGTGGTGCGAGGTCCGATGATCAGGTCCAGAGCGCCCGCATCCACGACGCAGGGCAGGCCGGAATCGATGGCTGACTGCGCGGCGGCCCGTTGTGAGCGGCCTTGGGGGGACTCGTCGCCGACGTCAAGGCCGGGCCCGACCAGCCATGCCTGCACCTGACCGTCGCCGATGACAGCCTCCGGCACCTGCGAGCGAACGATCATGGTCGGGGTAGGCGGGCCGACGTAGCGCACCATCCCCGCGCCCGAGCAGACAGCGGCGGTGACCGCCAACAGCGCCGCCCCGGTGTACCTCTCACCGCCGGCCACGACTCCGAGCACGCCGCGGGAGTACTTGTCGTCCGCAGGCCCCGGGTGCGGCCAGAGCCACGAGACGTCGTCGCGGGTGACCCGCTCGACTACCGGCTCCCGGCCGATCTTCACGCCGATGTCCAGGACCGTGAGCCGTCCCACGGCAGGCTCAGTGGCCGGCAGCAGATGCACGGGCTTGGCGGCGATGAACGTCACTGTCTCATCGGCGAACACGCACGACCGCGTTGCCACCTCGCCATCGGGGTCCGCCCCACTGGGTAGGTCCACAGCCAACACGTATGCCGCGTCACTCACGTCGCGCAGCAGGCCCTCGATCTGCGGCGACAGGCCAGGCCGCCCGCCGATGCCGACGATCCCATCGATGACCAGATCGGCCTCCTGCAATGTCGAAGAGAGCACCGCAGCCGAGTCATCGCTGACATCCACGGCGTCGAGCACCAGAACGCCGGCATCGCGGGCCGCCCGAAGGCCTCCCTCATGCACCGAGTCCGCCACCGTGACCACCACGGCCGTCGCGCCATCGCGGGCGAGCGAGGCGACGGCATACAGCGCGTCCCCGCCATTGTTGCCGGCGCCGACCATCGCGACCACGCGTCGCCCACCGGGCCCGCCCAGCCGGGCCGAGGCAACCGCAGCCAGGCCGGAGGCCGCGCGCGACATCAGCTCACCTTCTTCAAGCCCGGCCGACGCGGCCTGCGCCTCGGCCTCGCGGACTGCTGACACGGCATACGCGCGGATCATTGTGGCCTCAACTTTCAGCGATCACCACAGCCGAGGCGATCCCGGCATCATGGGAGAGCGAGACATGAAGCCCCATCACACCGAGGGCATCGGCGCGGGTCTGCACGGTGCCCCACATCCTCAGGTGCGGGCGCCCGTCGTCGCCACGCAGGACGCTGGCGTCCGCCCAGCGCAGACCAGTCGGTGCGCCCAGAGCCTTGGCGAGCGCCTCCTTGGCCGCGAAGGTGGCCGCCAGGGAGTTGAGTCCCATCGAGCGCTCCGACTCGACGAACAGTCGCTCGATCAGGCGTGGCGTGCGTTGCAGCGTCTGGCCGAAACGCGCCACATCCACGACGTCGATGCCGACCCCGATAATCATTCGACCGTGACGGACTTCGCCAGGTTGCGCGGCTGGTCGACGTCCAGGCCCTTGGCCCAGGCCAGCTCGCAGGCAAACACCTGCAAGGGGACAATCGTCACCAGGGGAGCCAACAGAGTGGGGGTCACCGGAACGCGGATGACCACGTCAGCGAACGGCACGACGCCCTCGTCGCCCTCCTCGGCGATCACGATGGTGCGAGCTCCCCGGGCGCGGATCTCCTGGATGCTGGAGACGACCTTGTCGTGCAGGCCGTGCTCGCTGTTGGGCGAGGGCACTATGACGAAGACAGGCTGCCCCGCCTCGATCAGGGCGATGGGTCCGTGCTTGAGCTCTCCCGCCGCGAAACCCTCGGCGTGGATGTAGGCCAGCTCCTTGAGCTTGAGCGCCCCCTCGAGGGCCACCGGATAGCCCACGTGACGACCCAGGAACAGCACCGACCGGGTGTCGGCCATGAAACGGGCGATCTCGCGGACACGGTCCAACCCGTCCAGCACCCTCTGGATCTTGGCCGGCATCTCGCACAGGTCCTTCATCACGGCGTGCGCCTCGTCGGCGTAGGTACCGCCGCGCAGCTGGGCGAGGTAGAGGCCCAGGATGTAGCAGGCGGTGATCTGAGCCAGGAAGGCCTTGGTCGAGGCGACCGCGATCTCCGGGCCCGCATGGGTGTAGAGCACCGCGTCCGACTCACGCGGGATCGTGGAACCGTGGGTGTTGCAGATCGCGATGACCCGCGCGCCCAGCAGACGCGCATGCTTGACGGCCATCAGGGTGTCCATGGTCTCGCCGGACTGCGAGATCGCGACCACGAGGGTGTGGTCGTTGACAACCGGGTCGCGGTATCGGAACTCGTGGGCCAGGTCGACCTCGCACGGGATCCGGGTCCAGTGCTCGATGGCGTACTTGGCCACCATGCCGGCATACGCAGCGGTGCCGCACGCGATGATCACGATCTTGTCGATGGCGCGCAGCTCCGCCTCGTCCATGCGCAGCTCGTCCAGCACCAGCGCACCGGACTCATCCGTACGACCCAGCAGCGTGTCAGCCACGGCGTGCGGCTGGTCGTGGATCTCCTTGGCCATGAAGTTCGGGAAGCCGCCCTTCTCCGCGGCGGCCGCGTCCCAGTCGATGTGGTAGGGCTTGCCCTGGCCGGGGGTCCCGTCGAAGTTGATGATGCTCGCACCGTGTGTCGTGATCGTGACGATCTGGTCCTGGTCGAGCTCGAGCGCCTCGCGGGTGGAACCGATGAAGGCCGCGACATCGGAGCCAAGGAAGGTCTCACCGTTGCCGATACCCACGACCAGCGGGCTGTTGCGGCGTGCGCCGACGACGACGCCGGGCTCATCGCCATGAACGGCCAAAAGCGTGAACGCGCCGTTGAGATCGGCGACGACCTGGCGCATGGCCTCCGTGAGGTCACCGGTCTTGTCATAGGCACGCGCCAGGAGCTGTGCGACGACCTCGGTGTCGGTCTCGCTCAGGAACTGGACGCCGTCATCGATCAAGGCGGACCTCAGACCGTGGAAGTTCTCGATGATGCCGTTGTGAATCAGCGCAAGCTTGCCGTCCTCGCCACCGCGGTGGGGGTGCGCATTCTGGTTCGTCGGTGCTCCGTGGGTGGCCCAACGGGTGTGCCCGATGGCGGTGCTCGACTCGGGCAGCGGCGCCTCGGCCAGGGCGCTGATGAGGTTGGCCAGCTTCCCGGCGCGCTTGGTGGTCACCACGTCTTCCCCGCAGATCAGGGCCACACCGGCCGAGTCGTAGCCGCGGTACTCCAGTCTGGCCAGGCCCTCCATGATGACCTCAAGAGCCCTGCCGTCGACCTTCGGCCCCACATATCCAACGATTCCACACATGAGGCTCAGCCTAACGGGAGGAGCCCGATCCCCAGGCCAAACGGCTTGCTCCACCGTATGTCCGACACAATGGGTTGGTGCGCCCGCCCCATACCCATTCCCTGCTGTCGCCGTACGTCGAGCTCGACCGTGCGGCGTGGGCACGGCTACGCGACCACCATCCTCTGAGCCTGACCCAGGCTGACGTGACCCGGCTGCGGGGCCTGGGCGAGCGCCTCGACCTCGCCGAGGTCGAGCAGGTCTACCTGCCGCTGTCGCGCCTGCTCAACTTCTACGTCGGCGCCACCGAGGGCCTGCACCGCATAACAACGGACTTCCTGGGCGAGCAACCCGAGCGCACCCCGTTCGTCATCGGAGTTGCCGGTTCGGTGGCCGTGGGCAAGTCCACCACGGCCCGCATCCTGCGTGAGCTGTTGGCCAGGTGGCCCGGGACGCCTCGGGTGGAGCTGATGACCACTGATGGTTTCCTCTATACCAACGCCGAGCTCGAACGCCGAGGACTGTTGCAGCGCAAAGGCTTTCCCGAGTCGTATGACCGTCGACGTCTGCTGCGCTTCGTGGCCGACGTCAAGGCCGGAAAGGACGAGGTCAGCGCACCCGTCTACTCGCACCTGACCTACGACATCGTTCCCGGCGAGCAGATCGTGGTACGCCGCCCCGACGTGCTCATCGTCGAGGGCCTCAACGTCCTGCAAGCCCCCAGAGTGCTGGCCGACGGACGCACCGGCCTTGCGGTCAGCGACTTCTTCGACTTCTCCGTGTATGTGGATGCCCGTAAGGAGTACATCAAGGCCTGGTATGTCGAGCGGTTCCTGCGCCTGCGCGAGACCGCCTTCACGGACCCTCACTCTTACTTCCACCGCTACGCGGCACTGTCCGACGATGAGGCCCGCGAGGTCGCCGTAGGCATCTGGGACACGATCAACGAGCGGAACCTGATCGACAACGTGTTGACCACCCGCGGACGGGCCACCCTCGTGCTGTCCAAAGGTGAGGACCACAGCGTCCGCCGGATCCGGTTGCGCAAGCTCTAGGTGGTTGCCCAAGCTCGGGTCGTTGCGCAAGCTAGGTCATCGCCTCGAGCCACGGTTCTGGGCCATGATGGCGCCATGAGTGATCCCAGCAGCCACAGTCGGTTCGAGCACGACTCGATGGGCGAAATGGAGGTGCCGGCCGACGCCCTGTGGGGCGCCCAGACGGCGCGTGCGGTTGCGAACTTCCCGATCTCCGGACTGAGCATGCCGTTGTCGATCATCCACGCCCTTGCCCAGGTCAAGTCCGCTGCCGCACGTGTCAATGCAGATCTCTCCCGGTTGGATCCCGACATCGCCCGGGCCATTGCTGTGGCCGCAGACGACGTCGCAGGCGGCTTGCACGACGACCAGTTCCCCGTCGATGTCTTCCAGACCGGCTCAGGCACGTCCACCAACATGAACATGAACGAGGTCGTGGCCCGAATCGCGCACGTCGCAACCGGTCGCGATGTCCACCCGAACGACCACGTCAATGCCGGGCAGTCCAGCAACGACACCTTCCCCACCGCCATCCGGGTGGCCGCGGTCCTGACCACGCGAAACCTGCTCGCACCAGCACTGAGCCATCTGTCGACGGCGCTGCACGGTCGTGAGAGCGCGTTCGCTGAGGTGGTCAAGGCAGGCAGGACCCACCTGATGGATGCCGTGCCGGTAACCCTGGGACAGGAGTTCGGCGGCTATCGACGGCAGATCGAGCTTGCCCGCGAGCGAATGCTGGCGGCCGCCGACGGGGCTGCTGAGCTGCCGCTGGGAGGGACGGCGGCCGGCACCGGCCTGAACGCAGCGCCGGGCTTCGCCCGGGCCGTGATCGCCCGGCTCAACGTGGCCACCAGCAGCTCATTTCGGGAGGCCGGCAACCATTTCGAGGCGCAGTCCACCCAGGATGCCCTGGTCGCCCTCAGCGGGGCCGCCAAGGTCCTCGCGGTCAGCCTGACCAAGATCTGCAACGACCTGCGCTGGATGGCTTCGGGTCCCCGGGCCGGGCTGGGCGAGATCCATCTGCCCGAACTGCAGCCTGGGTCGAGCATCATGCCCGGCAAGGTCAACCCCGTGGTCCCCGAGGCAGTTCTCATGGTCTGCGCCCAGGTCATCGGCAATGACGCGACCATCACCGCTGCCGGCGCTGCGGGCAACTTCGAGCTCAACGTCATGCTGCCAGTGATCGGACGAAATCTTCTGGAGTCGCTGACGTTCCTGAGCACGGCCTGCCGACTCCTGGCCGACCGGTGCGTTGACGCCATCACCGCCGACGAGCAGCGGTGCCTTGACCTGGCTCAAAGCTCACCGGCGATCGTGACACCGTTGAGCCGATACCTGGGCTACGAGGCGACCGCCGCAGTCGTCCAGACGTCCCTGCGCGAAGGACGATCCATCCGCGACATCGTCATCGCCCGTGGCCACATCGATGCGGGCGACCTGACCCAGGCCCAGCTTGACGAGGCGCTGGATGTGCTCTCGATGACCCGCCCCGACGCCGCCCGCTGAGTCAGCGCTGCAGATCGGCGCTCAGTACCAGTTCATTGCCTGCGAGTGAGCCCACGCCGAGCACGGGGTGCCGTAGGTGCTCGCGATGTACCCCAGCCCCCACTTGATCTGGGTGACCGGGTTGGTGGCCCAGTCGCTGCCTGCAGAAGCCATCTTGTCACCGGGCAGAGACTGGGGAATGCCGTAGGCGCCGGAGCTGCCGTTGTTGGCGCTCCAGCTCCAGCCGCTCTCCTTGGTCCACAGACTGTCCAGACAGCTGAACTCGCCATCTCCCCAGCCGCGGTCACCTGCCAGCAGGCGCGCCATGGACTTGGGGTCTGACTGTGCGCGGGCAAGTAGAGCTTGACGCTGTTGCTCGCGAGCGACCTGCTCGGCGGCCTGCGCACGGGCAGCGGCCAGCGCTGTGGCCGCCTGCGCGCGAGACTGGGCAAGCGCATCTGCCTGCACCTTCTGGAGATGCGTCAGGGCAGAGGAACGCTGAACACCGGAGCGCCGCGCCGCGGCCAGCGCAGCGTTGGTGTCATCCCGGTTGCGGGAGAGCTCGGCGGCCTGCGCCATTGCCATCGGGCTGGGCGTGTACAACGGGCCGGGGGTGTTCGGCGAGGCCTGGGACGAACCCGCGGCGGACACGCCGGCAATGGCCAGAATCGCCGCAGCAGAGGCTAGCGGCCGCCGAACGGCATGCGAGAACCCGTTGACTGTGCTCCGAGCCTTGCCCGCAGCCGGGGTTTGCCGGTGAGTTCCCCCGGTATGTCGCCCCTGGTAAGCCGCGGCCATGCATCCTCCACATAGAAGAAGACCACCAGATCCGGTGGTCTGTGTACGTCCCAAGTTCAAGACGTTGCGCGCAACCGTGCCAAAGATCCCCGGGAATTCCAAATCGCCCCAGGACAGAAGTGCCCCTCAGTCCCATCAGACACATGGACACCAGCAGGCACGTCGAATCTCAGATCTGCAGGCCCTCAGGTTTGACGCGCTCCACTCTGGACACACCAGTCTCACGACGCGAACGCTCAGATTTCGGGGTTTCTCAGATCTCGAGGCCCTCCAGCAGATCGGTCACCAGCGCCGCAATCGGAGAGCGCTCGCTGCGAGTCAAGGTGATATGGGCAAAGAGCGGGTGTCCCTTGAGCGCCTCGATGACCGCCGCAACCCCGTCATGGCGACCGACCCGCAGATTGTCACGCTGGGCGACATCGTGGGTCAGGACCACCTTGGAGTTCTGCCCGATCCGCGAAAGCACCGTCAGCAGCACGTTGCGTTCAAGCGACTGCGCCTCGTCGACGATGACGAAGGCGTCGTGCAACGACCGGCCCCGGATGTGGGTCAACGGCATGACCTCCAGCATCCCCCTGTCCAGGATCTCCTCGACCACCTCCGTGGAGACCAGCGCGCCGAGGGTGTCGAAGACCGCCTGGCCCCAGGGCCCCATCTTCTCGGTCTCGGTGCCGGGCAGATAGCCGAGCTCCTGGC
>DAITND010000021.1:0-23145 GCA_036834825.1 Dermatophilaceae bacterium
CAGTTCGGGGTAGAGCGGGATACCGGCGAGGCCTTGGGTTTTCATCGAGGTCCGGTGACCTCGCTGGGTGAGCGCATCGGCCAGCTTCACCGTCGACTTCGTCGTCCACCGAAGCGGCGACATCGGATCCCCCCGAGTCAACGGATCCACCAACGCGTCCAACGCCGCCCACACCCCCGGATCCTTACGCTCCGCCGCCGGACGCCCCGCGCCCTTGACCCGTACCCGCCCATCAGCGACCAGCCCCGCCTCCAACTCCGCCACACCCTTGCCGACCGTGTCCGCCGAGGCCCCCATCGCCGCCGCCACCAGCTTGATCCCACCCCGGCCGAGCTGGCGAGCCCCCGCACCGGCTAACACCCGCCGCGCCCGCTCATCCAAAATAGGCGCCGCCTCTGCCAACACCCCCGCCAACGCGGCAGCGAACGCCGCACCGAAACCCGCCGACTTCCTGGCCACTGCAACAACATCCGTGATCTCCGCCACAGCAGAAGACTAGAGACCATTCACGCTCAAACACAGCTAACTCTCGCGTGAGCCCTTAGTCAGAAATCGGCGCGCCGACCGTTTCGGGTGAGGGACCAAGCGTCCTCGCCACCGTCGTCCTCGACCTCCTCGGGCGCCATCCTCTCGGGTGACAGCGAGTCGCGAAGCGGACCACCCAGGGGTGCCCCCACTGAGGCGGGAGCTGCGCCGTTCAGGTCAACGTGGCCATCCGGTGGCGGCGCTGTCCGGTCAAAGATCGGTTCGGCGTCGGGGACCTCCTCGCCGCGCATCAGGGCAAGCGTGGTCGGCAGATCGTCAAACCTGACCAGGACGTCGCGTGCCTTCGAGCCCTCGGAGGGACCCACGACGCCACGGGACTCCAGCAGATCCATCAGCCGACCGGCCTTTGCGAAGCCGACACGCAGCTTGCGCTGGAGCATCGAGGTCGAGCCGAACTGCGTGGTGATGACCAGCTCGGTGGCCTGCAACAGCAACTGCAGGTCATCGCCGATGTCGTCCTCGACCACCTTCGTGGCCGCGACCATGGTGACGTCTTCGCGATAGTGCGGCTTGAGCTGACCCTTGACGTGCTTGACGACGGCCTGGATCTCGGACTCGGTGACCCAGGCACCCTGCACCCGCATCGGCTTGGAGGAACCCATCGGCAGGAACAAGGCATCACCTTGACCGATGAGCTTCTCGGCACCGGGCTGGTCCAGAACGACCCTGGAGTCGGTGACCGAGGAGGTCGCGAACGCCATCCGGGACGGGATGTTGGCCTTGATCAGACCGGTAACGACATCGACGGAGGGGCGCTGCGTGGCCAGCACGAGGTGGATGCCGGCCGCCCGCGCAAGCTGAGTGATACGCACGATCGACTCCTCGACGTCACGCGGCGCGACAATCATCAGGTCGGCGAGCTCATCGACGATGATCAAGAGGTACGGGTAGGGAATGATGACCCGCTGGGAGCCGGGCAAAGGCTTGAGCGTGCCCGCCTTGACCGCCTTGTTGAAGTCGTCCACGTGCTTGAACCCGTACGTCGCGAGGTCGTCGTAGCGGGCATCCATCTCGCGAACCACCCACTGCAACGCCTCGGCGGCCTTCTTCGGGCTGGTGATGATGGGCGTGATGAGGTGCGGGATCCCCTCATAACCGGTCAGCTCCACCCGCTTGGGATCCACCAGGACCATGCGCACCTCATCCGGCGTCGAGCGCATCAGGATCGAGGTGATCATCGAGTTGACGAAGCTGGATTTGCCGGAACCGGTGGCGCCCGCCACGAGCAGGTGCGGCATCTTGGCGAGGTTGGCGATGACGTAACCACCCTCGACGTCCTTGCCGACGCCCACGACCATCGGGTGCTCGTTGCTGCGCGCCGTATGGCTGCGCAACACGTCCCCGAGGCTGACCTTCTCGCGGTCGGCGTTAGGGATCTCGATGCCGATCGCCGACTTGCCGGGGATCGGGCTCAGGATGCGAACGTCTGCCGAGGCAACGGCGTATGCGATGTTCCTGGAGAGCGCGGTGACACGTTCGACCTTGATACCCGGACCGAGCTCGACCTCATAGCGAGTGACCGTGGGCCCGCGGCTGAAGCCGGTGACCTGGGCGTCGATATCGAACTGGTCGAACACCTCCGTCAGGGAGTCGACCACGGCGTCGTTCGCGACACTGCGAGTCTTGTGTGGCCGACCGAGTTCGAGCAACGTATTCACGGGCAACGTGTAGGTGATGTCCCCGGCGAGCGCGAGCTGTTCCACGCGCTGTGGCATGGGGGTGGTCGGCGGGGGTTCGAGGATGGACTTGCCTCTGAGGGCACCTCCGGTCTGTGACGTCATGCCCGCGGCACTGCCCACACCGAAGTCCCCGGGTGCCCCTGCTTCAGTCGCGGTCGCTCCCGGTCCCAGGACGCCTGGCGCTGTGGGACGCTTCTCGCCGGGTCGGAACGACGCAGCGGCAAGCTTGGCGGCCTTGGCCTTCGCGACGATGGCAGCCTGCCGGAAAGCCTCGTCACCGTCGAACGGACCCGTGCCGATGGGTCCCGGCCGGCGGCGGAACTTGCGCTTGGCGCCCGGGACGACTGCCTCCATCTCACCGACCTCATCCGCCACGGTGAGGCCGGCTCGCGGCTTGTGCAGCAACCGGTCGCGCAGCTCACCCAGACGGGTGGGAATCATCCGAACAGGTGTGGCCGTCATGACCAGAACTCCGAAGAACCCGACAAGCAGCAGAAGAGGGACGGCGCCCACAGTCCTGATGGCGGCAACAATCGGGCTCGAGGCAAGGAACCCGATCATGCCGCCGGCATCATTCATCTTGAGCGCGCCGTCGGGCGGGCTTGGCAGGCCGGCAGAGATGTGAACCAGGCCGGCTGCAGCGAAGGTCAACACAGTCGTGCCGATCGTGATCCGATTCGTCGACGCCTGGTTCTCCGGGGCACGCAACAGCCGGATGCCAAAAAACAGCAATGCGATCGGGGCCCCATAAGCAACCCGACCGAGGGTTCCGGCCACGACAGCATGGACGATGCCGCCAGTCGTACCCTTGAGCCCCCACCACTCGCTGGCTGCTACCAGAACGGCGAGTGCGAGCAGCAACAGGCCGATGCCGTCCCGACGGTGCTCCGGCTCGAGCTCGCCGGCGCTATTCCCGATCCGGCGCACAGTCCCTCCCGCAACGTGCGCAATACCCATCCAGGTGGCACGGATGGCCCTCACGGGCAGGGATGCACGCTTGTCCTTGGCTCGGTTAGGTCGGGGTGCTGGCTTCCGTCGTGCGGGTTTGCGCGGCGCCGGCTGGCCGCTGCGCCCCTTAGCCGGGGTGGACGGTTTGCCGCGTCCCCCGGACTTCGGACGCGGAACAGGGGTAGTCGTGCGAGTCGCCACGCTCGTCACGGTACGCGAAAGAAACCCGGGTATCACGCGTCACACGCGTGCTGGGCAGCCAAACCTGGGTTTGGCCAGTTGGCTATGCGTCAATCACGATGGGGATGATCATCGGCCGACGGCGCAACCGGCCACCGAGCCACGAACCCACTGTCCGGCGAATGATCTGCTGCACCTGGAACGAGTCGGTGACCCCGTTGCTGGCCGCGTCGGCCAGTGCCTGCTCGAGCATGGGAAGCACCTGATCGAAGACCTCCTGGTCCTCGGCAAAGCCGCGCGCCTGGATCTCAGGGCCGGCGGCGACCTTTCCCGTCGCCGCGTCGCGCACGACGATGACCGTCACGAAGCCCTCGTCGCGCAGGATGCGACGGTCTTTCAGCAGGGCCTCGGTGGTCTCGCCCACAGAGGACCCGTCGACGTAGACGTATCCACACGGCACGGCGCCGACGATTCCCGCCACCCCATTGTTGAGGTCAACGACCACACCGTCCTCGGCCAGGACGACATGGTTTCGCGGAACACCGGTCTGGACGGCAAGGGCGGCGTTGGCCACAAGGTGACGCCACTCGCCATGGACCGGCATGACGTTGCGCGGCCTGACGATGTTGTAGCAGTAGAGCAGCTCACCGGCGCTGGCGTGACCAGAGACATGAACCTGGGCATTGCCCTTGTGTACCACCTCGGCGCCCAGGCGCATCAGCCCGTTGATGATGCGGTACACGGCGTTCTCGTTGCCCGGGATCAGCGAGGACGCGAGCAGCACCGTGTCACCGTCACCAACCTCGATCTTGTGGTCCCGGTTGGCCATCCTTGAGAGCGCGGCCATCGGCTCACCCTGGGAGCCGGTGCAGATCAGGACGATCTTGTCGTCCGGGTAGTCAGTGAGCTTCTTGAGGTCGACCAGAACCCCCGGCGGCACCTTGAGATACCCCAACTCCTCGGCGATTCCCATGTTGCGCAGCATCGAGCGGCCGACCATGGCGACCTTGCGACCGTTGGCGTTGGCAGCGTCGAGTACCTGCTGGACGCGGTGAACGTGGGAGGAGAAGCAAGCCACGATGACCCGGCGGCTCGCGTTGCGGAACACGGTCTCGATGGCCGGAGCGATGTCTCGCTCGGCGGTCGTGAAACCCGGCACCTCGGCGTTGGTGGAGTCGGTCATGAAGAGGTCCACGCCCTCCTCGCCGAACCGGGCGAACGCCCGCAGGTCCGTGATTCGACCGTCCAGGGGCAGCTGGTCCATCTTGAAGTCGCCGGTGTGCAGGATCGTGCCACCGGGCGTCCTGACGAACACGGCGAGCGCGTCCGGGATCGAGTGGTTGACCGCCACGAACTCGCAGTCGAAGACACCCAGCCTCTCGCGCTGACCTTCGGTGACAGTCAAGGTGTAGGGCTTGATCTTGTGTTCCTTGAGCTTGGCCTCCACCATCGCCAGAGTCAGCGTCGAACCGATCAACGGGATATCGGCCTTGAGGCGAAGCAGGTAGGGCACAGCCCCGATGTGGTCCTCGTGGCCATGGGTGAGCACTATCGCCTCGACGTCGTCGAGGCGGTCGGTGATGTACTCGAAATCCGGCAGGATCAGGTCCACGCCGGGGTGGTGATCCTCGGGGAAGAGCACTCCGGCGTCGACGATCAGCAACCGCCCCGCGTACTCGATGACGGTCATGTTGCGACCGACCTCGCCCAGACCCCCGAGCGCCACGATGCGCACAGCGTTCTTTGCCAGCTCCGGCGGGGAGGTCAACTCGGGATGGGGGTGGCTCAATTCAGTCCTGACTGTTCGATACCTTCTCGCACGCGGGCGAGCTGGTCGTTGGTGGCCGAGATCAACGGGAGCCGCAACGTGTCCGAGGAGATGATGCCCCGGTCGTGCAGTGCGGCCTTGACCATGATCGGGCCTTGGGTGATGTGCATGACGGCGTTGACCACGGGAATCAGCTGCCGATGAATCTCGATGGCTCGCGCAAGGTTGCCCTGGCCGACGGCGGCGATCATCTCTGCGTACTGCTTGCCGGCCAGGTGGCCGACGACGCTGACGATGCCCACCGCGCCCTGGGTGAGGTGCGCGAGGTTCAGTGCGTCATCCCCGGAGTACCACAGCAGGTCGGTCTGCGACATGACCTCGCTGGCAGCGAACAGATCGCCCTTGGCGTCTTTGACGGCGACGATCCGGGGATGAAGCGCCATCCGCAACAGCGTCTCGGTGTGGATCGGTGTGCCGGTCCGTCCAGGGATGTCATAGACGATCACCGGCAGGTCGGTGGCATCAGCGACGGTGGTGAAGTGCGCGAGGAGCCCTTCCTGGGGTGGCTTGTTGTAGTACGGCGTCACGATCAGCAGACCGTGGGCGCCGGCCTTCGCGGCGGCCCGGGCACACTCGACCGTGTGGGCGGTGTTGTTGCTCCCGGCGCCGGCGATGATGCGGGCCCGGTGCCCCACGGCTTCAACGACAACCCGGACCAGATCGACCTTCTCGGAGTCCGTCGTGGTCGGCGACTCACCGGTGGTGCCGTTGACGACAAGTCCGTCGTGGCCGTTGTCCACGAGGTGCGCAGCCAGTGCAGCAGCGCCTTCCAGGTCAAGAGAGCCATCGGGTTTCATCGGGGTGACCATGGCAGTGAGGACTCGGCCGAACAGGGGCGCTTCAGACATGTGGCCACGATATCGCCCCCACCCACCAAGGTCCGAAACAAATGAGCGGAATCAGGATCCGGGGCAGTGCTACGTTTCATGTGTGCGCCAGTATCTGGACCTTCTCAGCCACGTCCTGGAGAACGGGACCGCCAAGGGCGACCGTACCGGCACAGGCACGCTGAGCGTCTTCGGCCATCAGATGCGCTTCGACCTCACGGCGGGGTTCCCGGCGACGACGACCAAGAAGCTGCACATGAAGTCGGTCATCGCAGAGCTGGTCTGGTTTCTGCGTGGCGATACCAACGTCGGGTGGCTACAGAAGCGCGGCGTGAAGATCTGGGATGAGTGGGCCGACGAAAACGGTGACCTCGGCCCCGTCTATGGGCACCAGTGGCGTTCCTGGTCCACCCCCGACGGACGCTCTGTCGACCAGATCGCCGCAGTGATCGAGTCGATCCGCACCAACCCGGACTCGCGCCGGCACATCGTCAGCGCCTGGAACGTCGCCGACATCGAGAGCATGGCCCTGCCGCCGTGCCACACCATGTTCCAGTTCTACGTTGCCGATGGCCGGCTCTCCTGTCAGCTCTACCAGCGCTCGGCCGACATATTCCTTGGTCTGCCGTTCAACATCGCGTCCTATGCCCTGCTGACCATGATGGTCGCGCAGGTCTGCGAGCTCGAGCCCGGCGACTTCGTGCACACCCTGGGTGACGCTCACCTCTACCTCAACCACCTTGACCAGGCACGGCTGCAGCTGAGCCGTGAGCCGCGGCCAGTGCCTCGGCTCCTGCTCAACCCCGAGCGCAAGGGAATCGACGAGTTCGTCGAGTCCGACCTCACGCTGGTGGGCTATGACCCCCACCCAGGTATCAAGGCCCCGATCGCCGTATGACGATCACCGTGCTGGCCGCTGTGGGTGCCAATCTCGCTATAGGGCGAGACGGCAAGATGCCGTGGCACCTGCCCGAGGACCTGGCACACTTCAAGGCCACCACGATGGGCCACGTCATGATGATGGGACGCAAGACCTACGAGTCGATCGGTCGTGCGCTGCCAGGTCGGCGCACGATCGTGATCACCCATCAACAGGGCTGGCACGCCCCAAGCGTGGAGGTCGCCCACTCGCTGCCCGAGGCCCTGGCACTGGCCGGGCCGGCGGACGTATTCGTGGTCGGCGGCAGCGACGTCTATCGACAGGCCATGCCCTTCGCCGACCAGATGCTGCTGACCGAGATCGAGCAGTCACCCGAGGGCGACGCGTTCTTCCCCCCCTTCACAGCCGAGGACTGGCGCGAGACCGCACGCGAGGGCCATGACGGCTACGCGTTCGTCACCTACGAACGCATCCTGCGCTCGCCACGGGCACCGACGGGTCATCAGTCCTAGTCTGGCGCTTCGTCGACGTCGAACACCTCATGATGGACGTGGCGGCCCTGCACACCGACATCGGCCAGGAGCTCCCGGGCGCTTTCGACGAGCCCGGATGGACCGCACAGGTACCACTCGTCAACGGTCTGCACCGGAACGAGGGCCACGAGGATGCGTTCTAGGCGCTCGCGGTCGAGACGGCCACTGAACAGCTCGACGTCCGTAGCCTCCCGGGACAGGACGTGGATCAGGCGGAAGCGGTCGGGGTACTCGATCAACAGATCCTCGAGCTCCTGTCGGAACATGATCGAGCTTGTCTGCCGGTTGCCGAAGATGAGCGTCGCCCGTGACGCCGGCTCCTCGGCCAGGGCCGTCGAGAACAGTGACATCACCGGGGTGATACCCGACCCGGCCACGATGGCGACGTGAAGACGCATGCCCTCCGGTTGGGTGGCACAGGTGAACTCGCCCAAGGGAGTCATCACCTCGATCCGGTCACCTGCCCTGAGGTTGTCGTTGATCCAGTTGGACAGCAACCCGCCGCCGACCCGAGCCGCTGCGATTCGCAGCTCCTTGCGTGCCAACGCCTCGGCACGGGAGAGGCAGATCGAGTAGGACCGTCGGACGTCATGGCCGTCAACGTTCGCGCGCAGCGTGAGGTGCTGACCCGGTTCGAATGCGTACTCGGCGGCCAGCTCATCCGGAACAGTGATCGAGACGGCGACTGCGTCGTCCGTAAGTCGATCGACGCGGGCAACCGTCAGGGCGTGGAAGCGGCCGCGGCGCTGGGCCGGTTTGGTTATCAGGGACGCCATCAGATCGACGTGCACCCACCAGAGTCGTCGACATCCCCCGTCTCAGCGGCTTTCAACGGCTCGCCGGGGCCGATCACGTGACTGCCATCCATCCGAGCAGTCTGCCGACCCGAGAAGCGCTCGCGCAACGTTGGACGCAGAAGTGCCCCCCGTGGATCGGATGGGAGGATAGCCGTGTGCCCCACGATCCCACCATCCCCGACGACCGCCAGGCCTCCGACGCCCACGACCATGCGCACCCCCCCGCGACTGGTCCGGTCGCTGACGCCAGCGCCCGGATAGCCCGCCCGAACGACGCGTCAGCCGTCGGTCTGGTCCAGGCCGCCGTGTGGCGTGCTGCCTTTGGCACAGTCGTGCCGCAGGAGGTGGTCGACCAGTTCGACGCCGCAAGATTCGCACGTGTGTGGCGCGACTCCCTGAAGACTCCCCCGAGCCCTCGGCACGTGCTCCTCGTGGGCTGCGCCGGGGAGCAGGTCGTGGGCTTCGCCGCCGTGGGGCCCAGCATCGACCCGGACGCCAACGAGACCTCGGGCGAGGTGCTGGCCCTGGGCGTCCACCCCGACGCCCGGCGCAGCGGTCACGGCTCGCGACTGCTTAACGCCGCGGTGGACACGTTGCGGGGCAGAGGATTCACGTCGATGGCGGTCTGGCTTCTCGCGCGTGATGAGGAAACCCGGGCGTTCCTGACGTCAGCAGGCCTCTCACCGGACGGTGCGTACCGCGACCGGGTCATCGACGTCGACGGGACCCCCGCCCGCGAGGTACGACTGACCGCCGACCTTTCCCAGCAGTGATCACGGACACCGTGCATGCGCCCCGCCTGGCTGACCAACGCCGAAAAGAAGTCATGCGCCAGTGCTTGTCAGTTGGCATCGCGACAGGGGCCTATGGCATCAGCTTCGGCGCCCTCTCGGTGGCGGCGGGCCTCAACCTCTGGCAGACGATCGCGCTATCGGCCCTGCTCTTCTCGGGCGCTTCGCAGTTCGCCATCGTGGGCGTCATCGCTGCCGGAGGCGCCGGCGCTGCGGCGGTTGCGACCTCAAGCCTGCTCGCTATGCGCAACGGCCTCTACGGTCTGCAGATGTCGCGGCTGCTCGGAGTCAGGGGCCTGCGCCGGGTGCCAGCAGCGCAGCTGACCATCGACGAGTCGACCGCCGTCGCCATCGCCCAGCCCGAGCCGGCCGCGCAGCGACTTGGCTTCTGGGGAACCGGACTCGCGGTGTACGTACTGTGGAATCTCTCGACCATCCTTGGCGCCGTAGTGGGTAACGCGCTCGGGGACCCCAAGCGGTTCGGTCTGGATGCCGCCGCGCCAGCCGCATTCTGCGCGCTGCTGTGGCCGCGGCTGAAGTCCGGTGATACTCGCGCGGTGGCCGCCGTCGCGGCTGTTATCGCCATCGTCGTGGCCCCTCACGCGCCGGCCGGCATACCCGTCCTGGTGGCCGCGCTGGCCGCCATCGTGGCTGGGCTGCTTCCCTCACGCGGGCCACGAGCAGAGGATGACCTCGACGACCCGGGCGCTTCACAGGACGAGGAGACCCTGACATGACACTCTGGACCACCGTCCTGCTTGCCAGCGGGTTGGCGTTCGCTCTGAAGTTCCTCGGCTACGTCGTGCCGCACCAGTTGCTGGACGGCGTGGTCGTATCGCGGGTGACCGCGATGTTGCCTGTCGCGCTGTTGTCAGCGCTCGTGGCGGTGCAGACGTTGACGGCTGCCGGAGGCGGGCTGACCGTGGATGCGCGCGCTGCCGGCCTCGCGGTCGCTGTCACCGCCCTCCTACTGCGGGCCCCGTTCCTGGTCGTCGTGATCCTGGCCGCAGCAACCGCCGCCACACTGAGGGCTCTCGGTTGGGGCTGACCAGCCGCAACTCCCGGGACCGTGCGAACGGACCTCCGGTCAACGGCTCCATAACACCGCAGCCAGGGCCAGCGCCGCCGGAACCGCCTGGATGAAGAAGATCCGCGTGTTGACGGTTTTGGCGCCATACAGCCCGGCGATGATCACACAGCCCAAGAAGAAGACCGAGGCCTGAAAGGCCACCGGGTCGGCCGCGATCAGGCTCCAGAGCAGCCCGGCGGCCAGGAAGCCGTTGTAGAGACCCTGGTTAGCTGCGAGGGCAGCGCTCTGGGCAGCGAACTCCCGGGTGGTCCCGAAGGTGGCGCGCCCGCGCGGGGTGTTCCACGCGAACATCTCCAGGAGGAGAAAGCCGAGGTGCAAGGCGGCCACGATGCCAACCAGGATCTGCGCGAGGAGGGTCATGCCCCGCGAGCATACCCAGTTGCCTCACGTGAGCCGGCGTCCTCTGGCAATGGCGGCGCACGGATCAGGCCAGTCCAAGGTAATTCTCGAGCCCAACGGTGAGTCCGGGGTGCTCGCCAACTTGTCGCACGCCCGCCATGACGCCAGGCATGAAGCTGACCCGGTCAAACGAGTCGTGCCGGATGGTCAGCAGCTCGCCGGCCGCACCGAGCAGGACCTCCTGATGGGCCACGAGACCGCGCAGCCGCAAAGCGTGCACCGGTATGCCGTCCACTCGGGCGCCGCGCGCACCGCCTGGATCAGAGGAGGTCGCATCCGGTACCTCGCCCAGCCCGGCATCCTGGCGGGCCCGGGCGATCAGCGAGGCGGTGCGGGCAGCGGTGCCCGACGGCGCATCGACCTTGTCGGGGTGGTGCAGCTCGACGATCTCGACAGACTCGTAGAACCGGGCGGCCTGCTCGGCAAACGACATCATCAGGATCGCCCCGATGGCGAAGTTCGGCGCGATCAGCACCCCGACCCCGGGCCTGTCCGCCAGCTGTGAGCTCACCCCAGCCAGCGCGTCCTGCGTCCAGCCTGTGGTGCCGACCACCACGTGCGTGCGACGGTCGATGCAGTGAGCGACGTTGGCGGCCGCGGAGCCCGGCACCGAGAACTCGACGACAACGTCCGCGCCACCGAGGTCGCCGAGGTCGTCGCCCAGGTCATATCGGCCCACCAGCTGGGTGTCCGACGCGGCCTCCACCGTGCGGCATACCGTCGACCCCATCCGTCCGGCTGCGCCGATGACAGAGACTTTGATGACATGGACCGTGATCGCTTCGCTCATCCGCACACACTAGTGAGCCAAGGTCAGGAAGCGCTCGACATCGGCGGCCTCGCGGTCAAGGTCAGCCAGAATCGGTGCCGCGATCCGGCCGAATGGCTCCAGGGTGACCCGACCATGAGGCATCCCCCAGGTGGCGACCGCGCGGCCGTCCACCAGGGCAAAGGGTCGAAAGATACCGTTCTTCGTCACGATCCTCTGGTTGTCTCCTAGGACCGGCGTGCGATCGACCCAACCGTGCAGCAACGGGTCGAACCCACCGAGCAGCCTGGGTCGGGGCCGGTCCTGCGGCACGTCTCGTCCAGCCAGGTCAACCAGACCACCTGGGCGCTCCACCAGGTCGGCTCCGGCCGCCCGCAGTCCGCTACGCGCGTCGCCAAGGGTGATACCGGCCCACTTGGCCAGGTCTCTTCCATCGGCGGGGCCGTGACCGGCCAGGAAGCGCCGGGCCAACCCGGATAGGTCGCTCTCGCGGTCGGCCGCCCTGGGTGGGTCGCCCAGCCATTCGCGGACCAGGACGAACGCCTGCTCGCCCCCAATGAGCGGCCGCGGACCGTCAGACCCCGCAGGGCGGACAGGAACAGGATGTGGACCAGCGCCTGTCCCGCGACGGGCACATCAGCCGCTGCCACGATCTCGCGCAGCTGTGCGCGGGTCCTCGGGCCGTCATTGGCTATGGCAGCCTCAATGGCGGCGACACCTCGATCAGCCTGAGCAGGCGAAACCCCTTCCTGTGCTAGCCGTCTGGCGTTACCGATAGACAGCTGCGCCGTGGTGAGCCGCTGAAGCCACCAGTAGTCCTGCGACCGGACGAGATGTAGGGTGCCGCGGTTCAGCCAGGTCACCATCAGCGTCCCTTTCTCCAGCTCACAGTCCACGTCAGCCGCGGTGAGCCCGGCAGTGCGTGCCCTGACGGCGAGCCGCGCGGCGCGCATATCCTGCGCCTGAACCGCCAGCAGCCGGTCGACGACCTGGACGACACCGCCCGCTGGCGGGCCGACCAATTGCTGGGCTGCCAAACGCCGGTTGTCACGCTCGCGCTCCACGGACCTCACAATGGATACTCGGACCATGATCGTGACCCTAGCCAAGCTCATGCCCGCGGGCTTCGCACGCCTGGATCTTCTCGCGTGGTTCGGGTGAGCGGCGGCGCCCAGGTTCGGCTGATTCCACCGCTCGTCTACTTGGCTCCGTTCACACTGACGTGGGCACTGCAATGGTGGCGACCGTGGACGATTCCCGGTGACGCCGCGTTGAGCGTGGCGGGGCTCGCCCTGGTCGCCGGCGGCATCGCCCTGATGGCCTGGTCGTTCGTCACGCTCAGGCAGGCGAACACGACCGTCATCCCGTGGGAGCAGGTCTCGGCCATTGTCACCACCGGGCCGTTCCGGTTCAGCCGCAACCCGATCTACCTCGCCGACGCGATCACCTATCTCGGTGGCAGCCTGGCCATCCACAGCGGGTGGCCTCTGCTGGTCCTGCCCGGCATTCTCCTGGTGATCCGGCGCAAGGTCATTGACCGCGAAGAGCGTTACCTCACCGAGCTTTTCGGTGACCCGTACCGCAAGTACCAGCTCCGCGTCCGCCGCTGGGCCTGACCCGGGAGAACGACCGAGGCCCGGCGCACCCTCTCGGGCGCACCGGGCCTCGGTGTCGTTCAGTCAGACTCAGGCGTCAACGGCCTCCGTCGAAGCCGCGTCAGCATTGACCTCGTCGCCAGCCGGGGCAGCATCGCCTGCAGCGCCGTCCTCGGCCAGGACCGCGCCGAGGGAGAGCTTGCCGCGGGGGTCGATCTCCTTGAGCTCGACCTGGATCTTCTGGCCGATCTTGAGGACGTCGTCCACGGAGTCGATCCGCTTGCCCCCGACGAGCTTGCGCACCTCAGAGATGTGCAGCAGACCGTCCTTGCCCGGGAGCAGGGAGACGAAGGCGCCGAAGGTCGTGGTCTTGACCACGGTGCCCATGAAGCGCTCGCCCACCTCGGGCATCGTCGGGTTGGCGATGGCGTTGATCATGGCGCGAGCGGCCTCGGCCGACGGGCCATCAGTGGCACCGATGTAGATCGTGCCGTCGTCCTCGATCGAGATCTGTGCACCGGTCTCGTCTTGGATCTGGTTGATCATCTTGCCCTTCGGTCCGATGACCTCACCGATCTTGTCGACCGGAACGGTCACGCTGATCACGCGCGGAGCAAACTCGCTCATCTCGTCCGGGACGTCAATGGCCTCGGCCATGACGTCCAGAATGTGCAGCCGAGCGTCGCGGGCCTGAGTCAGGGCACCGCCCAGCACCGAGGCAGGGATGCCGCCCAGTTTGGTGTCGAGCTGGATGGCGGTGACGAACTCCCGCGTGCCGGCGACCTTGAAGTCCATGTCACCGAACGCGTCCTCCGCGCCAAGGATGTCGGTCAGCGCCGCATAACGCGTCTCGCCCTCGACCTCATCGGAGACCAGACCCATCGCAATACCGGCAACCGGGGCGCGCAGTGGCACACCGGCGTTCAGCATCGACAAGGTGGACGCACAGACCGAGCCCATGGACGTCGAGCCGTTCGAGCTGAGAGCCTCGGACACCTGACGGATGGCGTATGGGAACTCCTCGCGGGTCGGCAGCACCGGCAGGAGCGCACGCTCAGCCAGGGCACCGTGACCGATCTCGCGACGCTTGGGCGAACCCACACGGCCGGTCTCACCAGTGCTGTAGGGCGGGAAGTTGTAGTTGTGCATGTAGCGCTTGCGCGTCTCCGGGGAGAGCGTGTCGAGCATCTGCTCCATGCGCAGCATGTTCAGCGTGGTGACACCCATGATCTGGGTCTCGCCGCGCTCGAAGATCGCCGAGCCGTGGACTCGGGGCAGGACCTCGACCTCTGCGCTCAGTGCGCGGATGTCGGCCAGGCCACGACCATCGATGCGGACCTTGTCGCGAAGGATGCGCTGACGGATCAGCTTCTTCTGCACCGCGCGGTATGCCGCGGAGATCTCCTTGTCGCGACCCTCGAACGTGACCTCGAGGTCGGTCTTGACTGCAGTCTTGACCTCCTCGATGCGGTTCTCGCGCTCCTGCTTGCCGGACATCTGCAGCGCGGACGTCAGGTCGCCGGTGACGGCACCTTCGACTGCGGCATAGACGTCATCCTGGTAGTCCAGGAACACCGGGAAGTCCTGGACCTCCTTGGCCGACTTGGCAGCGAGCTCGGCCTGAGCCTTGCACAAGACGGCAATGGACTTCTTGGAAGCCTCAAGGCCCTCGGCGACGACCTGCTCGGTCGGTGCGCCCTGGCCCTGGTGCTTGACCAGATCCCAGGTGGCCATCGTGGACTCGGCCTCGACCATCATGATCGCGACGTCTTCGACACCATCCTTGCCGGTGACGATGCGGCCGGCGACGACCATGTCAAACACCGAACGCTCGCTGTCGGCGAAGGTCGGGAAGGCAATCCATCGGCCGTCGATGAGAGAGACGCGAGTCGCGCCGATCGGGCCGCTGAACGGCAGGCCGGAGATCTGTGTCGAGGCGGATGCGGCATTGATGGCCAGCACGTCGTACTGGTGGTCAGGGTTGAGTGCCAGTACGGTGATGACGACCTGAACCTCATTGCGCAGACCCTTCTTGAAGGTCGGGCGCAACGGCCGGTCGATCAGGCGGCAGGTGAGAATCGCGTCGGTCGAGGGACGGCCCTCACGACGGAAGAATGAGCCTGGGATCTTCCCGGCGGCATACATGCGCTCTTCGACGTCAACCGTCAGCGGGAAGAAGTCGAACTGTTCCTTGGGATACTTGCCGGCCGTGGTGGTCGACAGCAGCATCGTGTCTTCGTCGAGGTAGGCCACGACCGCGCCACCGGCTTGCTTGGCCAGGCGTCCGGTCTCAAACCGAACCGTGCGGGTGCCGAATGAGCCGTTGTCGATGGTGGCTTCGGCGAACTGAATTTCTGGACCCTCCATTGGGTCCTCCTTTTCTCTCAAGAGAGCCGTGCATCGTCGTTGTGCACGTGCTTTGCCATTGGGATCGGCGCTGCCTGCGGCGGCGCCACGGGGGCGGTGTTGCCAGGTGCCCCGCTCTCATGCGAAGAAGCGGCCACCTCACATGTCGTGGAGGTGGCCGCTCCATCGAATGGAACGATTATCGGCGCAGACCGAGGCGCTTGATCAGCTCGCGATAACGAGTGACGTCGGTGGCCTCGAGGTAGCGCAGCATGCGCTTGCGACGACCGACCAGCAGCAGCAGACCCCGGCGGCTGTGGTGATCGTGCTTGTGCTCACGCGAGTGTTGGGTAAGGTCCAGGATGCGGCGCGTGAGCATCGCGATCTGGACCTCGGGGGAACCGGTGTCGCCCTCTTTGGTGGCGTACTCGGTCATGATCTCTTGCTTGACAGCACTGTCCAGGGGCACGCAGTATCTCCTCGGTAATTTTCGTTGCGCGGTGCCTTGGGGCAGGTTCACCCAGGCTCTCTGTATCCGCGGCCGGTTGCACGGCAGGATCTAGGCTACCAGCGGCGAAGGGCCGCCCCTAATCGCAGATCTTGCGTCGTTCCTGCTGCTCGGCAGACAAGTGGACGCAGTGGTCCCAAACTTGTAGTGTACAAATTAATGACAAGTTCCCGGTTTCGCCAGATCGCCGACGACCTGCGTGAGCGGGTTGCCCTCGGCGAGTTCGGCGACCAGGGCGCCCTGGACAGCGAGTCTGCCCTGTGCGTTCGATACGCCGTCAGCCGGGTGACCGTCCGCCGGGCGCTGGAGATGCTGCGCGAGCAGGGGCTGGTCGAGAGTCGGCAGGGCTCTGGCTGGTTCGCGACCGGAGGCTTGTTCCACCAGACGTTGGCGCTGGGGACCTTCCGCCATGCGGCTTCGGCAGTGACCGAATCTGGCAGGGCGATGACGCGTTGCGTGGTCGAGTTCGGGTACCGCCAGGCCTCCCCGGCACTTGCCTCGGCGCTCGGCCTGCTGGCCCTCGACGACGCCGTGGACGACACAGCCACGAACCACACAGCCACCGCCGCCGACGCGCTGCACAGTCGCTCCGTGCGAACGGTCGACGGTGTACCGCTGGACCTGGTCGCCGAGTGGGTCCCGGCCGCCATCGGCGGGCGGGTCAGCCGTGCCGATGCCACTGACCCCGGCATCTGGGCCAGCCTTCAGCGCGACGGACACCGCATCGCCTCCGTCCGTCAGAGCATCACCGCCGGTATCGCGAATGCAGACGACGCCGAGTTGCTCGACGTCGCGCTCGGCGCGCCGCTACTGCTGGTACGACGGCTGGCCCTGGACAAGGACCAGGCACCGCTCGCGCTCTCAGACCACCGCTACCTCGCCCACCGGTTCAGCCTCGAAGTGGAGTTCAACGGCTGGCCGGGGGCCGGAACCGACACCCCGCCTGGCCTGCGCGAGCGCGGAGCCCAGACACCCGCCGTACCAACCGATGTGAAGGAGAACGACTCATGAAGGTGCTCGTTACCGGTGGCGCAGGCTTCATCGGCACCAACTTCGTCCAGCGCACCCGCTTGACCCGCCCCGACTGGAAGCTCACCGTCCTTGACGCCCTGACCTACGCAGGTTCGTTGGACAACCTTGCTCCGGTTGCCGACGAGATCGAGTTCGTCCATGGGAACATCGCTGACGCCGACCTGGTCGACCGGCTGGTCGCGGACGCCGACGTCATCGTCCACTTCGCGGCCGAGTCGCACAACGACAACTCCCTGGATGACCCGTGGCCGTTCATGGAGTCCAACATCATCGGCACCTACCGGCTGCTCGAGGCAGCCCGCAAGCACCAGGTGCGCCTGCACCACATCTCGACCGACGAGGTCTACGGCGATCTCGAGCTCGACGACCCCTCGCGTTTCACCGAGCAGACACCGCTGAACCCCTCGAGCCCTTACTCGGCCAGCAAGGCCAGCGCAGACCTTCTGGTACGCGCGTGGATCCGCTCGTTCGGCCTCCAGGCGACGCTGTCCAACTGCTCCAACAACTACGGCCCCTACCAGCACGTCGAGAAGTTCATCCCCCGCCAGATCACCGGCATTCTTGGCGGCGTCAAGCCCAAGCTGTACGGCACCGGTGCCAACGTGCGCGACTGGATCCACGTGGACGACCACAACGACGCCATCGTGACGATCCTGGAGAAAGGCCGGCTCGGTGAGACCTACCTCATCGGCGCCGACGGCGAAATGGACAACCGCCAGATCGTGGCGCTGCTGCTGGAGCTGATGGGAAAGCCAGCCGACTGGTTCGACCTCGTATCCGACCGCCCCGGCCATGACATGCGCTACGCCATCGACTCCGGCAAGCTTCGGGCCGAGACGGGATGGTCCCCGCAGTACCAGGACATCCGCGCCGGGCTCACCCAGACAATCCAGTGGTATCGCGACCACGAGTCCTGGTGGGCCCCGACCAAGGCGCGCACCGAGCAGACCTACCAGCGTCTGGGCCGCTGAGCCCGAAGCCGCTGAGCCTGAAGAGCGGCTGCCGCATCGCCGAGTGTGCCTACCATGAGCTTGACCGGAGCAAAGGTGAGGTTCGTGGCCTGCTTCTCCCGACCGAGATAGTGAGGACAGCGCCGTCATCGACCCTCATGTGGCGGTGGTCGTCGATGGCGCCGGCATCCCTACGTCCCTGCGGTCCGGGTGCTCTCATTCGGTCGCGTGGTATTCCCGCACCTTGGCCGCAAGGCTTCAACAACGACTCGCAGACCGAGGAGCGGCAGCGGCAGACCCTTGCCTCGCGGTAGGTCAAGGTCCACGATGACGTCACCCTCATCAGCGCACGTTTCCACCATGAGCGGCGGCCGTCGCCAGAGGCCGCCGAGTCTGAGAGCCGCTGTCAGGGCTGCGACCGGATCGCATCGTAGATCCGACGGACGGCGGGCGCGGAGGTCTCTGCACCCGTGCCCCCTTGCGAAACCACGACAACGACCGCATATCTGGGCCGGTTGGCCGGGGCGTAGCTCGCGAACCACGACGTACTCTGCTTGCCGAAGACCTCGGCTGTACCGGTCTTTCCGGCCACGGGATAGGTCGCCAGCGGGAAACCCGCAAACGCCGCCTTGGCAGTTCCGCCGGTGACAACACCCTGGAGTGCGGAGTGCAGGAACGCCAGCATGCTCGAACCTAGTCCAACCTGCCCGCGTGCCACCGGCTCGATGGTCCTGACCGACGTCCCGTCGGGCTTGGCAAAGCCCGCAGCAATCTGCGGGGTCCACAGCGTCCCGCCATTGGCGATCGCGGCGTAGGCCGATGCCAGCTGCAATGGGGTAACTGCCACGTCGCCCTGCCCGACGGCGAAGTTGGCCGCATCGCCGGCCCGGAACTGGAACCCGCTGCTGCAGTTCTCAACCGCCAGAGCGCTGAGATAGGCAGCCCGTGCGGAATCGTTCTTGGCTACGTCGGGATATCCGCTCCGGGCTCGCGCGCAGCTGTCGGCCTTGGTGTCCTGCCAAGTCTGCTTCTTCCAGGACCGGTCCGGAATCCGGCCGGTGCTCTCCCCCGGCAAGTCGATACCCGTCCTGACACCGAGCCCGTAGGCCTTGGCCATGGCCACGAAAGGGTCGCGTGCATCAGAGGTGGCGCCCAGTCCCCCTTGGGCGAGCCATGACTGGTAGGCGAGCTGGTAGAAAATCGTGTCGCAGGAGATGACGATCGCAGTGTGCAGACTGATCACGCCGTAGGGCTTGGACTCGTAGTTGTGAAAGTCCCTGTTGCCGACCCGGACGCTCGAGCCGCAGTTGTAAATCCCCGACAGGCTGTTGCCGGCTGTGACCGCCGCCGGCAGGGAGATCACCTTGAACGTCGAGGCCGGGGCGAACGCCGAGGACGTCAGCCTGTTGATCAACGGCCCGCCCGCGCGAGCATCGGTCAGGTTCGCAAGCTCAGGGCCGCTGATGCCTCCCGTCCAGACCTCGGGCCGGTATGTCGGGTAGCTCGCTGCCGCCACGACCGCACCATTGGTGACATCCATGACCACTGCCGCTCCCGAGTCCGCCTTCCACCCGTGGGAGCGCGCGGCGGTTACCGCACCCGACAATGCCTTCTCGCTGGCTGCCTGTATCGGAGCGCTCAGGTGGGTGATCACGTCCTGGCCGGGGACGGCGTTGATGGCCGAGATCTGGCCTGTGACAACGCCTCTCGGGTCGATGGAAACGGTCGTGCGGCCGCTGACGCCACGAAGGACCGCGTCGTACTGTGCCTCCAGACCGGACCGGCCGATCAGCTCCGTGTCGGCGATCTGCCCCCGTGTGTGCGCGACGTCATCCATGGTGGCTCGGTCGAGATAGCCCAGAACATGACTCGCCTGCAGTCCGTCCGTGTGTGGGTAGAAGCGCCCGGGCTCGGCCACGACCGCGATACCGGGGAAGTCCTCTGGTCGCTCGAGCAGGCCCAAGGTCCGCTGTGGGTCGACCCCCCTGGCTATCGGGATTGCCTGGTCTGGCGTGCCGTTGAAACACCAGGGCGCTTTGGGCGCCCCTGCGCTCCCACACAGGTGTGTTGCGCCCCATAGCTGTGTGAACGGCACACCGAGCAGGGCTGCGACCCGTCCGATCAGGTCATGTCCCCCATCCCTGGCGGTCAACAGGGCCGAGCGCTCGACCGTCACCGAGGCTGCAAAGGTGTTGCCTGCCAACGGCTTCAGCGCGGCGTCGAGGATCCGGCCGCGGACCGCGGGCTGGGTGATGGCACGCGTATTCACCATCTCTGCTGCGCGGACGTAGGTATCGCGCTCGCCAATCTGGACCATCGCCAGCCGGCCGACGAGCGCGCCCAGGAGTGCGACCACCAGAACCACGAATACCCACAGTCTGGTCTGGCGGGGACCGCGGGACGACATGAGCACAGTCATGCCGGACCCCTGCGAATCAGCTGGCGTTCGGTGCGAATCAAGATCGGTACGACGGCCACCCCCACGGCCGTCGTCAACGCGATCGACCAGCCCGCGGCGACCCAGTGAACAGCCCACCCGCTCGCGACAGCTCGCAGGATGCCCAGGGCTGCAACGGTGCTCGCTGCCGCGAGGGTGGCCAGCGGCGGCAGGAACACGGATCGACTGCCATCGCGATGCCAGAGCCCCGATACCGCCCCTGCCGTGGCGTACGTCAGTGCCGCCACGCCGAGGGTCGCCGCAGCCGGGGGCATGAGGTCGACGACCCAGCCGGCACCAAGCCCAACGAGAGCGCCCCTGGTGGGGCCGCCGAGCAAGCCGGCGGCCACGACCACGAGCAGAACCAGATCGGGACCCAGGGAACCGACCCGCGGGAGTACCACTGTGGACAGGGCCGCGGCCAGCACAACGAGCGCCGCGCGCAGCAGCCCGAGCAGGCTGATCGGCGAACTCATTTCGTCGGGCTCAAGACTGGATGTCTCGGGAGAGATCTCTGGGTGGACAAGACCACGGCGACCACGTCCAGCGTGGCGATACGGACGGCTGGTTCAACGACGGCAGTGGAGGTCAGCTGTCCGTGATCCGGGTCGACCGAAACCACTGTCCCGACGGGGATGCCCGCCATGAATGGCCGCCCGCCGACGCTGCCCAGGGTCGTGACCCAGTCGCCCACCACCACGGTCCCGTGCTCGAGCAGCGCGAGACTCAGGCGCCCGGGTTCGCTCGGGGTCACGGCGAGGCTCGCCCTGGCCGAAACCGAACCGAGCCGGCCCTCTGCGCCCACCCGGACGCCTACCGTGAGGTTGCGATCACCGACGATCAGCACGTCCGAGGTCCACTCGGCCACAACGATCACTCGGCCCACCAGCCCCCCTCCGGCGATCACGGTCAGGTCCTTGGTGACGCCATCGCGGGATCCGACGTCGATCGTGACCCGGCGATCATCCGACGATGTTGCCGGGGTGAACGCAACGACCCGCGCAGCAAGCAGCGTGGCGCCCTTGGCTGAGGGTGAGGCCAGCAGGGAGGTGACCCCCCGAGCCTGCCGCAGGTTCGCCTCGTCCTGTAGGCGCGCCACCTCGAGCTCATCCCGCTCATGGGTCAGTCTCACGACATCCTCATTGCGGCCTGCCGTCATGGCCGTTTCAAGCGGCCCCAACGCCGCTGCGGCGCCGGTGCGTACAAAGGAAGTCGACCCGGGTCGGGACAGATCGAGCCCCAGCAGGAACACCGTGGCGAGGATCAGGACCGCCAGAGTCCGTCGACGTTGAGGCTGGGTCACGGCAGGTCAGAACCGTTGCGTACCAATGAGAACGCGCTTGAGTGAGCTGAACTCCTCAACGCAGCGACCCGACCCGTGGACGACGGAGCGCAGTGGGTCATCGGCCACTCGCACCGGCACCCCGAGCTCGTGGCGCATACGTTCGTCCAGCCCGCGTAGCAGTGCTCCCCCGCCAGTCAGCACGATCCCACGGTCGAGGATGTCGCCGGAAAGCTCCGGAGGACACACATCCAAGGTGACACGCACCAGCTCGATGATCTGCAGCACCGGAGCCTCGATCGCACGGCGCACCTCTGGTGATGAGATGGTGATCGTCTTGGGCAGCCCGGTTGCGAGGTCACGTCCCCGGACCCGGGTGCTGAGCTCCTCTGCCAGCGGGAACGCTGAGCCAGCCGCGACCTTGATGTCCTCGGCACTCCGCTCACCCAGCAGCAGGGAGTACTCACTCTTGATGTGGCTGATGATCGCCTCGTCGATCTCGTCACCGCCCACGCGCATCGACCTGGAGTTGACGATGCCGCCCAGGCTGATGACCGCGACGTCGGTCGTGCCGCCACCGACGTCGACCACGGTGCTCGCAGCGGTGTCGTTGACCGGGAGGTCGGCACCGATCGCAGCGGCCATCGGCTCCTCGATGACATAGACCCGGCGCGCACCAGCACGGGTTGCGGCATCCTCGAGTGCCCGGCGCTCCACACCGGTCACCTGGCTCGGTACGCAGACCACCATGCGAGGTCGAATCAGTCGAGAAGGCCGGACCTGGTCGATGAAGTAGCGCAGCATCCGCTCGGCGATGTCAGGATCGGAGATGACACCGTCCTGCAGGGGCCGGATCGCGTGCACGTTCCCGGGCGTGCGGCCGAGCATCTCCTTGGCCCGGGCACCCGCGGCGACCAGCCGTCCTGTGCCGGCCTCGATAGCGACTACCGACGGCTCATCAAGGACGACCCCGTGGCCTCGCTCGTAGACCAGGGTATTGGCGGTGCCGAGGTCGACAGCGAGATCTCGCCCCAACACCGGCCATCCGCGCATACCTGAGATCGTACGTGTCACCAGTAGAGGTCACCCACGCCTCCGAACCGTGTTGCGCACGCATTTCCGGTATGCCATTCGTGCGACTTCACAGCGCGGGTCAACCCTGGTTTGAGCCCGCGTCGAAGCCACGAACTGGCCCTATGACAGACAGAGGGCCGACCAGCCCCGTGTGCCACGGCCCGGTGACATCCCGTCAAGGGATCAGATGGTGGCCTCGGCTGGCCGGCCCGAGGAGGTCCCAGCGGTTGCCGCCAATGTCTCGAAATACTGCGACCTTGCCGTAGGGCTCAACACGTGGCTCGCTGACAAACTCGACTCCGGCTGAGGTCATCCGCGCGTCGGAGGCGTCAGACTCCCCGACCCGAAGGAAGAAGCCAGCCCGGCCCGCGACCTGGTTACCGACGACCGGGGTCTGGGTCGGGCCGGCCGCGCGCGCCAGCAGCAATGCGATGGCAGCTCTGGGTGGGCGCACGACGCCCCATCGTTTCGGACGGCCGTCGTTGGTCGCGGACGGTGAGTCCTCAACGAGCTCAACGCCCAGCGAGTTGACGAAGAAATCGATAGCGAGGTCGTGGTCCGTCACCACCGCAGCGACGAGCTCGAGATCCACGCAGCAACACTAGCGGGACCTTCCTGGCTAGCGAGTTTTTGAGTGGTAAACGTGCAGGTCAG
>DAITND010000022.1:0-22275 GCA_036834825.1 Dermatophilaceae bacterium
GCTATTTCTCGGCGTCCAGGATTTTCTGGAACGCCGCACTCGCCGCATCAGCGGCTGCGCCTGAGTCCCCACCGGTGATGGCGACCACGATGGGGTTTCCGACGATGTCGCGCGCCTCGGGCACCTTGATCACCAGGGGCCGGTCGTGACCGACCCCATTCTTGGTGCTGACGGAGATCGCGGCGGCAAGATCCGCCGGGTAGGTGGCGACCCCTGCCGGGTCGTTCCAGACGGAGGTGCGGGCACCGGGAACGCCGGCCTTCTGAATCTCCAGCGTCATCGCCTTGCTGGTGGCCCACTGGATGAACTTCCACGCGTTCGCCTGGTTGGTGGATGCAGCGTTGACCCCGAGCGCCCAGGATGGCACGTTGTACGCCTTCGAGCCCGTGGCTCCGGCCGGCATCGGCGCGAAGCCGACGGTGTTTGCGACCTTTGACTTCACCGGGTCCGTGGCGTTCTTGTACAGGCTGTCGGCCTCGGTGTAGAGCCCCGCCTTGCCCTGGGTGAAGATGGCCATCGCCTCCGGCCAGCTCATGTCTGTGCTGACGTTGGCAGGACCGTAGTTGTGAATTAGGCCGCCGTAGAACGCGTACGCCTTCTTTGCGGCGTCACTGGCGACGCCGGACTTGCCGTTCGCGTCGATGAAGTCGCCGCCGAAGCTGTAGAGGAAGCTCGAGAACTGCGTGACCGCGACGGACTTTCCCGTGCGGGCGATGAAGCCCGCTACCCCGGGATTCTGCGCCTTGATCGTCTTGGCCGCAGCCTGGAGCTCGTCCATGGTCTTGGGAACCTCGAGCCCGGCTTTCTTCAGGAGATCCTTGCGGTAGTAGAGGACTTCCTGCTCGGTAATGATGGGGACTCCGACAGCCTTGTCCTTGTAGGTCGTCGCCACGACCGGGCCTGACTGGAAGTCTGTCCAGCCCCACGTCTTGTTCGTTTTCACGTCCGCACTGAGGTCCGCCAGGTAGCCGTTCTTGGCGAACAGCTTCCCCTCCTGGAGCGGTCGGTACATCATGACGTCGATCTCGTTCGTACCGGCGTTCAGCTTGACGTTGTACTGGGCCGAAAGCTGATCCTCGCCGTACTGGCTCAGCTCGACCTTCAGGCCCGTCTGCTTCTCGAACTCGGGCAGCTTGCTCTTGATGGTGTCGGTCCACACATGGTTGGCGAGGGTCACCCGAAGCGTCTTCGACCCCGTGTTCGTACTGGGGGTTCCGCCGCTGCTGCAGGAGGTCAACGCTCCTGTGGCCAGGAATGCCGCTGCCGCCATGGCGGCCACACGTATTGCTGAATGACGCTTCACGCTGTCTCCAATCTCGTGAGCCCGCCATGTGACGGCGACGCTCGAACTGACCTCTCTTTACATCTGCCTCAACTATCAAAGGCTAGTGAATAAGGCTGACTTAAGCAACGATGTGATCGAAACGATATGATCTAGCGCATGACGGACTTGGCGAAGACAACGGCTGAGCTCGACGCGCTCACTGCCCTGCCGGCGATGCTCGAGGGCAGTAGCGTGCTGACCGGTCTGCATGCTCGCGTTCTCGACCTTCTCGGCCTGGCAATCTGCGCTGGCGATCTTGAGACCGGGTCCGTGGTCCGTATCGAACAGTTCCAGGAGCGCTACGGAGTCTCCCGCTCGGTTGTCCGTGAAGCGATTCGTGTGCTGGCCTCGATGGGCCTGGTTGCCTCGCGTCGCCGGGTCGGCGTGCAGGTGCTTCCGGCCATGAAATGGAACCTCTACGATCCGCAGGTCATTCGCTGGCGCCTGGCCTCTCCGGCGCGGACCGCGCAGCTACAGTCCCTGACCGAGCTTCGAACGGCCATCGAGCCTGAAGCGGCACGGTTGGCGGCGCTACGAGCCCCGTTGGCCGGGGCCAGCGAGCTGATGGGACTGGCAGGCAAGCTGTGGGCGGCAGGGCAGGCCAACGATGCGGAGACCTTTCTCACCCTTGACATCCAGTTCCATCGTCTCGTCCTCTCGAGCTCAGGTAACGAGATGTTCGCGAAGCTCAACACCCTTGTCGAGGCTGTGCTCACCGGGCGGACGCAATACGGGCTCATGCCGCGGCATCCGCACCAAGAAGCCCTCCAGCTGCACGTCGACGTCGCCAGCGCGATCCAACGTGGCAATGGTGACGATGCTCAGGCGGCAATGTTGGGCATCATGCAGCTCGCGTTCAGCGAGATGAGCTCAATCTGGGAGAAGGACTCGACCCAGTAGGTGGTCGGGACTTCTAGCGCCCGGGCAGCCGGAATCTGTTCCCGGCCAATGGTTCCACCAGGCCATCTGTGACCAGACTGTCGAGACACCGATCTCGCTGGGTGTCGTCGGTGGACCATGCGGCGTCCACCTCGCCCGCCGTGACGGGTTCCTTTGTCGCTCTCAACACCGCGAGGATGGTGCCCCGACACTGGCGGTCCGTGCCATGCCAGGACTGGCTACGGCGTACCGGACCCTCGTATGACGGCCGGTTCGCCCGTTGCCATGCGCACAGGTCGCTGACGGGGCAGACCTGGCACTGCGGTGAGCGCGCCAGGCACACGAGGGCGCCCATCTCCATGACGGCCACGCCCCAGGTTCTTGCCTGGCCCGTGGCCTCCGGCAACAGTGCCGTAGCCAGGTCCGTCTCGGCCCGGGTCAGTGCGGGCGCGGCCTGTGCGACACCGTCGACCAATCTGGCAAACACCCGGCGCACGTTCGTGTCCACGACTGTTGTGCGCCGGCCGAAGGCGAAGCAGGACACGGCTGCTGAGGTGTAGGTGCCCACGCCAGGAAGCGCGAGAAGCCCGGCTGGCGTGTCCGGCACGTGGCCGCCGTGGCGCTGGACGATTGCCACTGCTGCAGCGTGAAGCCTCAGTGCCCGGCGTGGATAACCCAGCCGCCCCCACGCATGGACCGCCTCGCCGGGCGCCGACGCTGCGAGGGCGCCAGGTGTGGGCCATCGCGACATCCACTGCCGCCAGAGGGGTTCGACGCGAGCGACGGGCGTCTGCTGCAGCATGACCTCAGAGACCAGGACTGCCCACGGCGAGGTGCCCGGCTCACGCCATGGAAGATCCCTTGCCTCCCTGGCGTACCAGTCCAGAATCCGTTGGTGCAGAAGTGAGCTGGGGGCCTTCGGCGAGACGGCTTCATTCATGACGCGGCGCCATGCATGACTCTGTCATTCGTCACGGCCTCGTTCACGGGCTGAGTCATGGTGAGGCAGTGGGGAAGGCTCAGACGTAGCGCTCGAGAATGCTCGACTCAGCAAGCCGGGAGAGGCCTTCACGAACGGCGCGGGCACGACCCTCACCGACGCCCTCGACGGCCATGAGGTCTTCAAGGTTTGCGGCGAGCAGCTTCTGGAGGCTCCCGAAGTGGTCGACCAGTCGTTCGATGATGGCGCGCGGCAGGCGGGGCACCTTGGTAAGCAGTCGGTAGCCGCGGGGGCTGACCGGTGTGTCGAGGGCATCGCCTCCGACGATGAAGCCCACGGCTTTGGCGCCGGCAGCAAGGTCGAGAAGCTCGATCGAGGTGAGCTTCATGAGGTCGGCCAAGACCTCTTCGACGGTGTCACTGTTGTCCGCTGCGTCGAGGTAGTCACTGATCACGAGCTCACGGTCGTTGCCCAGGCCACCGGTCAGCTCCTCGAGCTGGAGCGTGAGCAGGCGTCCGTCGGTGCCCAGCTCAATGACATAGCTGTCGATCTCTTCTTTGATTCGTCGGACCATCTCCAGACGCCGCAGCACCGTGGCAACGTCGCGGACCGTGACCAGGTCCTCGATCTCCAGGGCTGACAGCGCGCCCGTGACCTCATCCAGTCGCGTCTTGTAGCGCTCGAGAGTCTGCAGGGCTTGGTTCGCGCGGGAAAGGATTGCGCCTGAGTTCTCCAGGACATGGCGTCGGTTTGCCACGTAGAGCGCGACGATCTGCATGGATTGGCTGACCGAGACCACGGGGAAGCCGGTCTGCTTGGCGACCCGCTCAGCGGTGCGATGCCTGGTGCCGGACTCGTTGGTCTCGATCGATGGGTCGGGCAACAGCTGGGTGGCGGCGCGCAGGATGCGTTGACCGTCGCGGTCCAGCACGATCGCGCCGTCCATCTTGGCGAGCTCGCGCAGTCGAGTGCTGGAGAACTCGATGTCGAGGGGAAACCCGCCGCTCGACATCCCTTCGACAACCTTGTCGTTGCCCAGCACGATGAGCGCGCCCGTGCGCCCGCGTAGGATCCGCTCCAGTCCATCCCGCAGCTCGGTCCCCGGGGCCACCGCCGCCAAAGTGGCATGCAGCAACTTGTCGTCGCTTCGTTCGGCAGTGATCGGTTCTCCCTCGGGCTCGGACGGCTTGGTTGGATCGAATCAAGTCGCCGGTCAGACTCCCCGGCTTGGGCGCAGTCTATCGGTCACAGGGCACCACGTCCTGTGACCGACCCGTGACCTGGTCAATATCAAGCCTGGCAGGTCGCCGACCACGTCTGGGTCAGTCACCCACGAGCACGCGGGTCCCGAGGCTGACCGCCTCGCGGATGTCGCAGACCTCGATGACCTCCATTCCGGCAGGGGTGGGGTCAGTGCCGAGCGCTCCCATGGGCACGACCGCCTTGCGGAAACCGAGACGTGCTGCCTCGGCAAGGCGCCGGGGGATTCCGGTGACAGCCCGGATCTCACCGGCCAGACCCACTTCTCCCATGGCGACGGTGCCAGGTGGTAGGGCCCGCTCGGACACCGAACTGGCCATTGCCAACGCGATTGCGAGGTCCGAGGCCGGCTCGGACACCTTGACGCCGCCGACCGTCGATACGTAGCAGTCGGCTTGGCGGACGGGGACGTTCGCGCGCTTGTCGAGGACCGCCAGGATCATCGCGACCCGAGAACCGTCCAGACCGCTGGTCGTGCGCCTCGGCGAGGGGGCCGTGGTTGCCGAGAGCAGTGCCTGCACTTCGGTGACCAGGGGACGTTTGCCCTCCAATGCGACGGTGACGCAGGTGCCGGGAACGATCAGGTCGCGGCTGGACAGAAACAGGCCACTGGGGTCGGGAAGGCCCACGATGCCGACATCGGACAGGTCGAAGCAGCCCACCTCGTCCGTCGGGCCGTAACGGTTCTTGACCGCGCGCACGAGCCGCAGCCGCGAGTGCCGGTCGCCCTCGAACTGGATCACGACATCGACCAGGTGCTCGAGTACACGTGGCCCGGCGATCGATCCGTCCTTGGTGACGTGACCAACCAACAGGATCGAGATGCCGCGAGCCTTGGCGACCTGGATCAGCGAGGCTGCCACCTCACGGATTTGGGAGACGTTGCCGGCTGCGCCCTCGACCTCACCGCTGGCGATCGTCTGAACCGAGTCGATGATGACGAGGTCCGGGTGGATGTGAGCGATCTGGCCCAGGACTGTGGCCAGGTCGGTCTCGGCTGCGAGGAAGAGGTTGCTGGCCATCGCCTCAATGCGTTCGGCCCGCATCCGGACCTGCGCGGCCGACTCTTCACCGCTGACGTACAGGACTGTCTGGTCCTGCCGAGCGGCTCTGGCGGCGACATCGAGCAGCAGTGTGGACTTGCCGATCCCCGGCTCGCCTGCCACCAGTACTACGGCGCCACGGACCAGACCACCTCCCAGGACGCGGTCGAACTCGCCGACGCCAGTGGTGCGCGCCTCGGCCTGGCGCGCATCGACCTCACCGATCCGGATGGCGGGCCGGTCGACAACGACGGCGGCGGTTGTCTTGACCTTGACCTCGCCGATTTCAGTGACGGTGCCCCAGGCTTGGCACTCTCCACAGCGACCGACCCACTTGACTGCCGACCAGCCGCACTCGGAGCAGCGATGGCCGGGGGAACGGGTCGTCGCTTTGGCTGCCATACGGGTGAGCCTAGGAGACGCCTCTGACAGGCTCAGTCGAACGTGCGCCACCACAGGCTGACGGCGTAGTCCACCCCAGATCCCTCGTGGTCGGCCAGGATGCCGTCGGCCTGGGTCTCGGTGAACTCGATCCGCAGGACCGACTCGAAGTCTGCGCGCGACCCGAAGGACCATCTCATGTCGATGCGTTCGCGCGACCATCCCTGCCGGGCCCAGAAGCGTTCAACCGCAACCGGGTCATAAGCCGGCATGGCCCTGCGGAACCACCGACCGAAGGTGGATCGCGAGGCGTCGTTGTCGATCACGAATGCCGTGCCACCCGGTCGCAGTACCCGCTCCACCTCGGCGAGGCCGGGCTCGCACCCCGGCCCGAAGAAGTAGGCCCATCGGGCATGCGCCACGTCGACGCTGTCGTCGGCCAACGGTAGCTTTTGGGCGGCGCCGTCCAGAACCGACGCGTTGGCCAGCGACAGGTCCCGGACCCGTTGCCGCGCCAGTTCGACGAGCGGTTCGTGCGGTTCGACTCCGACCACGTTGGACGCGCTCTGCGCGAACCGTGGCAGGTGAAAGCCGCTGCCACAGCCAACGTCCAGCACCCGCTGCCCGGTCCAGTCATGGATGCCGGACATGGCGGCTTCAATCAGCCCGTCGGGATCCACCCCGCGGTTCTCGACCTCGTAGATGTCGGGGGTTGCCCAGATGTTCGGGCTGGGGATCATTGCGGACGGTCGTTGTCATTGGGGGCGCCAAGATCGCGCGCGGCCAGTGTTGCGGGATGCACGAGAAGGAGCAGTAGCCTGCGTGACCCGGCGGCCCGGGCGGCCTGCACGGCGAGCATGTGAGCGTCGCAGCGAACGACCAGCTCGTCATACGAAGCAGAACCCATGAGCTCGCGCAGCTCGGCGCCGTTGCTGCGATAGACCGGTTCCTTACCGATGTGTGCAGCGGGGTTGCCCGAGCAGTACCAGTCCAGGTCATGGCCCCCCGGGCCCCAGCCGCGGCGGTCGTACTCGGTGATGGTGACTTCGAGGTAGGTGCTCTCGTCGGGGAGCTCGACGTTGCGGTAGGTGCGCCGGATGGGAAGCTGCCAGCAGACATCCGGCTTGACGGTGTGTGGCTCGAGGCCATGAGCCCGGGCGTGCTGGTGCAGGGCGCACCCGGCGCCGGCGGGGAACCCCGGTCGGTTCTGGAAGATGCAGGCGCCATCCACGACTCTGGTCTTGTCCTCCTTGTCCTCCTTGACCTTCCAGCGGCCGCCCTGGCCGGCCGAGTGGTACTGCCATTCGTCCTCGCCGAGCTCGGCGACCGCAGCCCTCACCCGCGCGACATCGTCCTTGTCCGTGAGGTGCGCGCCGAGGGTGCAGCAGCCGTCGTCGGGGCGGTCCTCATAGATCCCTGCGCAACCGTTGCCGAAAATGCAGGACCAGGAGGACGTGAGCCAGGTCAGGTCGCAGCGGAACCGCTGGTTGGCATCGGCGGGGTCGGGGAACTCGGCCCACATGCGCGGGATATCGAGCGCGGTCTCTGACATCTGACAAGACTATGCGGCACCTGCGTTGCTCTCACCTCGATAGGTTCAAACCATGCGACTCGGCGTGATCGACGTGGGATCCAACACCGTCCACCTTCTGGTCGTCGACGCACACGTCGGCGCCCATCCCCTGCCGTCGTCCTCGCACAAGATCGAGCTGCGGCTCGCTGAGTACGTCGACGCCGATGGATCGATTGCGCGATCGGGCGCCGACGCCCTGGTGGAGTTCACCCGCGAGTGCCTCACGATCGCTGAGGACCAAAGGGTTGAGGACCTGCTTGCCTTTGCCACCAGCGCAATTCGCGAAGCGCCGAACGGGGAGGCGGTTCTTGCGCGGGTGCGTGAGGAGACCGGCGTCGAGCTGCAGGTGTTGTCCGGTGAGGACGAGTCGAAGCTGACCTTTCTGGCGGTCAGACGATGGTTTGGCTGGTCAAGTGGCCGATTGCTCGTGATGGACATCGGCGGTGGCTCGCTGGAGCTCGCAGCCGGCATCGACGAAGTACCCGACGTCGCCCTGAGTCTGCCATTGGGGGCAGGTCGTCTCACCCGCTCTGCGCTGGCAGGAGACCCGCCCCGGCCGGCGCAGATCAAGGCGGTGCGCAAGCAGGTTCGTGCCGACATCGCCCGGGCGCTGGGCGACCTGAACGAGGCGGGGGTCCCCGATCGGTTCGTGGGAACGAGCAAGACGTTGCGTTCCCTGGCACGAATCGCGGGTGCGGCCCGCAGCACGGTGGGGCCGTATGCCGTTCGGGCACTCGGGCGTAAGAGCGTGGTGGCCCTGGTGTCCCGGCTGAGCCAGATGACCGCTGTCGAGCGCTCTCAACTGCCGGGAGTCTCCGTGGGGCGGGCGCCCCAGGTGCTGGCAGGAGCGATCGTCGCCGAGGCAGCCATGGACCTGCTGGGTGTCGAACGGCTCGACATCTGCCCCTGGGCCCTGCGCGAGGGTGTGATCTTGCGGCGGTTGGACTGGATCTCGGCAGGTTGAGGCCCCCGCGCCGCTTAGGCTCTTCGTCATGACCGCAGTTCAGGTACCCACGGCGCGAGTGGCGCTTTCCAGCTCTTCGGTCTATCCCCAGAACTGCGCCACGGCTTTCGACCTCGCCCAGCGACTCGGTTACGACGGGCTCGAAGTGATGGTGTGGACCGACCCGGTCTCACAAGAAGCCGGGGCATTGAAGGCGCTGTCGGACCTGCACGAGATTCCGATCGTGTCGGTCCACGCACCGACCCTGCTTCTCACCCAGCGGGTCTGGGGTCCAGACGCGTGGTCCAAGATCGACAACTCCATCGAGCTGGCCGCGGCCGTTGGGGCAGACAACGTCGTGCTCCATCCGCCGTTCCGCTGGCAGAAGGAGTATGCCCGGGATTTCGCCGACGGGGTGGCCCTTCGTGAAGACGAATCCGGCATCAGGCTTGCCGTCGAGAACATGTTTCCGTGGCGGGCGCGCAACCGTTCGATCGAGGCCTACCTTCCGCACTGGGACCCGGTCGACCAGCCCTACGACCACGTGACCCTGGACCTTTCGCACACGGCTACCGCCGGATCGGACGCACTGGCGATGGTGGCGGCGCTTGGGCCCCGACTAGCGCACCTTCACCTGGCCGACGGCTTGGGCTCTCCGATGGACGAGCACCTGGTACCCGGTCGTGGTGATCAGCCGTGTGCTGAGGTGCTCGAAGTCCTGGCGCGCCAGGACTTCTCGGGGTCGGTAGTAGTCGAGGTCAGCACCCGGCGGCTGTCCGAAGAGCAGCGTGAGGCAGATCTGGCCGAGTCGTTGGCGTTCGCCCGACTGCACCTGGCAGCGCCGCCTGTCTCGCTGGCCTGACCGCAAGGCCTTCGTGGGGCCTGCGTGGGTTCTTTGTGGGATGCGGCATACGCACTCGCAATGGGATCCGCTGCCCCATACTGTTCCGCTTTGTCCCACATCAGTGGGACATCGCTTTGTCCCGCGCCGGCTGGGACGGCGCGGGGTACCCGAACACAACCAGGTGGCAGATTCTGCATGCGAAAGAACATCAAGCGGAAAATAGGCGCCTTCGGCGCCATCTTCCGCGGCGTGCGCCATCAGGGGCGCCATCGGGGCGTCCCGCGTCCAGGGATGAGCCATGACTTGGCGGGACCAACGTGATCCGGCGGTGGGCGATACGCGGCCACCGCGGATTAATCACACGTCCCCCGAGACCGCCATTTGGGACTTCTAGGTCCTCTCCTCGGACCTCCCCGCGCTGGTTCGGTTCGTTCACGCCTGGCCGGCGCACTCCCTGACCGCCCGGGCGTGCCTCTGACCGCCCGGGAAGGCAGCGCTGTCCACCAATAGAGTCGTGGGCGGTACTACTAGCCTGATACGAAATAACCAGGGAAAATGGGCATTGGGAGGAAACACGTGTTGGATCCAAGCGGCGTGCTGCGCCAGGGGCTGTTGCAGTTGTCCAAGAGCGATCGTGTGCGTGACCTGATCGAGAAGGCCCCGATCAGCAGGGATGTGGTGCGGCGGTTCGTGGCTGGCGACTCGACGGCTGACGCCGTGCGGGTGGCTGGCGAGCTCAACCTCACAGGCCGCCTGTGCACGATCGACAACCTCGGTGAAGACACGTTCGACCTGGCGCAGGCACAGGCTACCCGCGATGCCTATCTATCGCTGCTGTCGGCGCTCGGGGCGGCCGGACTGGCTCAGGACGGCAAAGCTGAGGTAAGCCTCAAGCTGAGCGCTGTGGGACAGGCGCTGTCTGGGGATGGTGCCAAGATCGCCCTGGACCACGCTCGCGAGATCTGCCATGCGGCCGCCAATGTCGGTACCAAGGTCACCATTGACATGGAGGACCACACGACCACCGACGGGACGCTGGAGACGTTGCGCGAGCTTCGCCAGGACTTCCCCTCCGTGGGTGCCGTGCTCCAGGCCTACCTTTACCGGACCGAGGCGGACTGCCGAGACCTCGCCTACGAGGGTAGCCGTGTCCGCTTGTGCAAGGGCACCTACAAGGAACCCGAGTCGGTGGCCTTCCAGGGCAAGGAAGAGGTTGACAAGTCCTACGTCCGGTGTCTGAAGGTGCTGATGGAAGGGCACGGTTACCCGATGGTGGCCAGCCATGACCCGCGCCTGGTCGAGATCGCGGGCGCCCTGGCCCACAAGCAGGACCGGGCTGCGGACACCTTCGAGTACCAGATGCTCTATGGCATTCGGCCCGAGGAGCAGAAGCGGATCGCCGATCGCGGGGACCGGATGCGGGTCTACGTCCCGTACGGCCAGCAATGGTATGGCTACCTGGTGCGCCGGATGGCCGAGCGTCCGGCCAACACCATGGTCTTTCTGCGCGGACTTGCGACCAGGGGCTGAGAGCGGGGAGTCATGGGCAGTTCTGTAGGAGAGGTTGCAGGGAACGTGTCGGGCGATCAGGGTGCTGCTGGCCCGAAGACCGTCGCGATCCTGGGCACCGGTGTCATGGGTTCGACGCTGCTCTCGGGCCTGATCCGTTCGGGGCGAGATGTCGCAGAGCTGGTCATCACCGGCCGCAATGTCGAACGAACCGAGGAGCTGGCCCGGACATACGGCGTCCGCCAGATGACGAACGTCGAGGCAGCGCAGGCGGCCGACACGCTGGTTCTGGTGGTCAAGCCTCAGGACATGGAGGGGCTGGTCGCAGAGATCCGCGGCCATGTCCAGACTGGGACGCTCGTGGTCAGCCTTGCCGCCGGGATCACCACAGGATTCCTTGAGGAGCGGCTTCCCGTGGGCACCGCGGTCGTTCGGGTCATGCCGAACACGCCAGCCCTCGTCGACGAGGGCATGGCCGCAGTGAGCCCGGGGAAGCACTGCGACGAGGTGCATCTGACGGAGGCCGAAGAGCTGCTGCGCTCCTGCGGCAAGGTCCTGCGAGTCGCGGAGAAGCACCTGGACGCTGTCACCGCGATCAGTGGCAGCGGACCGGCATACATCTTCTATGTGGTGGAGGCGATGATCGAGGCAGGTGTGCTGCTCGGCATGCCCCGGACGACCTCGACCGAGCTCGTTGTTCAGACGCTCTATGGGGCGGCCACGATGCTCAAAGAGACCGGTCAGCACCCCACCGTGTTGCGTGAGCAGGTCTCCAGTCCAGGAGGCACCACGATGGCTGCGCTGCGCCAGCTCGACGACCACAAGGTGCGGGCGGCGTTCGTCACAGCGATGGAAGCCGCTGCTGAACGCTCCAAGCAGCTCGCTTCAGGCAATGCCTGAGTCCGGGACTGTCACCGTACGCCGGCTGTTCGCTGACGACTGGCAGGCCTATCGCGCGATTCGGCTGGCCATGTTGAAGGACTCGCCCTCAGCCTTCGGCGGGACCTATAAGGAGGCTGTCGGGAACGAAGAGCGGGTGTGGAAGCAGCGGCTGACGGACAACGGCGTGCTCCTGGCGCAGGTGGGCCGGGCGCCGGCCGGCTCGGCGATGTACTCCGTCTTTGACGCGACAGGCCCCCGCGACTGCGGCCTGTACGGCATGTGGGTTGATCCCGGCTTTCGTCGGACCGGTGTCGGACAGACGCTGATCCAGGCCGTGGTGGCGCTGGCCAGGGCGGCCGGCAAACGACGCGTGATCCTTCATGTCGTTGCCGACAACGTCGGAGCCAGGGCTCTCTACGAACAAGAAGGCTTCGTCGCCACAGACCAGAGCAAGCCCTACCCGCATGACGACCACCTGAGCGAGGTCGAGATGGAGCTTGTGGTCCAGGACGGTTGACTCCCACCGCCCCCGTGTGAGCTGACGCGACTCGCGTTGCCACCCGCGTCGCCAACCAGGAGCCCTGCGCCCTATGGTGTGCCCATGGGCGAGATCAGCGTACGTGCACTCGGGGAAGAGGACTGGCAGCAGTTCCGCGACATCCGGCTGATGGCGCTCCAAGAATCTCCTGAAGCCTTCGTTGCCACGTGGGCAGAGGAAGCAGCACTGGACGAACAGGCGTGGCGCGAGCGCATGCGCCGGGCGCGCCGACTGATCGCCGAGCGCGACGGAACACTCGTGGGAGTTGTCAGCCTCGGGCAGGGCGACCCTGAGCATTCCTGCACCGGTGAGCTGTTCGGACTGTGGGTCGCACCGGAAGGACGGGGCACCCGCGTTGCCTGGAAGCTGGTAGAGGCCGGGGCAGCGCAGGCCCTTGCCGATGGGCACAAGAACCTGGGTTACTGGGTCGGTACGAACAACGGCCCTGCCGTGGCCTTCGCCAGCAGTTTCGGGTTCCGCCCGGCGGGCACCCGCCGGCCGATGCGGGTGACGAGCGAGACCGACGGGGCCGAAGAGATCGTGATGGTCCTGCCACTGGGCGAGGACCCGGGCGCGGTCCCCAGCACCGCCGTCCGCTGACGCCGTCAGGGTGGCTGACTCAGGGTCTGTGGCTGGCTCAGGGCCGGGCGACCAGCTGTTCGAGAAGATCGCTCGGGCCGCTCACGATGAGGGTGTGCTTGGCGCTCACTTTGGTCTCCGGGACAGCGTGGGTGAAGCCCTCGCCGGGTGCCTTCACGCCGACGACGGTCACGCCGTACTTGGTGCGGATGGCGCTCTGGGCCAGCGTGAACCCGATCGCCTCGCTTGGCGGGGACATCTTGACGATCGCGTAGCCGTCGTCGAACTCTATGTAGTCCTGCAACCTGCCGTTGACCAGGTGCGCCACCCGGCGGCCCGAGTCCACCTCGGGCCGGACGACGTGCTGCACCCCGATCCGCTCCAGGATGCGGGCGTGTTCGTAGCTGACGGCCTTGGCCCAGATTGACGGGATCCCGGCGTCGACGAGGTTGCCGGCGGTGAGCACTGACGCCTCGACCGACGTGCCGATGCCGATGACCGCAAACTTGTAGGTGTTCGTGCCGCGTGCCTCGATGATCTGCGGCAGGGAGGCGTCGCCGACGATCACCCGGTCCAGTCGGCCGGAGAAGCTCTCGGCGATGTGCGGGTCTTTCTCGATCGCCACGACCTTGTGTCCGAGCCGATGGAGCCCGAGGGCAGCCTCGGACCCAAATCGGCCGAGCCCAATGACGAGGACGTCATCCTGGTACAAGCGGTTCTTGGCCATGAACTCTCCTTGGGGGCGTGCAGGCTCAACTCAGACGGCGGCTCAGGCAACCTGCCGGTACCGTTCCATTATGCCAACACAGACGCGCGTGGTCTGGGATCAGAGTTTCACGAACTATGACTTCGGCGCGGACCACCCCATGAATCCGGTGCGCCTTGATCTCACTGCCCGGTTGTGCGGAGCCTTCGGACTCTTCGACGGGTCCGAGGTCGAAGTCATCAACCCGGTGATGCCGGGGGACGATGTCCTGCTCACCGTCCACGACGCGGAATACGTCGCGGCCGTCCGGCACGCCTCGATCGAGCCCGGTGACGCAGACGAGTCCCGAGGTCTGGGCACTGAGGATGACCCTGCGTTCGTCGGGATGCACGAGGCCAGTGCCCGTATCGCGGCCGGGTCCCAGGCGCTGGCAGCTGCGGTCTGGCGCGGCGAGACCGAGCACGGCGTCAACTTCTGCGGTGGACTACACCACGCGATGCCTGAGCGGGCCTCGGGTTTCTGCATCTACAACGATGTCGCGGTGGCCATCAAGTGGCTGCTCGACAATGGCGCCGAGCGGGTGGCTTATGTCGACGTGGACGTCCATCACGGCGATGGCGTCGAACGTATCTTCTGGGACGACCCCAGAGTGCTCACCATCTCCGTGCACGAGACCGGCAAGGTGCTGTTCCCCGGCACCGGTTTCCCTGGTGACACGGGCGGACCAGGTGCACCGGGCAGCGCCGTCAACGTTGCCCTGCCGCCCGGCACCGGCGACGCGCCGTGGCTGAGGGCGTTCCACTCGGTCGTGCCTGCGTTGCTGCGCGCGTTCAACCCCCAGATCCTGGTGAGCCAGCACGGGTGTGACTCGCACGTGCTCGACCCACTGGCTCACCTGGCGCTGTCCGTGGACGCGCAGCGGACGTCATATGAATCCATCCATGATCTGGCCCACGAGGTGTGCGGTGGCAAGTGGCTGGCCCTCGGAGGTGGTGGCTACGAGCTCGTCGACGTGGTGCCCCGGGCATGGACGCATCTGACGGCGATCGCCGCGCATCGCCCGATCTCGCTGGATACCGAAGTGCCACAGGGGTGGCGGGACTACGTCCAGGAGCGGTTTAAACGTCCGGGGCCGACCCACATGGGTGATGTCCTGACCAAGGGTGGACGCGTGTGGTGGCGTTCCTGGGCGGTCGGCTTCGACCCGGAGGACGCCGTGGACGTCGCAGTGATGGCAACTCGGGAGGCCGTGTTCCCTTTTCACGGCCTCGACATCTGGTTTGATTGAACGGCGGACATGGGCTCGTCGGCTGGACAGAGGTCAGCCGTTTCGTGGGTGGAGTTTCCTGAGTGGTGTCCGACGGTCTGCGTCTGCCCTTATTCTGGATTTTGTACGCATGTGCAGGTCTGCCCGGAGGGGACGCCGGTGCGACGTCGAATGTGAAAGAACACGAGGTGTGCGATGGCTCAGGAACGCCGGCTGGCCGACGTACGGTTTGCCACCGTCGCCGAGGTTGCGTCGATCATGCGCGTCTCGAAGATGACGGTGTACCGCCTGGTTCACAGTGGCGAGCTTCCGGCCGTTCGGGTCGGTCGCTCCTTCCGGGTCCCGGAGAGTGCTGTTCACGACTACCTGAAGACCTCGTTCATCGACACCGCCTGACACCCAGAGTTTGGGATGGGGGAAGGCAGGGCGGTACGCTGTCGCAAAATGCTCGGCGTGGTGCGGAGTTCGTGCCTGCAACCCGTGCCTGCATCGTTCTTAGCTGCGACGGCGTAGGTCGACACAGTATTTGGTACCAAACTCAGCGCAACAACTCAGCACTGCCCACTTATTCAGGCTTGAAGGCAAAGGACACTCATGGGCTCAGTCATCAAGAAGCGCCGCAAGCGCATGGCGAAGAAGAAGCACCGCAAATTGCTTCGCAAGACCCGTCACCAGCGTCGCAACAAGAAGTAACCCAGGATTCATGCGAGGCCCGTCACTTTCGTGGCGGGCCTTCGTGCCGCTCTCGCTAGGATCGTCTGTAGGCGCCCGATATGGGCGTTTCAACTGTGTCGGAGAGGGTGGCTGATGGCGGACGTGGTCTTGGTGACGGGAGTCTCCCGTTATCTCGGTGGTCGCTTCGCGCGCCTGCTTATGGCCGAGCCCAGTGTCGGGAGAGTCATCGGCATCGACGTCATCCCGCCGCCGCACGATATCGGCAACGCCGAGTTCGTTCGCGCCGACATACGAAACCCGATGATCGCCAGGATCATCAACCAGGCGCAGGTCGACACCGTCGTCCACATGAACGTCATTGCCACGCCACTTTCGGTGGGCGGACGGGTCTCCCAGAAGGAGATCAACGTCATCGGCACCATGCAGCTCCTCGCCGCATGCCAGAAGGCCCCCAGCATCCGCCGTCTCGTGGTCAAGTCATCCGCCGCTGTCTATGGTTCTTCACCTCGAGACCCGGCGATGTTCGCTGAGGACATGGGACCAAAGGCATTGCCACGGGCGGGTTTTGGCAAGGACTCGGTTGAGGTCGAGGGCTACGTCCGAGGCTTTTCGCGTCGCCGCGCAGACGTCGAGGTCTCCATGCTGCGCCTGGCCAACATCGTAGGCCCGGGCTTGCGGACCGGCCTGACGGACTACCTCAGCCTGCCCTTGATCCCCATCCCTTTCGGGTTCGACGCCAGGCTCCAGCTGATCCACGAGAACGACGCCCTCCGGGGTCTGTTGCTTGCCACTGTTGGACCCCCGGTCGGCATCGTCAACGTGGCCGGGGACGGCATCATCACCGTGCAGCAGGCCGCTCGCCTGGCCGGGCGCCCGACGGTCCCGGTGCCGCTGCGGGCCGCCGGGCTGCTGAGCAGGTTCGTCAAGCGCTCGGGGCTGGCGGACTTCTCGCCCGACCAGATGCAGTACCTTGCGTGGGGCCGGGGGATGGACACAACCAGGATGCGCGAGGTGCTTCGTCTCGAGCCGGAGTTCACGACTCGCACGGCGTTCGAGGACTTCACCTCGCGTGCACGACCAGGACTGCCCGGCGCCGCGATCGCTGCGGTCACCGGGGGGCTGGCGGGTTCGGCAGCCAAGGTTCTCGCGTGCTCACATTCTTCGGGGAGCAGTGACTGATGGCCGATCCCAGGGTTGTCCCGATCCATGAGGGGCCCGGAGCCAAGAAGGGCTCGAGCCGAGGCTCTGGCGCCGACATGTTGGCGGCAGGTGCAGCCAGAGCATCCGGCGAGCGGGCAAAGCGGCGTCGGACGCCGTTGTTGACGGATGCCTCTGGCGACGAGATCGCGCCGAGGCGGGCTCTCAGCTCCGTCGACGTCAGGGCGACCAGCATCCACCGCCCGCGCCCCGTCCCGAAGTCGGGTCGGGCTCTGACCCAAAAGGCCGCGCACAGCTCCGTGACCACGTCCCCCTCCAAGCGCGTCACTGCCAAGACCGTGAAGACTCCCGCAGCAACCGCTCGCGCGGGGTCCGGAGTTGACGAACTGGTCGCGTTCGCGATCGAGACCCTGCGCCGGGCAGCAGCGGCCTCCGGGCTGTCCGGCGATGAGATCGAACGTCAGGTCGCCGCAACGCTGGCATTCGTGCGTCGACGGCTCAGCGGGGACTACATGGTTGACGACTTCGGCTTCGACCAGGACTTCACCGAGAACGCCTATCTCCCGCTGCTGCGACCGCTGTACAAGTCGTGGTTCCGGGTCGAGGTCCGCGGCATCGAGAACATCCCCAGCGTCGGCGGCGCGTTGATCGTGGCCAACCATTCGGGCACGATCGCGTTGGACTCGTTGATGACCCAGGTCGCGGTTCACGACGAGCACCCGGCCCATCGTTTCCTGCGCATGCTCGGGGCCGATCTGGTCTTCAGGACTCCGGTTGTCGGCGCGGTCGCGCGCAAAAGTGGCGCCACGCTGGCCGCCAACCCTGATGCGGAGCGTCTGCTGGCCTCCGGCGAGCTCGCCGGTGTGTGGCCCGAGGGCTTCAAAGGCGTCGGCAAGCCGTTCAGTGAGCGCTACAAGCTGCAGAGGTTCGGCCGGGGCGGATTCGTTGCGGCGGCACTGCGCACCAAAGCGCCGATCGTGCCCTGCTCTATCGTCGGGGCTGAGGAGATCTATCCGATCCTCGGCAACCTCAAGACTGTCGCCCGTCTCATCGGAGCGCCCTACATCCCGGTGACGCCGACCTTTCCGCTCCTGGGTCCCCTCGGCCTGATCCCGCTGCCCAGCAAGTGGATCATCGAGTTCGGTGCGCCGGTCGAGACCGCCGTCCTGGGATCCCAGGCGGCCGACGACCCCATGGTCGTGTTCGATCTCACCGACCGGGTGCGCGAGACGATCCAGCAGACGCTCTACTCCCTGCTTTTGCAGCGCAGGTCTGTCTTCTTCTGAGCCCCTGTGGCCCCGCTGCCCGGCATGCAGGTGGGTGCCCACATACAGTGGGGTTGTGACTGACACCGTCGCTGCGAGGATCACCCTCATCTCCAAACCCGGCTGCCACCTCTGCGGCCCGGTGCGTGAGGTGATCGAACGGGTGGCGCGAGATCTGGGTGTGCAATGGGTGGAGCTCTCGATCCTTGATGACCCCGCGCTGAGCGATGCGTATCGGGCCCTGATCCCGGTGACTCTGGTGGACGGGATTCAGCACGACCACTGGCGGGTGAATGAGTTCCGCCTGCGTCGGGCGCTCGGGAGCACTCTGGCGATGGGCGGTCCGGACGCGTGATCCCCAGTTTGATCGGTAGGCCGGTACGCCCTTGCCCTATCAGGGGGCGGCTCTGCTGCGCGACTTTGTGTACGCGTTCACAAAGACCTATTGTTGAGGGCATCCGCGCGCTGACAGCCCCTCCGTGCTATGGAGGGGCTCAACCCTGAGAGGAGTCGGTGACTTCGTGATCGCCGACCCCACGGCGCGTCAAGAGATACCCGACGCCACCGTTGCTCGACTGCCGCAGTACCTGCGTGCCCTAAGCGACCTTGCCGAGCGCGGTGTGTCCTCCGTCTCATCCGAAGAGCTGGCAGCAGCAGCCGGGGTCCGGTCGGCCAAACTGCGCAGGGATCTCAGTCATCTGGGCTCCTACGGCGTTCGTGGGGTCGGGTATGAGGTCGAGATGCTCGCCCATGAGATCACCCGTGAGCTCGGGCTCGCCCAGGACTGGCCCGTGGCGATCGTTGGGCTGGGCAATCTGGGTCATGCGCTCGCTGCCTACCTGGGCCTTGCCACCAGAGGGTTTCAGGTTGTCGCCCTGCTGGATCGCTCCCCTGACGTCATCGGTCAGGAGATCGCCGGGATGATCGTCGTCTCGGTCGATGACCTCGAGTGGATCATCACCGAGCGTGGAGTCGCGATCGGCGTCATCGCGACGCCTGCTGCCGCCGCGCAGGGGGTGTGTGACCGCTTCGTGGCCGTTGGCGTGCGATCGATTCTGAACTTTGCTCCGTGCGTGCTCTCGGTGCCGCAGGGTGTCGCCGTGCGCAAGGTTGACCTGTCCACAGAGCTTCAAATCCTGGCCTTCCATGAACAGCGCAAGGCCCCCGCGGCTCGAGAGAGAATTCCCCTGCTGGAGGTTGCTCCGTGAGTGTTGTTGTACTCGGACTTTCGCACCGTTCGGCGCCGATCACTGTGCTTGAGGCAGTCGCCCTGGACCCGGCTGGCGCCGCTGCGCTGGCGATCGCCGTTCGCCGTGGCGAGAACGTCAACGAGGTTCTGGTTCTCGCGACCTGCAACCGGGTTGAGGTCTATGCCGATGTGGTGACCTTCCACGGCGCGGTGGCCGAGATCGGCGACGCGCTCGCGGCTGCCTCGGGTGTTCCCCTGACGGAGCTGCGTGAGCATCTTTATGTCCACTACGAAGACCGGGCGGTCGCCCATGTGTTCTCCGTGGCCTCTGGGCTGGAGTCCATGGCGGTCGGTGAAGGCCAGATTCTGGGGCAGCTGCGTATGGCGCTGCGTTCCGCCCAGAAACGGGGGCAAGCCGGCGGCGCTCTCAGTGCGCTGTTCCAACAGGCGCTGAGGGTGGGCAAACGTGCCCACTCCGAGACGGGCATCGACCGGGTCAGCGTGTCCTTGGTCGAGGCTGGCCTCGGGCGAGCTGTCGATCTGCTGGGACCTCTTGCCGATACCCGGGTGCTGGTCGTCGGCGCCGGATCCATGAGCAGCCTGGCAGCCACGACGATCTCGAGGCTGGGCTCCGCCGAGCTGGTCATCATCAACCGGACGTTGGCCAAGGCCGAGCATCTGGCCGCGGCAACGGGTGGCCGTGCGCTGCCTCTGTCCGATCTCGATGTTGCCCTGTGCCAGGCTGACCTGGTCATCTCGTGCTCCGGTGCGCTCGGCCACGTCATCACGGCCCAGACCCTGGTGGTGGCTGCTGATCTGCGAACGAGCGGGCCGCGGATGTTCATCGATCTCGGGCTGCCTCGCAATGTCGCCCCGGATGTCGGGGACCTCCCTGGCGAACACGTCATTGGCCTGGCAGAGCTTGATGAGATCGTGGCCACCGACAGCCAGTACACGCCGCACGTCAAGGCGGTAGCCGATCTCGTGGTCGCCGAGGTCGCCGGATACCTGATGAGCCGCCGAGCCCAGGAGGTCGCCCCAACGGTTGCCCTCTTGCGATCCCGGGCAGCGGACGTGGTGGCGGCAGAGCTGAGCCGTCTGAGCCAGCGTCTGCCCGATGACCTGTCAGAGAACGCCCGTGGCGAGATCCGCCTCACGGTGCACCGGGTCGTCGAGAAGCTTCTGCACACCCCCAGCGTCCGGGCCAAGGCACTTGTGGCTGGTGGCGAGGGCGGTGACTACGCCCGCGCGCTGCGCGAGCTCTTCGACCTCGACCCCCATGAGGTCGCCACCGTGTCGGTCCCTCCTGAGACTGGAGGCCTGCAGTGAACGCCCTCACCATCCGGCTGGGCACTCGACGCAGTGCGCTGGCCACGGCTCAGGCCGGGATGATGGCTGACCAGCTGCGCGAGCTGGGACACACCGTGGACATGGTCGAGATCACCACCATTGGTGACACCTCCACGGCTTCGCTGTCCAGTATCGGGGGTACCGGCGTCTTTGCCGCAGCCATCCGTCGGGCCCTGCTCGCCGGCGAGATCGACATCGCCGTCCACTCGCTCAAGGATCTGCCGGTGGCGCCCGAGCCGGGTCTGCTCATCGCCGCGATCCCCGTTCGTGAGGATGCCCGCGACGCCCTGGTGGCTCGGGACGGTCTGACCCTGGGTGAGCTGCCGGTCGGATCGGTGGTCGGCACTGGTTCCCCTCGGCGGACCGCACAGCTGGCGGCCCTCGGGCTTGGGCTGCGTGTGAGCGACATCCGCGGCAATGTCGACACGCGGGTCTCGTTGGTACACAACGGTTCCTGTGATGGCGTCCTGTTGGCCCGCGCCGGCCTGTCTCGCCTCGGCCGACTGGACCTGGTCACCGAATCCCTTGACCCACTGCAGATGCTCCCCGCTCCTGGCCAGGGAGCGCTCGCCATCGAGTGCCGCGCTGATCGCCCCGACCTCATCGAGGCTCTGAGCCCGCTGGATGACCCGGACACCCGCGCCTGTGTCAGCGCGGAGCGCGCTCTGCTAGCTGCTCTTGAAGCTGGCTGTACGGCGCCCGTCGGGGCTCTGGCCGAGGTTGTCGAGGGCGAAGACGGCACCGAGCTCTTTCTGCGCGCCTTTGCAGGCAGCCCAGACGGCAGCGTCGAGTTGCGCCGCTCAAGAGTCGGAGCGCTCGCGGAGCCCGAACGCCTTGGCCGTGAGCTGGCGGCCGTCCTCCTTGCGCAGGGCGCCGCCGACATCATCGCCACCGAGACTGTCCAGAATGTTGCATCCCGTCCAGATCGATCCATTACGGAGCGTGCCTTGTGAGCACTACGCACTCGACCGTCAGAGAACTGTCCGCATCCGCCAGGGCAGGTGGCCAGCCTGGCCGCGTCGCCTTTGTGGGCGCCGGGCCTGGTGACCCAGGTCTGATGACCGTCCGCGCCGCGGAGTACCTTGCCGAAGCCGACGTTGTCGTCATCGACCAGGTCAGCCGCGAGGATTTCGTGGCTCGCCACGGCCGACCCGACGTCGTGGTCATCGATGCGGGACATGGCGAGCACGGTGCGCCGCTGACCCACGCGTCGCGCGCGAAGCTGTTGGTCAAGGCTGCCAAGACGGCCGGTGCCATCAACGGCAACGGACTGGTTGTCAGGCTCATGGACGGGGATCCGGCCATGTTCAACGGTCTGGCCGAAGAGGCACTCGCGTGCCACAAGGCCGGGATCAGGTTCGAGATCGTTCCCGGTGTCAGCGCCGTCAGCGCAGTCCCGGCGTATGCCGGTGTGCCGCTGACGTCCGCGGCATCACCGTCGCTGCATGTCGTCAGTGGTGGGACCAAGGTTGACTGGACCCGCTCGACCGCCGACAACGTCACCGTGGTCGTGCTGGGCACCCCTGAGACGCTGAGCAAGGCGCTCGGAGACCTGCTGGCCGCCGGTCGCAGCGAGAGCACCCCCGTGGCGCTGACCGAGCGTGGCACGACCATCACCCAGCGCACTCACACCACCACGCTGGGTCAGGTGGTTGGCCTGATCTCGTCGGCCAAGGTCGAGTTCCCGTCACTGGCTGTGGTCGGTTCGACGGTCCCGCTGCGTGAGCAGATCTCGTGGTTCGAGACCAAGCCCCTGTTTGGCTGGAACATCCTGGTCCCGCGCACCAAGGATCAGGCCGGATCGATGACCGCGCGGCTTGCGTCCTACGGTGCGACCTGCGACGTCGTCCCCACGATCAGTGTCGAGCCGCCTCGCACGCCGCAGCAGATGGAACGTGCGATCAAGGGTTTGGTGACCGGACGCTACGAGTGGATCGGGTTCACCTCCGTCAACGCCGTGCGGGCCGTTC
>DAITND010000023.1:0-22096 GCA_036834825.1 Dermatophilaceae bacterium
CGGGCTCGCTCAGGTCGATGTGGCCACGGTCGCGGAACAGCGCCAGGATCACGGCAAGCGCGACCCCCATCTCGGCGGCGGCGATGGTGATCAGGAAAAGGGTCAGGACGTGACCCGTGCGCAGCTTGTCGTCGAGCACCGAGCCCATCGTGACGAACAACAGGTTGGCAGCGTTGAGGATCAGCTCGACACCGATCAGGACCAGCACCGCATTGCGCCGGGCCATCACGCCGTAGGCCCCGGCCCCGGCAAGGACGCAGACAAGCATGAGGGGAACCCACAGATGGATCATGCAGACTCCCTGCCGGACGCGGTGCTCGGCACCCCGGAGACGGGAAGCCTGGGCGGCATCCTGGAGACGGCCAACGCGGCGATCAGGGCTACCAGCAGCAGCAGCGAGAGCAGCTCAAAGGGCCACACCCACGTCCCGAACAGCTGGGTCGCGATCCCTTTCGTGTCGCCGGGTCTGGTCGGTCGCAGCTCTCCGCCCAAGGCCGGCAACAGCACGGCAGCGAACAGTGCGGAGGTGCCGGCCCCGATCAGCGCTGCCGCAATCCGTTGAACCGAACTGGAACTGTGCTCCGGACTGCTGCCCATCGGCGCGCGGGTCAGCATGAGCGCGAAGAGCACGAGCACGACGACTGCGCCGACATACACAAGCAGCTGCACCAGGGCCACCAGCTCAGCGCCCAGAATCAGGTAGCAGCCGGCCAGGGTGCCGAGGGTGACGACCAGCCAGAGCGCGGCGTGCACGAGATGCTGGGTGGTCACGGCAAGAACAGCGCTCGCTGCGGTGATCAGGGCAACAGCACCGAACAGAATGTCCAGCGTCGTCATGCGCGGGCCTCCGGGGCCGTGCGAGCCGGTTTGTTCGCAGCGGTGATCTCCTGCGGCTCAGCCGAGTTCGGGTCTAGCGCCGGCGGCGGCGGCACCGTGGGCATCCACTGCCCGAGCCTGGTCTTCTCATGCAGCAGGTCCAGGATGTTGACCTCGGCGTACTCGAACTCGGGGCTCCAGTGCAGGGCGTCGAACGGGCAGACCTCGATGCAGATGCCGCAGTACATGCACAACGAGAAGTCGATGGCGAACCGGTCCAGCACGTTGCGCTGCCGCTCACGCCCGCCTTCGGTGGTCGCCGGGAGCGTCTCCTTGTGGGAGTCGATGTAGATGCACCAGTCCGGGCACTCCCGCGCGCACAACATGCAGCTCGTGCAGTTCTCCTCCAGCAGGGCGATGACCCCCCGGGTGCGCGGCGGCAGGTGGGGTTGGGCGTCGGGGTACTCGGCCGTGTGGGTCGGCCTGGCCAAGGTCTTGGCCGTGGTGGCCAGTCCCTTGAGAAGACCCGGTATGGCGCCACGTGCCTTGGGCGGGTTCTTGTGTGAATGTGGTTGCTCGGTCATGAGCTCAACACCACCCATCCTGCGGTCAGGGCCAGCTGAGCCAGCGCGAGGGGAACGAGAACCAACCAGGCAAGACGCTGGAGCTGGTCCTCGCGCAAGCGGGGCCAGGCCACGCGCAGCCAGATGATCAGCACGGCGATGAGCAGACCCTTGAGGATTGTCCACAGGGGGCCCATGACGTCGGAGAACGGACCGCGCCAACCGCCGAGGAAGAGTACGGCGAACAGCAGGGACATCACCACGATGCCGGCGTACTCCGAGAGCAGGAAGAACGCGAAGCGCAGTCCCGTGTACTCGGTGAACGGCCCCATCACGATCTCGGAGTCGGCAAGCGGCATGTCGAAGGGCGGACGCTGGAGCTCGGCCACTGCTGCGATCAGGAAGACGAACGCCCCGGGCAGCTGCCACAACAACCACAGCGGCTGCCATGCCTCGGCGATGCCGGTCAGCGACACCGTCCCCGCGGCCAGAGCCACCGACGCCACCGAAAGAACCAACGGGAGCTCGTAACTGAGCAGCTGTGCAGCGGCACGCATGCCGCCGAGCAGGGCGTACTTGTTGGCACTGGACCAGCCGGCCATCAAGAGTCCCAGGATCCCGACCGCGCTGGCCGCCAGGACGAACAGCACACCGGCGCCGACATCTGCGGCGACCACTGTCGCAGAGAGCGGAATGACGCTGAGGGCGACGAGATATGGCACCAACGCGACCGCGGGTGCGAGCTTGAACACCCAGCGGTCGGCCGCACGCGGGATGATGTCTTCCTTCTGGACGAACTTGGCACCATCGGCGACCAGCTGCGCCCAACCGTGAAATCCGCCGGCATACATGGGGCCCAGCCGACCCTGCATGTGCGCCATGACCTTGTGCTCGGTCTGACCCACGGCCAACGGCAGTACGAGGAACGCGACCAGCACGCTCACCGAGCGCAGCACAACCTCGAGCACGGGGTTCAACGCGGTCCCCAGGTGATGTCGGGCACGCCTGGTGCCGTGATCTTGCGCCGGCCCGGCTTCTCAGCCTGCGGACCCGCGTGTGTGGATGCGCCCTCGCCCGGCTCCTTTAGGCCGGGCCATGCCTTGCTGGCGCGTGCTGCCAGGACGAAGGACTTGCGCAGGGGCGTGCCATCAAAACCGTTGGGCAACAAGAGCGGGCGCAGACCGAGTCCGGTCCCGTCGTTGAACCCCTCGAAGTCAATACCGAACATCTCGTGGGTCTCGCGTTCGTGCCACGCGGCGCCAGGCCACAGTCCCGTGGCGCTGGCCGGTGACTGGCCGCTGGACACTCGGGTGCGCAGGAGAACGCGAGCCAACGTGCCTCGTCCGGTCGAGCTGTTCATGAGGTGGCAGACCAGGTCGAAGCCGGGACTCTCCTGCGCGTCCGTCTCGTCGACGGCGGTCAGCCAGTCGAAGAAGTCGAATCCTTCGTTGCGGGCCGCGCTCAACGCATCCGCCCACTCGTGCAGTGGCACGTCGCGGCAGGGCGTCTCGATCACGACTGCTCAGCCCCGACATGGCGATCGGTCGCCTGTGGCTCAATGGCAGGTGGCTGCATCAGCAGGGGCCGGGTGACTTCCCCTGCCCCGGCGCGGCGCGAACCGGCATACTTCGCACGAATGGTCTTGCTGGACAGCGACTCGGCGGCGATCTTCTCCTGCAACCGGATGATGCCCTGCAGCAGAGCCTCAGGTCGCGGCGGGCAGCCGGGCACATAGACATCGACCGGGATCAGCTGGTCAACGCCCTTGGTCACACAGTACGAGTCCCAGTAGGGCCCGCCGCTGTTGGCGCAGGAACCGAACGAGATGACGTACTTGGGCTCGGGCATCTGGTCGTACAGCCTTCGGATCGCCGCGGCCATCTTGTCCGAGACCGTGCCGGACACCACCATGAGATCGGCCTGGCGCGGGCCGGGCGCGAAGGGGATCACGCCAAGGCGGATAAAGTCGTGCCGCGCCATGGACGCGGAGATGAACTCGATCGCGCAACAGGCCAGTCCGAAGTTGAACACCCACAGGCTGTAGCGCCGACCCCAGTTCAGCACGACCTTGATCGGGCGGGGCGCATCATCGTTGAGCACCCCGATACTGGGCATGGGCAGTTCGACCTTCACCGCGTCACCCCTTTATTCACTTTCCGCAGCTCCAATGCCATCAGACCCACCTGAGCAGCCCGCGGCGAGCCGCATGGGCCAGACCGACCAAGAGCACGAGGATGAAGATGGCCATCTCGGCCAGCGAGGCCATACCGAGGTCCGAGCTGCGGATCACGGTGGCCCAGGGAAAGAGGTAGACCGCGTCAACTGCGAAGACAACGTACAGGAACGCATAGAGGAAGTAGCGGACATTGGTCTGCGCCCAGCCCTCGCCGACGGGGTCAACACCACACTCATAGGTCGTGAGCTTCGCCGCCGTGGGCGCACGTGGAGCGAGTATCAGACGGACTCCCATCGCTGCGGCGAAGAGGAACGCGCCTGCCAAAACGACTCCAGCAACAGTCAGATATGGGGACACGCGGGACAGCCTAGTCAGTGGCAGCCGGTAATTCTTCGGGAGGTCCCGCGCTCGCCGGAGCAACCGACACGCGCGTCCCGTTCGGTCAAGCCGCCGCGCCAGCGTTCGGTGCGCGAGGTAACATCTGGTGCGCGAGGTAACATCTATAGAATCCCCGACGTCCACAGGGACGTATTGGGACATCCAAGAAATCTGGTGGGAACGCACGCATGAGTATCAAGCGAGTTGAGCGCATTGACAGCGTAGTCATTCGTTTCGCAGGAGACTCCGGTGATGGCATGCAGCTCACGGGAGACCGTTTCACCTCAGAAACCGCGGCGCTTGGCAATGACCTGTCGACCCTGCCCAACTACCCCGCGGAGATCCGGGCACCTCAGGGCACGCTGCTGGGCGTCTCGAGCTTCCAACTACATTTCGCAGACCATAACGTCCTGACCCCTGGCGACGCACCTGACGTCCTGGTGGCGATGAACCCGGCCGCGCTCAAGGCCAACCTGGGCGATCTGCCCCGCGGGGGCACGATCATCGTCAACACCGATGAGTTCACCAAGCGCAACTTGGGCAAGGTCGACTACGAGGTGTCTCCGGTGGAGGATGGCAGCCTGGACGCCTTCCACGTGCACCCGCTCAACCTGACTTCGCTGACCGTCGACGCGCTCGCCGACTTCCCCCTGTCCCGCAAGGACAAGGAGCGATCCAAGAACATGTTCGCACTGGGCCTGCTGTCGTGGCTGTACACCCGCCCGACGGCAGGAACCGAGCAGTTCCTGAAGAGCAAGTTCGGGTCCAAGCCGGACATTCTCGAGGCCAACCTCGCGGCCCTGCACGCGGGCTTCAACTACGGCGAGACCACTGAGGACTTTGCCGTCACCTACGAGATCGCCCCCGCCGAGATGCGGGCCGGCACCTACCGCAACATCACCGGCAACACCGCCGTCTCCTACGGCCTGGTGGCAGCAGCACACCTCAGCGGTTTGCGGCTGGTCCTGGGCGCCTACCCCATCACCCCGGCAACGGACATCCTGCACACGCTTTCGAAGCTGAAGCGGTACGGCGTCACCACCATGCAGGTCGAGGACGAGATCGCCGCCGTGGGCGCCATGATCGGAGCCTCCTACGGAGGTGCGCTGGGCGTCACCCCAACCTCGGGTCCCGGTGTTGCACTCAAGTCCGAGGCGATTGGCCTGGCGGTGACCATGGAACTGCCCTTGATCATTATCGATGTCCAGCGTGGTGGCCCCTCAACGGGTCTGCCGACCAAGACCGAGCAGTCCGACCTGCTGCAGGCGATGTTCGGGCGCAACGGCGAGTCCCCTGTCCCTGTCGTCGCGCCCCAGTCCCCGGGCGACTGCTTCGACGCCGCACTGGAAGCGGTCCGGATCGCCACGACCTACCGGACACCGGTGTTCTTGCTCTCGGACGGCTACCTCGCCAACGGCTCGGAGCCTTGGTGCATCCCCGACGTCGCCAGTCTGCCCCACAGCGAGATCAAGTTCGCCACGGAGCCCAATGACGTTGATGCCAATGGCGACTGGGTCTTCCACCCGTTCCTGCGGGACCCCAAGACCCTAGCTCGGCCATGGGCTGTCCCGGGCACCCCCGGCCTGGAGCACCGCATCGGAGGCATCGAGAAGGCCGACGTCACCGGCGACCTCTCCTACGACCCCGACAACCACGACAAGATGACGCGGCTGCGCCAGGCCAAGATCGATGGCATCGCCAAGAGCATCCCGGACCTGGTGGCGGACGACCCGTCCGGCGACGCCGACGTCCTGATCCTGGGCTGGGGGTCGACTTACGGACCGATCGCGGAAGCCACCCGGTTGGCGCGTAACAACGGTGTCAATGTCGCACGCGCCCATATCCGCCACCTCAACCCCTTTCCGCCCAACCTCGGGGAGCTGCTGCGCAGGTACGAGCGGGTGATCGTGCCGGAGATGAACCTGGGCCAGCTTGCCCTTTTGCTGCGGGCCAAGTATCTCGTGGACGTGCAGTCCTACACACAGGTGCGCGGGTTGCCATTCACCTCCATCGAGCTTGCGACCCTCCTGACCGAGGCCAAAGCCAACCTGAGCGGAGTCACCCGATGACCAACGTCGACCTCGGTATGCCAGGTGCTGGAACCCTCGGGGTGCCACATCTCATGCAGGACGAACCCAGACAGAACAAGAAGGACTTCGCCAGCGACCAGGAGCCCCGCTGGTGCGCCGGTTGCGGTGACTACTCGATCCTCGCGGCGGTCCAGGGATTCCTGCCCGAGCTCGGCCTCAAGCGCGAGAACATCGTCTTCGTCTCCGGCATCGGATGCTCCTCGCGCTTCCCCTTCTACCTCAACACGTACGGCATGCACTCGATCCACGGTCGTGCGCCGGCCATTGCGACCGGTCTGGCGACGGCACGAGGTGACCTGTCGGTGTGGGTCGTCACGGGCGATGGTGATGCGCTGTCGATCGGCGGCAACCACCTGATCCATGCGATGCGGCGCAACGTCAACCTCAAGATCCTGTTGTTCAACAACAGGATCTACGGCCTGACCAAGGGTCAGTACTCCCCCACCTCCGAGTTCGGCAAACTCACCAAGTCGTCTCCGTTCGGCTCGGTCGACAGACCCTTCAACCCTGCTTCACTGGCCCTCGGAGCCGAGGCCACCTTCGTGGCTCGCACGATGGACACAGACCGCAAGCACCTCACGTCTGTGCTTCGAGCGGCTGCCGAACATCGCGGCACGGCGCTGGTGGAGATCTACCAGAACTGTCCCATCTTCAACGACGGTGCCTTCGAGCTGATGAAGGACCGCGACCAGGCCGAGGCCCGGGTCGTCCATCTCATCGACGGTGAGCCAGTGCGCGTGGGGGCCGACCAGTTCATTGCCCGCGGAGACTCCGGCGAGCTGAGGGTTGTGGCTGCCGAGGGCGCCGACATGTCCCGCGTCGTCATTCACGACGCTGGCGCAGATGACCCGTCGATCGCGTTCCAACTGTCCCGGCTCGAGGATCCAGCGATGGCCCACATGCCGATGGGCATCTTCCGCAACGTCTCGAGGCCGACCTACGACGACCTCGTGCGCGCCCAGATCGATGACGCCGTCAGCACCGCCGGCGGCAAGGCGACCGACACCGACCTGGCCACGCTGCTTCACGGCAAGGACACCTGGAACGTCGGCGATTGATAGGTAGCTCCACTGCTACTCCCCAGGACGCACGAAACGGCACCATCTACGGCGCTGTTGCCTACGCGATCTGGGGGGTGTTCCCCTTATACTTCGATTTGCTGGCACCTGCCGGCACTTGGGAGATCCTGTCCCACCGCATCGTGTGGACCCTGCTCTTGTGCGGGTCAGTACTTGCCGTCCGCCGCGATTTCGGCTGGTGCCGTTCGGTGTTCGTCAACCCGCGGATGCTCGGCGCAGTCACCTTGGCCGGGGTGTTGCTGGCCGTCAACTGGTCTATCTATGTAGCGGCGGTGGTGGCTCACCACGTAACCGAGGCGTCCTTGGGCTACTTCCTGAACCCGATCGTGACCGTGGCGATCGGCGTCCTGGTCCTGCGCGAGAGACTCCGCCGGCTGCAGTGGGTGGCCGTAGCGATCGGGCTCACCGCCGGGATCTACCTCACGATCGACTTCGGGCGCCCTCCGTGGATCGCGCTGGGCCTGGCCTTCTCGTTCGCTCTCTACGGCCTGATGAAGAAGCGGCTGGGCACCTCGCTGGGCGCCTTGCAGAGCCTGACCGCCGAGACTGCAGTATTGGTGCCGGTAGCTATCGCTGTTCTCGTCTGGGTCGGCCTGCGGGGCGAGACCACTTTCACGGTGGACTCGCCTGCCCATCCCCTGCTCCTGGCCTCGTCCGGCCTGGCGACCGCCGCGCCACTGGTCTTGTTCGGTGCCGCAGCCCGGCGGGTCCCACTTGTGACGATCGGCCTCCTGCAGTTCGTCACCCCGGTCCTGCAGTTGCTCTGTGGTGTTCTGCTCCTGGGCGAGACCATGGGTACCAGCCGCTGGATCGGCTTCGCCATCGTGTGGGTTGCGCTGCTGGTGCTGACCTTTGACTCGATCCAATCCGTTCGCACCCGTCGCCGTCTGGCGGAGGCAGCAGAGTGCGCCGCAGTCTGAGCCATCGGTTGGCCCTGAGCCAAGCCAACGATGGTCCCGGTCTAACCAGCGCGGTTGGCCACGCTCCCGACCAGGTCCGACAAGGCGGTGACGGAGTCGCGTGCCACGGAGTGAGCCGAGAGCCGGCCTGCGAGCGGAGCAAGAAGCTTCTGCGCTTCCAGGGCCACCGTATTGGTCCGCTCACGTGCCTCGCCCATGGCAGGGTGGGCTCGCAGCAGGCCGAGGGCCTCCGCGTGCAGGTGATCGTCGCGAAGGTCGGCGTTGAGCAGGTGCTTGAGTCGATCGTCGGCAGGATCGTTTGACTGGCGTACCAGGAGCACCGGAAGGGTTGCCACTCCCTCGCGTAGGTCCGTGCCGGGTTCCTTGCCGGAGTCCCCGGACAGCGAAGAGATGTCGAGCAGGTCGTCGGCGAGCTGAAAAGCGACACCAAGGCGCTCGCCATAGCGGCGCATGATGTCGACTGTCTCAGGCGGGCAGCCGCTGAACATCGCGCCATAGCGGGCGGCCGTCGCGATGAGCACTCCGGTCTTGTCCGCCAGCACGCCAAGATAGTAGTCGATCGGGTCAACATCGTGCGGCGCCGGACGGGCATCGCGAATCTGCCCCGAGCACAGTCGCACGAAGGTCTGGGCCTGGATCTTGACGGCCTCTGGCCCCAGCCCTGCGACGAGCTCGGAGGCCTTACCGAAGAGCAGGTCGCCGACCAGGATCGCCTCGGAGTTGCCGTATCGCGCATTGGCGCTCACCACGCCACGGCGCAGGTCGGCCTCGTCCATCACGTCGTCGTGATACAGCGAGGCGAGGTGGGTCAACTCGACGCCGGTCGCCGCCGTGACCACGTTATCGTTGATCCCCTCGCCGAGCTCGGCAGCAAGCAGGGTGAGCATGGGTCGGAACCGTTTGCCCCCGGCCTCGGACAAATGCATGGATGCCTGGGCGATGAAGGGGTCCTCGTGGTCGACGACGCTGCGCAGCAGCCCATCGACGGCCGCCAGTCCGCCCAACAACCGTTCGGCCAGCTCTGGCGACATGGTGGGCAACGCCAGAGTGGGAAGCGCATCAGTCACCGAAGGAACAATGATGAACGGGACGCGAGGTCCAACAGCGGACCCGGGACAACACCGAGCACCAGCGTCATCAGGACACCAATCGAGACCGCCGCTGCGGTCAGGACGGAAGGCGAGACCACCCGGACCGAGTCGCCGGCCGGTTCGGAGAAGTACATCAGCACGACCACCCGGACGTAGACGAAGGCGGCGATGGCGCTGGCCAGCACACCGATGACTGCCAGGGGTGTCGCACCGTGCCCGATCGCAGCCGAGAACACAGCGAACTTGGCCGTGAAGCCCGACGTCAGCGGGATACCAGCGAAAGCCAGGAGAAGGAAGGCGAAGGCTCCGGCGGCGACAGGGTGGTTCTTGCCCAACCCGGCCCACTGCGACAGATGGGTGGCTTCTGAGCCACCATCACGGACCAGCGACACTATCGCGAAGGCCGCGATCGTGCTGAAGCCGTAAGCCACAACGTAGAACATGACCGAGGAGATGCCAACCCTGTCGAAGGCCAGCAGTCCGGTCATGACAAACCCGGCATGCGCGATCGACGAGTAGGCCAAGAGTCGCTTGATATCGGTCTGGGTAACCGAGAGAACAGCCCCGACGAGCATGGTCAGGATGGCGACAGCCCATAGCGCCGGCGACCAGTCCCAGCGACTATCCGCAACTCCGACATAGATGAAACGCAGGATCGCGCCAAACGCGGCAACCTTGGTGCAGGCAGCCATGAAGCCGGTGACCGGGGTGGGTGCCCCCTGGTAGACGTCCGGGATCCACGAGTGGAACGGCACGGCACCGAGCTTGAAGAGAAGCCCGACCAGCACGAGCAGTACGCCGGGGACCAGCAGGCCGTCCATACCGGTCTGTGTGCTGATGGCCTTGGCGATGACGGAGAGGTCCATGGAGCCGGAGTAGCCAAAGAGCAGAGCCGACCCGAACAGGAAGAAGGCCGACGAGAAGCCACCCAGCAGGAAGTACTTCAGTGACGCTTCCTGGGAGAGCAGGCGGCGGCGGCTGGCCAGTCCGGAGAGGATGTACAGCGGTAGCGAGAGGACCTCCAGCGCCACAAACATCGTCAACAGGTCGCCCGAAGCCAGGAAGAGCAACATGCCCCCGATCGTGAACATCGTCAGGGGAAAGACCTCGGTCGTGGTCGCACCGGCCCGCACCGCAGCGCTCTCCTGGGCCGAACCGGGCGTCGACGCCCCTTGGGCGGTGAACGCATCGGCGCCAACCCCGTCGATACGCTCGGCCATCGCGAGCACGCTGAGGACGGACAGCGCCAGAATCGTGCCCTGTAGGAAAAGCGCCGGGCCGTCAATGACCACGGCGCCTGCCAGGGTGCTCCCTTGGTGCCCCACACCCAGGACTACCGCGACCAGCGCGATGATCAGGCCAAGGAGCGAAACGCCCACCTGCATGGCGTAGCGCGAGGACCTGGGTGCGAAAGCCTCCACCAGGACACCGATCATGGCCGCACCGAAGACGACCAACATCGGCAGGACCGCGCCGTAGTTGATCTTCGTGGCGGCGAACACCGTGGTCAGCCCGGGCAGGGAGGCGATCATTTGACAGCTCCTTCAGCGGTGCCGGAGTTGGTCGGCGCAGGGTCCGTGACACCGACATAGGTCAGGGTCCTGGCGACAGCGGGGTTGATCACATCAAGCACCGGCTTGGGGTAGAAACCCAGGACGAGGAAGGCGGCGATCAACGGGGCAACGACCCACTTCTCGCGGTGGGACAGATCGGGGGTGCCGGCCGCCGACTCCGGCTTGGGTCCGGTCATCATCTTCTGGTACATGAGCAGGACGTACAGCGCCGCCAAGATGATGCCGACAGTGGCCAGGACCGCAGCGATCGGGTAGCGCTGGAACGTACCCACCAGAACAAGGAACTCCGAGATGAAGGAGTTCAAGCCCGGCAGTGCCAGAGCGGACATGCCGGAGAACAGGAAGACGCCGGCGAGCACCGGGGTCACTCGCTGCCACCCCCCGTAGTCCGGGATGCGCTTGCTTCCGCGACGCCTGATGAGCATCGCCGCTACCAGGAACAACGCCGCCGTGGTGAAACCGTGGTTGACCATGTACAGCGTCGAGCCGGCGGTGCCGACGGAGGTCATGGCGAAGATGCCGAGCACGATGAAGCCGAAGTGGCTGACCGACGTGTAGGCGATCAGTCGCATGATGTCGGTCTGGCCGATCGCGAGCAGGGCTCCGTACAGGACCGAGATGACCGCCAGCACGATGATCGCGGGGGTGGCCCATTTGCTGGCCTCCGGGAACATCTGCAGACAGAAGCGGATCATCCCATAGGTGCCGACCTTGTCGAGCACGCCCACCAGGAGCACCGCCGTAGCTGGCCGCGCCTCTGTGGCCGCATCCGGGAGCCAGGTGTGAACCGGCCACATCGGTGCCTTGATGGCGAAGGCGAAGAAGAAGCCCAGGAACATCAGTCGACCGGCCGTCTGGCCGATATTGAGACCGGTCAGGTTCTGGACGAGGAAGCCCTGCGCACCACCAGGACCGTAGTGGTAGAGCGCGATGACCGCGACCAGCATGACCAGCCCGCCGAGCAGGGAGTACAGCAAGAACTTGACCGCGGCGTACTGGCGGCGGGCGCCACCGAAGGAGCCGATCAGGAAGTAGACCGGGATCAGCATCGCTTCAAAGAAGACGTAGAACAAGAACACGTCGGTCGCAGCGAAGACACCGATCATGAAGGTCTCCAGGACCAGCATGAGCGCGAAGTAGGTTTGCTGGCGTTTCCCGGCCTCAGGCACGTCATGCCAGGCAGCCAGCAGGCAGACCGGGACCAGGATCGTGGACATCACGATCAGGACGAGCGCGACGCCGTCCACGCCCACGGCGTAGCTCACGCCGAACGCCCTGATCCAGGGGTGCAGCTCCGAGAGCTGGAACTGCTGGGTGGAGGCCGTGTTGAACTGCAGGGCTGCGGCGATGGTGAACAGCAGCGCGACGACAGAGAATGCGAGTGCGATCTGTCTGGCCCTGGCGGCCAGGCTCGCGGGCAGGAAGGCGACGACGAGCGCGCCGACCAGTGGAATCAGGCCGATCGTGGTCAGCCACGGAAAGTTGGACATCACTGCACCACCCACACGGCACCGAGGATCACGACGACGCCAGCGAGCATCGTCAGGGCATACGAACGCACGAAGCCGTTCTGAACTCGGCGGACCCGCGCCGAGGTACCGCCGATCAGAGCAGCCAGACCGCCGACAGCCCCGTCAACACCCTTGTTGTCGAAGAAGACCAGCGAACGAGTCAGGTGCAGGCCCGGACGCATCAACAAGGCCTCGTTGACGTCGTCCTGGTAGAGGTCCCTGCGTGCAGCACGTGTCAGTAGCGAGCCCACCGGAGCAACCGCAGGAACTTGGTCACGCCAGTAGCGCAGCCCGGCCAGGGCCACACCTGCGGCGACGACCAGCAGAGTCATCGTGATCAGCACCGGAACGGCAACCACCGGCTCACCCTCTGTGTGAGCACCGAAGACCGGCTCGAGCCAAGCCTGGATGCCATTGGTCGGGCCGAGGATCAGACCCAGGAAGGCCGAACCGACGGCCAGGATGATCATCGGGATGGTCATCCGCCTGGGAGACTCGTGCGGATGGGCTTCCTTGGGCCAACGTTTCTTGCCCTGAAAGGTCATGAAGAACAGACGCGACATGTAGAAGGCGGTAACCCCCGCGCCGATCAGCGCGGCAGAGCCGAAGACCCACGGCCGCCAGCCTTCGCCGATGAACGCGGCCTCGATGATCTTGTCCTTGGACCAGTAGCCCGAGAACGGGAACACGCCCAGGATCGCCAGCCAGCCGATACCGAAGGTGATCCAGGTAATCCTCATCACACCGGACAGGTTGCCGAAACGGCGCATGTCGACCTGGTCGTCCATGCCATGCATGACCGAACCGGCGCCGAGGAACATCCCGGCCTTGAAGAAGCCGTGGTTGAGCAGGTGGAAGATCGCGAAGACGTAGCCAACCGGACCAAGGCCCGCGGCAAGCATCATGTAACCGATCTGGCTCATCGTCGAGGCTGCCAGCACCTTCTTGATGTCGTCCTTGGCGCAACCGACGATCGCCCCGAATATCAAGGTGATCGCACCGACGATGACCACGAAGGTCTGCGCCGTGGGCGAGCCCTCGAAGATCGCGTGGCTGCGCACGACCAGGTAGACGCCAGCGGTGACCATCGTCGCAGCGTGGATGAGCGCGGATACCGGCGTCGGACCGGCCATCGCGTCCCCGAGCCAGCTCTGCAGCGGGAACTGCGCCGACTTGCCACAGGCCCCGAGCAGCAACATCAGGCCGATCGCCGTGAGCGCGCCCTTGTTCGCACCGGCGATCCCGGCGTCGACCCCGGCAAAGCTCACGGAGCCGAAGGTGACAAACATGAGCATGATCGCCACGGACACCCCGAAGTCGCCGAAGCGGTTGGCCACGAACGCCTTGTTGGCCGCGGAGGCGTTGGCCGGGATCTGGTTCCAGAAACCGATGAGCAGGTAGGACGCAAGACCCACACCCTCCCAGCCCACGTACAGCAGGAGGTAGGAGTTGGCCAGGACCAGCAGGAGCATCGCGGCGATGAACAGGTTGAGGTAGCCAAAGAACCTGCGCCGGTCAGGATCGTGCTCCATGTAGGCCAGCGAGTAGACCAAGATCAGCGAGCCGACGAAGGTGACGAGCAGCACGAAGGCCATGGACAGCGGGTCGATCAGCATGCCGGCGTCGACCTGGAAGCTCCCGGCGGGGATCCATTTGTACAGGAAGAGGTTCTCTGCCCGCTGCCCGCTTGATCGGCCCAGCATCGACAGGAAGATCACCGTCCCGAGGCCGAAGCTGGCCCATGACAGCGCCGTTGCCAGAACCGGTCCGAACCGGTTCGTACGCCGCCCCCCGAACAGCAGGATGGCCGCACCCAGCACAGGGAAGGCGACGAGCAGCCAGGCCAGGGTTGTCACACCCGAAGCAGGTTGTACGGCTTGTGCGCTCGCCAGTTGGCCAAGATGAGCAGCCGAAAGTTGCACCAGATGCATGTTTGTGCCCCTTACAGCTTCAACAGGTTGGCGTCGTCGACCGAAGCCGACCGACGGGCACGAAAGATCGACATGATGATGGCCAGCCCGACGACAACCTCAGCCGCAGCTACGACCATGACGAAAAGGGCGATCACCTGACCGTCCAGGGAGCCGCGCATGCGTGCGAAGGTCACGAAGGCCAGGTTGGTCGCGTTGAGCATCAGCTCGACGCCCATGAAGACCACGATGGCGTTGCGCCGAACCAGCACCGTGGCGCCGCCGATCGCGAACAGCACCGTCGAGAGGTAGATGTAGTTGACCAGGCTCATCGGTTCATCCCTTCCTCGATGTCCCGCGCGATCGCTCGCTCGACCCCGGCGAACTCCTCCGGGCTGGTGACCTGCTCGCGCGCGGTGAGTACCCGCGACACGGACACCTCACTAGGGGTTCCGTCAGGCAGCAAGGCCGGGGTGTCGACCGCGTTACGGCGGGCATAGACCCCGGGAGCCGGCAGCCCGGCCAGGTTCTTGCCCAGCCGGAAACGTCGCTCGGACCACTGACGCTGGGTCGGGCGTGGGGTGAGTCTCTCCCGGTGAGCCAGGACCATGGCACCTAGGGCAGCGGTGATGAGCAGCGCGCTGGTGACCTCAAAGGTCCACACGTACTTGCCGAAGATGAGGCTGGCCATACCGGTGATGTTGCCGTCAGCATTGGCCTGCTGGAGGCCGACGGGACTGGAGAATGTCACTGAGCCGATCGCGGCTATAAGCACCACCGCCAGGCCCACAGCAAGCAGTAGCCCGGCGACCTTCTGGCCTCTGATGGTCTCCACCAGGGAGTCCGACGAGTCGACCCCGACCAGCATCAGCACGAACAGGAACAGCATCATGACCGCACCCGTGTAGACGAATATCTGCACGATCCCGAGGAAGTCGGCGTTCTGGGCGATATAGAAGACGCCGAGGTTGATCATGACCAGCGCCATGCCCAGGGCGACGTGCACAGCCTTCTTGACAAACAGCAGGCCGAGGGCACCCAGCACACTGATCGGGGCCAGAACCCAGAAGAGGACTGCTTCACCACCGCTGGTCATCGGGCACTCGCCTCTGCTGATTTGGCAGCGGCGCCGGTTGACGCAGCGGCCCCTGAGAGCTCGGCCTCTCGCGCGTCGGCCCACTCACGCTGCTCAGGCGTGGCCTGGGTGACCTTGCCCTGGTAGTAGTCGCGCTCGGCCATGCCGGCCACCATCGGGTGCGGCGCGGAGACCATTCCTTCCTGGACGGGTGCCAGCAGCTGGTGCTTCTCGAAGATCAGCTTGCCGCGACTGTCGTCAGCCAGCTCGTAGACGTTGGTCATCGTCAGGGCGCGGGTGGGACATGCCTCGATGCACAAGCCGCAGAAGATGCACCGCAGATAGTTGATCTGGTAGACGCTCCCGTACCGCTCACCAGGTGAGAATCGCCCGTGACCCCCGTCGCTGTCGTCGTTGTCGGCGCCCTCAACGTAGATGGCGTCCGCCGGACAAGCCCAAGCGCACAGCTCGCAGCCGACGCACTTCTCCAGGCCGTCCGGATGCCGGTTGAGCTGGTGGCGACCGTGGTAACGCGGTTGGGTGGGACGCTTGACCTCTGGGTACTCCTCGGTCTCCAGCTTGCGAAACATCGTCGCAAAAGTGACGCCGAATCCGGCGACCTGCGGGAATAGTGTTGCCAGGAAACTTGCCTTCTCCCGGTCGTCAGCCACGGCTGTCCTCCTGATCGGTCAGTTCACGGTGGTCAGCGGAGCCGGCCAGGGATGGCGCACCTTGCAGGCGCGGCTCGCGCAGGCGCTGGCCGGGAAGCGGTGGGATCGGGTAGCCCCCTGCGAAAGGGTCAACCTCCTCGGGTGGCTCCACGATGACATTCGCAGCCTCACGCCTGCCCTCCCAGACCCAGGTGACGGGCAGGACAACAGCGGCGACCACGCCAACCACGATGATGGCTGCAGTCCCGGTGTTCGCACCGAAGAAGGCCAGCTGGGCACCGCGGATGAAGGCCACAGCGACGACCCAGACCAGGGTCACCGGAATGAGGAACTTCCAGCCGAAACGCATGAACTGGTCATAGCGGACCCGCGGCAGCGAGCCGCGCAGCCAGACGAAGAAGAACATGAAGCTCCAGAGCTTGATGACGAACCACAACAACCCCCACCAGCCTTCGTTGAACATGCCGCCGTTGATCGCAGCGATGCCCGGAGGCGCCTGCCAGCCACCGAGGAACATGGTGGTCGCCAGGGCGGAGACGGTGAACATGTTGACGTACTCACCCAGGAAGAACATCGCGAACTTCAGCGAGCTGTACTCCGTGTGGAACCCACCGGTGAGCTCGCCCTCACCTTCTGCGAGGTCGAAGGGCAGCCGGTTGGTCTCCCCGACCATGGTCACCACGTACACCAGGAAGGAGGGGATCAACGAGACGACGAACCACAGGCTCTTCTGGGAAGCAACGATCTGTGAGGTCGACATCGAACCGCTGAACATGAAGACGGCCACCAGCGACAGGCCCATGGCGATCTCGTAGGAGATGATCTGGGCCGTGGAGCGCAGTCCACCCAGCAGCGGGTACGTGGAACCTGACGACCAGCCGGCCAGGATGATGCCGTAGACACCGACTCCGGCAACGGCAAGGACCAGCAGGACGGCGATGGGTGTGTCCGTCAGTTGCAGCGGTGTCCGGTGACCGAACATGCTGACCGTCGGCCCCATCGGGATGATGGCGAAGGACACGAACGCCATGGCGCCGGCGATGACCGGGGCGAGCAGGAAGATCACCTTGTCGGCGTTCTTGGGGATCAGGTCTTCCTTGAGCGCCAGCTTGATCCCGTCCGCGAGGGTCTGCAGCAGGCCGAACGGACCGGTGCGGTTGGGCCCGGGGCGTTGCTGCATGCGGCCGATGACGCGGCGCTCGAACCAGATGACGAGCAGGGTGTTGATCATCAGGAAGACAAAGATCAGCAGGGCCTTGACCAGCGAGAGCCACCATGGGGTGTCGCTGAAGTCGGCTATCGGGTTGTCGATACTGGCAACCCCCGGCGCGATCGTGTGAGCGCCGGCCACCAGCGAAGAGATCAGGCTCATGCGACACCACCCTTGGCCAGGGAGACGGCGGTGCCGGCATCGACGTCCAGCGTCGAACGCACCGTGGATCCCGCAGAGTTGGTTGGCAGCCAGATGACGTCATCAGCCATGTCCCTGACTATGACCGGCACCGTCATGGCGCCCGCGCCTGTGCTGACTCGAACGGTGTCGCCCTCGGCAAGCCCGTGCGATGCAGCGGTCTTGGTGGAAAGCATCGCCTGGACCTTGGGTGCCGTGCCGGCCAGGAACGGCTCACCGTCCTGCATCCGGCCGGAGTCCAGCAGATGGTGCCACGTGGCCAGCACGACCTGACCTGCATGCGGTGACGGCACCTCGGTCGCCTCGACCGTCGGCGCAGCGGCCCGGCCCCCGGTCCACGGACCGAGGGCTCGCATGTCAGCGCGGGTGGCCGAAACGGTGCGGACTCCGAGGAACTCGCCCATTTCGGCGGCCAGCAGATCCACCACTCGGTGGTCGCTCATGGCATTGGTAGCCAGCGCCGTCTCGAAGGACCGGACCCGGCCCTCCCAGTTGACGAAGGTGCCGGCCTTTTCCTGATGGGCTGCCACAGGCAGGATCACGTCAGCGACATCGGTAACGGCGCTCTCGCGAAGCTCCAGGGAAACGACGAAGGCCCTGGTCAAGGCGTTGAGTACCTCCGCCGAACCGATGAGGTCTGCCGGGTCGATGCCGCCGACCAGCAGACCACCAAGCTCGCCGGCACTGGCCGCCGCGATGATGGCCGAGGTATCCCGGCCGACCTTTGCGGGCATTCCGACGACGTCCCACGCCGCACCGACCTCAGCCCGGGCCGCAGACTCGGTGACCGGGCGGCCGCCTGGCAGAAGGTTGGGCAGTGCGCCGCTCTCGAGGGCGCCACGCTCTCCGGCGCGCCGGGGAATCCACGCCAGCCGAGCTCCGGTCAAGGACGCCAGAGCCACGGCACCGGACAACCCGCCGGGCACCGTCGCGAGCCTCTCGCCCACCAGGATCAGGGCGCCTTGCGCCGCGAGGCCGGAACGCGCGGCGCCGATATCATCGGAGCTCGCCCCCTCTGAGACCGAACCATCGGCCAGCGACTGCAGGACCTGGGCCTCGGTGCCCGGTGAAGCCGTGATCAGGGTGCCACCGAGCTTGTCCAGGCCACGTGATGCCAGGGGGGCGACCGCGAATACAGCAGTGCCGTTCTTGCGAGCCGCCTTGCGCAGCCGCAGGAACACGATCGGCGACTCGTCCTCGGGTTCGAAGCCCACCAGTAGCACGGTCTTGGCAGCTTCGATATCGGCATAGGTCACGGACCCGCCGGTTCCCGCGGCAGCCGGGCCAGTGGCCACCACGTTGCTGGCCAGGAAATCGGCCTCCTCAACTGAGTGCGGTCGGGCGCGGAAGTCGATGTCGTTGGTCTGCAAGACAATTCGGGCGAACTTGCTGTAGGCGTAGGCGTCCTCGGCACTGACCCGACCGCCGACGAGCACACCGACACCCTTGGCGTTACGTGCTGCGAGCAACCCCTGGGCCGCGGCGTGGAGCGCCTCGGGCCAGGACGCGACCTGCAGGTTGCCATCCTCGTCACGTACGAGCGGCTCGGTGATGCGGTCAGTACCGTTGGCGTAGGTGAATGCCCAGCGACCTTTGTCGCAGTTCCACTCTTCGTTGACCGCCGGATCGTTGGCGGCCATCCTGCGCAGGACCGTGCCACGACGGTGATCTGTGCGGGTCGCACAACCGCTAGCGCAGTGCTCGCAGATGCTTGGGGTGGAGACGAGGTCGAACGGTCGGGCGCGGAAGCGGTACGCCGCCCCAGTCAGTGCGCCGACCGGGCAGATCTGGACGGTGTTGCCGGAGAAGTAGGACTCGAACGGCTTCTCCTGGTAGATACCGACCTGTTGCAGGGCGCCACGCTCGACCAGGGCGATGAACGGATCGCCGGCGATCTGGTCGGAGAAGCGTGTACAGCGTGCGCACAGGACACAGCGTTCACGATCCAGCAGCACCTGCGAGGAGATGTTGACTGGTTTGGGGTAGGTGCGCTTGATGTCCTCGAAGCGGCTCTTGGGCCGCCCATTGGACATGGCCTGGTTCTGCAGCGGGCACTCCCCACCCTTGTCGCAGACCGGGCAGTCCAGCGGGTGGTTGATCAGCAAGAACTCCATCTGGCCGTGCTGGGCTTTGTCGGCCATCGCCGAAGTCTGCTGGGACTTGACCTGCATTCCCTCACTGACTGTGGTGGTGCAGGAGGTCATGGGCTTGGGCATGGGTCGCAAGGACCCATCAGGGCCGGGCATCGCGACCTCGACCAGGCACTGACGGCAGGCACCCACGGGTTCCAGGAGGGGGTGGTCGCAGAAGCGCGGGATCTGAATGCCGATCTGTTCAGCAGCGCGGATCACCAGGGTGCCCTTGGGGACGGCGACACCGACGCCGTCGATGGTCAGGTTGATCAGGTTTGGCTTGGTCGCAACAGTCGTGGATGAGGTGACAGTCATGCGGAAACAGTCTCCTTCGCGAACAACATCGAGGCAGCCGGTGGGAACAGCTCCGCAGCCGGGGTGTGCATGCCCGCCTCGAACTCCTCTCGGAAGTACTGCACCGCGGAAGTGATGCAGCTGGTCGCACCATCGCCGAGCGGGCAGAACGCGCGGCCGAGGATGTTGCCGCAGATGTCCAGGAGCTTGTCGACGTCGTCCTGCGTGCCCTCGCCGTGCTCAAGTCGTTCCATGATCTGCTTGAGCCAGAACGTACCTTCACGACACGGCGTGCACTTGCCGCAGGACTCGCCGGCGTAGAAGTCCGTCCAGCGCGACACCGCCCGGACCACCGACACCGTCTCGTCGAAGATCTGCAGGGCGCGCGTGCCGAGCATGGACCCGGCAGCCGCCACCGACTCGAAGTCCAGCGGCACGTCGAGGTGCTTGTCGGTGAACATGGGCGTGGACGACCCGCCAGGGGTCCAGAACTTCAGCCTCTTGGACGGATCACGCATCCCGCCGGCCATCTCCAACAGCTCGCGCAAGGTGATGCCAAGTGGCGCTTCGTACTGTCCCGGGTGGGCCACGTGGCCTGAGAGGCTGAAGATGCCGAAGCCGGTCGACTTCTCCGTGCCCATCTTGGCGAACCACTCGGCGCCCTCGAGCAATATCGGCGGGACGGACGCAATCGACTCGACGTTGTTGACGACAGTGGGCCGCGCGTAGAGGCCGGCAACGGCCGGGAACGGAGGCTTGAGTCGCGGTTGGCCGCGTCGACCCTCGAGGGAGTCCAGTAACGCGGTCTCCTCCCCGCAGATGTATGCCCCGGCACCAGCATGCACCGTGACGTTCAGGTTGAAGCCGCTCCCCAGGATGTTCTCGCCCAGGTAGCCTGCGGCGTAGGCCTCTTCGACCGCCCGTAACAACCGCCGGTAGACGTGGACAACCTCACCGCGCACGTAGATGAAGGCGTGGTCGCAGCCGATGGCGAACGACGTGATGGCCACACCTTCGATCAGGAACTGCGGGGCCGCCATCATCAAGGGGATGTCCTTGCAGGTACCAGGCTCAGACTCGTCGGCGTTGACCACCAGGTAGCGGGGGCCACCGTCAGGAGGAGGAAGGAACCCCCATTTCATCCCGGTCGGGAAACCCGCACCACCGCGACCACGCAGGCCGGAGTCCTTGGTCAGCTGTACGAGATCGGCCGGCGGCATCGTCAGTGCCTTCTTCAGTGCCTTGTACCCGTCGTGCTTCTCGTAGGTCGCCAACGTCCAGGACTGGGAGTCATCCCAGAACCTGGTGAGAATGGGGGTCAGCTGCGTGCTCACTTCGTCGTCTTCCCGTCCATTGCTTGCGTGGCCCGGGTGACCTTGCTGGCCTGAGCGGGCTGGCTGGCTTGGTTGGCCCGGGCGACGTTGAGCCCGGCCAGCGATGCCGGACCCGCGCCGATGCCTTCATCGGCAAGGCCGTCGTGGAAACCGGCCAACACCCGTGAAACCTCTTTGAAGCTGCAGACCCTGGACGCGCCGCGGGTGGGAGCCACCGGTGCACCGGAGCGCAGGTCGTCGACAAGAGCTTTGGTGGAGGTGGGCGTCTGGTTGTCGAAGAACTCCCAGTTGGCCATGACCACGGGGGCGTAGTCACACGCTGCGTTGCACTCGATCCGCTCCAGCGTGACCAGCCCGTCTGCTGTGGTCTCGTCGTGACCGATGCCCAGGTATTCGCTGACCGAGGCCCAGATCTCGTCGCCGCCCATGATCGCGCAGAGCGTGTTCGTGCAGACCCCGATCGTGTACTGACCGTTGGGGTGGCGCTTGTACTGCGTGTAGAAGGTCGCGACACCACTGACCTCGGCGCCAGTCAGCCCCAGCAGGTCGGCACACAGATCGATGCCCCGGGGCGAGACGTAGCCGTCCACGGACTGCACCAGGTGCAGCAGCGGGAGCAAAGCTGAGCGCTCCCGCGGATAGCGGGCGACAATCAGCGCGGCGTCAACCCGCAGAGCGGCCATGACGTCGTCCGGGTAGGGCTCGGTGTCCGGTAAAGGGACCACGCCGTAGTTCGGGTCACTGTCAGTGTTCATCAGCGGTCAACGCCTCCCATCACAGGGTCGATCGAGGCGACCGCCACGATGACGTCCCCCACCTGGCCGCCTTCGCAGACCGCAGCGACGGCCTGGAGGTTGTTGAAGGATGGGTCACGGAAGTGCGCACGGTAGGGGCGGGTGCCACCGTCGGAGACCACGTGCACCCCAAGCTCGCCCTTGGGCGACTCGATGGCGACGTAGGCCTGGCCGGGTGGGACGTGGAAGCCCTCGGTCACCAGCTTGAAGTGGTGGATAAGCGACTCCATCGAGGTGCCCATGATCTCGCGGATGTGGTCCAGGCTGTTGCCCATCC
>DAITND010000024.1:0-21948 GCA_036834825.1 Dermatophilaceae bacterium
TCAGGTCTCCACCCGCTTCGCGTCCCGACCTCACTTCCCCGTTGTCGGGCCGCACCCAGTTGAAGCGGTTGGAGACCTGAAGCCAGGGACCGGAGGGTACGACGGAACCTCACGACACGGAACCTCACGACACAGAACGTCACGACGAAGAACGTCAACGACGCAGGACTTCACCACACAGAAGTTCAACCAAACAGAAGTACGAGGCCCCTCAAGACACGAGAGAAAGACGAAACGATGATTGCTCGCCGGACGGTCGGGGATCTCCACGTCCCTGTCCTGCGCGATCGCATCGTCGAGTTGCTCTCGCCTGCCTTGCAGGAGCCAGGCGCGGTCATGGTGGATGCCACCTTGGGGATGGGCGGCCACACCGAGTCGATCCTTGGGGCATGCCCGGGGGCCCGCGTCGTGGGCATCGACCGCGACCACGAAGCGCTGAGTCTGTCCGGCGAGCGGCTGGCTCGCTTCGGTGACCGCTTCACACCCGTTCATGCGGTGTATGACGATCTACCGCAGATCCTTGTCGACTGCGGGATCTCAGCGCGGTTATCGGTGTCCGCAGTGCTGCTTGACCTCGGGGTGTCCTCGCTGCAGCTCGACGAGGAGCAGCGTGGGTTCGCTTACCGTCATGACGCCCCGCTGGACATGCGGATGGACCAGGACAGCGGCATCACCGCAGCCCACGTCCTGAACACCTATGACCAGGCCGATCTCGAGCGCATCCTGCGCGATTACGGCGAAGAGCGATTCGCCAAACGCGTCGCCTCGGCCATCGTGCGAGAGCGCGCCCGGCAACCCTTCACCAACTCGGCGCGGCTGGTCGAGCTCCTTCGTTCGGCCATACCTGCCGCTTCACAGAAGAGCGGAGGACACCCGGCCAAACGCACTTTCCAGGCGTTGCGGATAGAGGTCAACGGTGAGCTCGAAGCGCTCAAGACCGCGCTCCCTGCGGCCGTGGACGCACTTGCTGTGGGCGGCCGTATCGCCGTACTGAGCTACCACTCACTTGAGGACCGCCTCACCAAGCAGACGCTGTCCGCCGGTGCTCACAGCGGCACCCCCGTGGGCCTGCCGGTCGAACTTCCTGAGCTCGCGCCATATCTGCGCCTGCTCACCCGCGGAGCCGAGGAGCCGGCTCCCGCAGAAGTCAGTATCAATCCGCGCGCAGCTTCGGCCCGGCTGCGGGCAGCCGAACGTATCCGGGTCACGAAAGGACACCTCGCATGAGTCAGATGACCTCCACAGCGCGAGTCGGCGCACGAGCCCTGAACCGGCCGACCACTGAGACGCCCAGGCTCCGGGTGGTCACAGGGGCACCTCTTCGACGCGGCGGTGCCGCGTTCGTCATCATCTGCGCGACTCTGCTGGCCAGCGGACTGATCGGACTCTTGCTGCTCAACACCGCTCTGGCTCAAGGCTCCTTCACGCTGCACGATCTGCGGACCACCTCCGATCAGCTGACCGACGCCCAAGGCGCTCTCAGCCAGTCCCTGGATGCGTCGAAGTCCCCAGCGAACCTCGCGAAGAAGGCGGCCGACATGGGGATGGTGCCGGCGGAGTCCGCAGCCTTCCTGCGACTCTCCGACGGCAAAGTCATCGGCGTGGCGAAGCAGGCGTCCCCAGGGCCCGGACTTACCGTGGTTGGGACGACAGCGGCGCCAGCCCCGGCTGTGCCCAAGACGGTCAAAGCAGCACCAGCCCCGGCGGTAGCCACGCCGGTCAACACTGCACCAGCACCAGCACCAGCACCAGCCCCGGCAGCGAAGCGGGCCAAGCCAGCATCAGCTGCAGCGACGGCGGCCAAGCCAGCAAAGAGGTGAGCGTGAAGCAGACCAGAGGCCGAAACTCCGGGGGATCGGGCGATGCCCGCCCTACCCGAGGTTCGGCATCTGGTGCTGCGTCAGGCAAGCCGGCTCGTCGGGGTTCGGGCGCAGGCAGCGCTGCCCGACCTGCACGGCCGTCGACAGTCTCCGGGACCCGCAAACCAGCACGCCGCAAGTCCCAGGCGTCTCAGAAGGCAGGCGGTGGCTCTCCTCGTCGGCCGGGTCGCCCGCCTTCGCGGCCGGCTCGTATCGGTGTCCATCCAGAACGTCGCGTCCGATCTCTGCTGCTAACCGGGCTCTTCATCCTCAGTCTGTTCGGCGCGCAGCTCTTCCGGCTGCAGGCCCTTGACTCATCGGCGGTGGCCAGTGCAGCCCTCAAGAGCCGCCTGAGCATCGTGGCGGTGCCGGCACTTCGTGGCGACATCACTGCGTCCAATGGCGATGTGTTGGCTACCAGCATCGAACGTCGTAACGTCACAGCGGACCAGACCGCGGTGACGTCGTACCGGAAGAAGGTCAACGGTGTCAGTGTCACGCTCGGAGTTGCGGGGGCGGCTGCCGACCTTGCGCCGATCCTGGGTCAGCCCCCAGCCCAGCTGTCCGCGACGCTGACAGGCTCTCGACGGTTTGTGTACGTCGCCAAGGACGTCTCCATGTCTGACTGGAGCAAGGTACGGGCCCTGGGGATCCCGGGTATCTACAGTGAGGCGACATCGAAGCGCTCCTATCCGACCTCTTCGGCGGCAGCCTCACTGGTTGGCTGGGTGGGCGCTGACGGGTCACCGGGCGGCGGTCTCGAGCTCTTGTTTAACAAGCAGCTACAGGGCAAGCCGGGCGAGTCGACCTATGAACAGTCCAGGGACGGCCGGATGATCACCACCGGTGAGCAGCAGATCACTCCTGCGGTTCCGGGCCTCGACATTCGGTTGACGATCGACAGCGATCTGCAATGGTTCGCGCAGAACGCCATTGCCCAGAAGGTCAACGAGACGCAGGCGCTGTCAGGGACGGTCGTGGTGATGAACGTCAAGACGGGCCAGCTGGCGGCTGTCGCGTCCTACCCGACCTTCGACCCGAACAATATCGCCAAGGCCACCGGCAACCTCAACAACAACGCCTTCGGGGAGGCGTTCGAACCAGGATCGACAGCCAAGGTCATGACGGCGGCGGCAGCTCTGCAGGAGGGCGTCGCGACGCCGGCGACTCCCGTGTTGGTTCCCGACCGGCTGCCCCGAGCAGACCAGTCGTTCCGGGACGCCGAGGAGCACGGCCTGGAGAACCTGACGTTCGCCGGCGTGATCGCCCAGTCGAGCAACATCGGCACCATGATGGTCGGTGAGAAGGTCCCACCAGCGACTCTGGAGAAGTACTTCCGCGGCTTCGGAGTCGGGCAGCCGTCCGGAATCCATTTTCCCGGCGAGACGCAGGGTATCTTTGCCAGGTCCCAGAACTGGAGCGGCTCTCAGCGGTACACGGTCATGTACGGCCAGGGACTGTCGCTCAACGCCATCCAGGCGGCCGGGGTCTTTCAGACCATCGCCAACGGGGGGGTGCGAGTGCCACCGAGCCTGGTGGCCAGTACCCAGAACGCGGACGGCACTTCGACGCAGACGCCGCCCACCACGCCGGTGCGGGTGATTTCTACATCGACTGCCACGACGCTGAGCCAGATGCTCGAGTTCGTCGTCGGTGACAACGGCACCGCTGTGAAGGCGACGATCCCCGGCTACCGTGTCGCAGGCAAGACCGGGACGGCTGACCGGGTAGGTGCCAGCGGTCGTTACTCCGGCCACACCGCGTCATTCATCGGCTTTGCCCCTGCGGACAAGCCTGAGTTCGTCGTCGCTGTGATCCTGCAGAACCCGATCAACGGCATCTACGGCGGAGCGGTGGCCGCTCCGGTGTTCAAGGACGTGATGACCTATGCGCTCCAGGAGTTCGGGATTCCGCCGACAGACACGCCGCCGCCGGTCATGAAGCTCAAGATCGAGAACGCGCCGATCTCTGCGGACAAGGCGGCGACAGCCCTGCAGCCGCAGTCGGGTCTCCAGCCCCCCACGTCCGCCCGGTAAAGTCACGCCCGTGGTGCACTCGTGAACGCGACTCCGCGTCCCCTATCCCCGCACGCCATCAGTTTGCCGTCCGTGGCTGAGTGTGCCGGTGTTGCGCGGACCCCCGACGGAATCATCGATTCTCGCGTCGTTGTGACTGGAGTGACCCTGGACTCGCGCGCCATCCGGCCCGGAGACCTCTATGCGGCTCTGCCGGGCGCCAATGTGCACGGTGCTCGGTTCGTTGGGGCGGCTGTCGGCCTCGGTGCGGTTGCCGTGCTGACCGATCCGGCCGGAGCGGCACTGCTCGCGCTCGCGGAGATCACGGTGCCTGTTCTGGTGGTTCCAGATCCCCGGGCTGTCCTGGGCGTCGTTGCGGCATTGATCTACGGCCGCCCCAGCGAAGCGCTGTCCATGCTGGGGATCACGGGCACGAACGGCAAGACGACGACGGCCTACCTGGTTGACTCGGCACTGCGCGCCCTCGGGCGCATGACCGGGCTGATCGGCACGGTCGAGACACGCATCGGCGATGACCGCATCAAGAGCATCCGCACCACGCCCGAGTCCGCGGACCTGCATGCCCTGTTCGCAGTGATGCTCGAGGCCGGTGTGGACACCTGCACGATGGAGGTGTCCAGTCATGCGCTGACCTTGCATCGCGTCGATGGCGTTCGCTACGACGTGGCCGCCTTCACCAACCTGTCGCAGGATCATCTGGACTTCCATGGGTCGATGGAGGACTACTTCCTGGCAAAGGCGTCACTGTTCACTCCGGACAGAGCCGTCCGTGCGGTGGTGTGCGTGGACGACGAATGGGGCCAGCGTCTCGCCCGGGAGTCCGGGGTTCCTGTGATGACGATCTCGTCGCGCCCGGACGTCACGGCTGACTGGCAGATCCGGACGACAGGGCCAGGTGAGTCTGCCTTCGAACTCGTGGGTCAGGGCCAGCACCTGTCGCTGCGGTCGGCGTTGCCCGGAGACTTCAACCGAGTCAACACAGGGGTGGCTGCACTGGTGCTCCTGGCCGCAGGCCACCGGGTCGACTCCATCGAGGCAGCCCTGGCCGCCGATCCGCACGTGCCCGGGCGGATGGAGAGAGTCGAAGTGGCAGGCAGGCAGGGCGCTGACCAGAGCCATATGCCGCTTGCAGTCGTCGACTTCGCTCACACTCCCAGCGCCGTAGCCGCAGCATTGAAAGCACTGCGACACGACACTGCCGGGGCGCTGGTCGTTGTGCTGGGCGCCGGGGGCGACCGGGATGCGGGCAAGCGATCGGCCATGGGCGCGGCGGCCGCGGCACATGCGGACGTCGTCATCGTCACTGATGACAACCCCCGGTCCGAGGATCCGGCGACAATCCGCGCGGCGGTCATGGGCGGAGCGCTGGCGCGGGAATCGTCCATCCCGTCGGTCCCGGGGCGGATACGCGAGATCGGGGACCGCGCTGCAGCCATTCGCGACGCCGTTGCCAGTGCTGGCGTGGGTGACACCGTTGTGGTCCTTGGCAAGGGTCACGAGAGCGGCCAGGAGATTGCCGGCGTGGTCGCCCCCTTCGACGACCGAGCGCAGTTGCGAGCAGCATTGATGGAGACCACAGCACCTGGGCAGAGACCGTCACCAATGCAGACCACCGTGGGCCACCCCGTGACAGATGCCAACAGAGGCGAGGCCCGGTGATTCCCCTCCGGCTCAGCGAGATCGCCAAAATCACCGGCGGCCAGGTCTTTGACGCTGTCAGCGCAAGCGATGGCCCTGGAGCGGACCCCCTGGTGGACGGACCCGTGGTCACCGATTCGCGGGAAGCCGCTTGTGGCAGCCTCTACATCGCCCGCATCGGTGAGGACCTGGACGGCCACCAGTTCGTGGCGGCAGCCCGTTCCCAGGGCGCCGTCGCCGCACTCACCTCAAGGCCGGTCCCTGAGCTCCCTTCGGTTGTCGTTCGGGATGTCCAGGCGGCGTTCGTCTCACTAGCCCAGGCTCTGGTTGAGCGCAGTGCCAAGACGGTCGTCATCGGCATCACCGGGTCCTCGGGCAAGACCGGGACAAAGGACCTGCTGTGGTCGGTGCTGCAGCGCCACGGCGAGACGGTCGCCAATGTCGGTTCCCTCAACTCCGAGGTCGGCGTCCCGCTGACCGTCTGCCGGATCACTCCCAGCACGGCCTACCTGGTGCTCGAGATGGGTTCGCGGGGGATGGGCGATATTGACTACCTCACCCGGATAGCGCAGCCTCAGATCGGGGTTGTCCTGAACGTGGGGACCGCTCACGTGGGTGAGTTCGGTTCGCGTGAGATCATCGGAAAGGCCAAGGCCGAGCTCGTACAGGCTTTGCCTGCAACGGGATTCGCCGTCCTCAATACGGACGACCCGGTCGTGTGGGGTATGGCCGGTCAGACCCGGGCGCATGTCATAGGCGTGGGGGAGTCGGCCCAGGCGAGCGTCCGGGCAGTGGGCATCGTTCTGGACGCACAGGGCCGTGCGTCCTTCACCTTGGTCGCCGAACAGGGAACCGCGCCAGTTGTCCTCAAGTTCCACGGAAAGCACCATGTCGGCAACGCCCTGGCTGTCGCGGCTGTCGCACTAGCCGTCGGCATGCCGCTGGGCGACGTCGCCACGGCGCTGGGGGATGCACGTCCGCTGAGTCGATGGCGCATGGAGGTCCACGATCGGGCCGATGGTGTCACGATCGTCAATGACGCCTACAACGCCAACCCGGACTCGATGCGCGCAGCGCTCCAGGCCCTGGCGGCCATGGGTCACGGCCGGCGGACCTGGGCCGTGCTGGGCGAGATGCTTGAGCTGGGGCCAGAGTCCGTCACCGAGCACGACGCCTTGGGTCGACTGGCCGTGCGCCTTGGCGTCTCGCGGGTTGTCGCCGTGGGTCCGGGGGCCCAGCCGATCCACAATGGAGCCCGTGACGAGGGCCCGAGTGGCTCAAACAGCGCGATCGGCGAGGGGTCGACCTGGGTCCCGGACGCCGACGCCGCCCATGAGCTGCTCAGGCAACACCTTGCCCCCGGTGACGTGGTGCTGGTCAAGTCCAGCCGTGACGCGGGACTGCGGTGGCTCGGGGATCGACTGGTGCAGGACACCGGATCGGAGGTCCCTTCGTGAAGGCCGTGCTGCTGGCGGGACTCATCTCCCTCGTAGTGTCGTTGCTCGGCACCCCCTTGTTCATCAAGTTCCTGGTCGGCCGGAGCTATGGCCAGTTCATCCGCGACGACGGACCGACCTCACACCACACCAAGCGTGGCACCCCCACTATGGGTGGTGCGCTCATCATCGCGGCCTCGCTGGTGGCCTACGGCGGCGCGCACCTGTTCACCCTGACGCCGCTGACGGTGAGCGGGATCCTGGTGCTCTTCCTGATGACCGGACTGGGGATCGTCGGCTTCCTGGACGACTACATCAAGATCTCCAAACAGCGCAGTCTGGGGTTGCGCACCAAGCAGAAGCTGGCTGGACAGACCCTGGTGGCGGTGGTCTTCGCTTTCCTGGCCCTGCAGTTCCCCAACAGCCGGTTCCGCACTGCTGCGGTGCCGTTTGTGTCTTTTGTCCGCGACACGAACGTCAACTTCGCCTTCGCCGGCACAGGACTCGGAGTGATCCTGTTCGTGCTCTGGGCCAACCTGATGATCGCCGGCACCAGCAACGGCGTGAATCTCACCGACGGCCTAGACGGGCTGGCGACGGGCACCAGCGTGATGGTGTTCGGCGCTTATGTCCTGATCGCCATCTGGCAGTTCAACCAGAACTGTCAGAGCAACCCGGGCGTCAACTGCTATGAGGTCCGCGACCCGCACGACCTGGCGGTGGTGGCTGCCGCTCTCATGGGCTCATGCTTCGGGTTCCTGTGGTGGAATGCCTCCCCGGCCAAGATCTTCATGGGCGACACGGGTTCGCTGGCCCTAGGCGGTGCCATGGCCGGGCTGGCCATCACCACCCGCACGGAGCTGCTCGTTGTCATTCTCGGCGGTCTGTTCGTCATCATCACCCTTTCGGTGATTATCCAGGTTGGTTCCTTCAAGATGACAGGCAAGCGCGTGTTCAGAATGGCTCCCCTCCAGCACCACTTCGAGCTCGCGGGCTGGGACGAGATCACCATCGTCATCAGGTTCTGGATCATTGCCGGGCTGTTCGTTGCGGTGGGGTTGGGTGTCTTCTACGCGGAGTGGGTTGTCGGATCAGGGTGAGCCAACAGTGAAGAGTCCTGAGGATTTCGACCCAAGCTACGAACCGCGCCAGGGGTCGCGTGACCTCACCCATCGTGACGCCGACTGGTCAGCGTTGCGGATCCTGGTCACCGGGCTAGGTGTGAGCGGGTTCGCGGCGGCAGATGCGCTTTCGGAGCGCGGTGCCATCGTTACCGCGGTGAGTTCCGACGCCACGCCCGCCATCGAAGAACGCGCACGGATTCTGGAGATCCTGGATGTGGATGTGCATCTGGGGCCCGAGCACTTGCTCGACGTGCCCGAGGGCACAGAGCTGGTGGTGACCTCACCGGGTTTCCGTCCCGACCACCCCCTGCTTCTCGGCGCGGCCGCACGCGGCATCCCGGTCTGGGGTGAGGTCGAGCTTGCATGGCGTATGCGAGCGCAGTCCGGCGCGGCTCCCTGGATCACGATCACCGGCACCAATGGCAAGACGACGACGGTCAAGATGCTCGGCTGCATCCTGCGCGCGGCCGGACTTCGGGCGACGAGTGCCGGGAACGTGGGCACGCCACTGCTCGAAGCTGTTCTGCACCCCGATCCGTATGACGTCCTGGCTGTCGAGCTGTCCAGCTTCCAGCTGCACTGGCAGAGGTCCATTGAACCGGTGGCCTCGGTCTGCCTGAACTTCGCGCCAGACCATGTCGACTGGCATGGATCCATGGAGGAGTACCGCCTGGCCAAGGCCAAGGTCTACGCGGGAACCAAGGTCGCCTGCGTCTACAACGCGCAAGACCCGGCCACCGAGCAGATGGTCAGGGATGCCGACGTCGTGGAGGGGTGTCGAGCCATCGGTTTCACCCTCGGCCTTCCGGGTCCGTCCATGGTGGGGATGGTTGACGATGTACTGGCCGACAGGGCGTTCGTCGAGCAGCGCAAGACCTCAGCCGCGGAGCTGGCCACGTTGGCAGACCTGCAGGGAGACTCCCCGTCGGTGGCACCGCACAATGTGGCCAATGCCCTGGCAGCGGCGGCACTGGCACGCGCGTACGGTGTCGGTCCGCTGTCTGTGCGTGACGGCCTGCGCGCCTTCGTCCCCGACCCCCACCGGATCGCCGAAGTGGCAACCGTTGACGGTGTGCGCTACATCGACGATTCCAAGGCCACCAACCCTCACGCGGCCGGCGCCTCTCTGGCCGCTTTCGAGAACGTCGTGTGGATCGCTGGGGGTTTGCTCAAGGGCGCTGACGTCGACGGGCTGGTCCAATCGGTTGCCGACCGACTCCGTGGTGTCGTCCTGATTGGGGCCGACCGCCAGCAGATCGCCATGGCCCTGATGCGACACGCACCAGATGTCCCCGTGGTCGACGTGCCGGACACGGACACTGGAGTCATGGATCTCGTGGTGGCTCGTGCTGGCGACCTGGCACAGCCCGGCGACGTGGTCCTGCTCGCACCTGCTGCAGCGTCGATGGACATGTTCGCCAACTATGGTGAGCGTGGCGACGCCTTCGCCGAGGCGGTGCAGCGCCGTGCGGGTCGACACGAAGGGCCCAACGCGCTGTGAGCACCACTTCGCGATGGCCCGGCCCTTCAGCCGTCTCCGGAGGCACGGACCGCTCGTCTGGAGTGGCTGGTTCGTCTAGCTGGCGCAGGGGGCCGCCGTGGTTTGAACGCCTCGAGTCCCCGGTCACCACCTACTACCTGCTGCTCAGCGCGACCACAATGCTGGTCATCATCGGTCTGGTCATGGTCCTTTCCGCCTCCAGCGTGACGTCCTTTCAGGACACCAACTCGTCCTTCACGGTCTTCTTCAACCAGCTGCGCTACGCGGTCGTTGGCGTCATTGGCGCATTGGTGGCCACCCGGTTCTCGGTGAGCACCTGGAAGCGGTTGTCCGTGCCACTACTGGCGGCCGCCATCTCCCTTCAGGCCCTGGTCTTCGTGCCGAGCCTGGGCGTCAGGGTCAACGGCAACCGCAACTGGATCCATATCGCCGGTCAGCAGGTTCAGCCTTCTGAGTTCGCCAAGATCGCGCTGGTCCTGTTTGGCGCCACAGTGCTTGCCAAGAAACGGCGCAACCTGGGCAAGTTCATGCATGTGGCGGTGCCACTGGTGTTCCCGGCCGGCGGCCTGCTGCTGCTGCTCGTGCTCGGCGGTGGCGACCTCGGCACCGGTCTGGTTCTCCTGGCCATCCTCGCCGGGATGCTCTTCGTAGCCGGCGTCCCAGCACGGATGTTTTTCATGGCCGGAGTGGGCTCGGCGGCGCTGGCCGCAACCTTGGCGCTGACCAGCGCTAACCGGATGGGCCGGATTCACTCGTGGCTGGCCGGGTGCACAGACCCCAACAAGTGCTTTCAGACGATCCACGGCCAATACGCCCTGGCTGACGGAGGCTGGTGGGGAGTGGGGCTGGGCGCCAGCAGGGAGAAATGGTCGTGGCTCCCTGAGGCTCACAACGATTTCATCTTCGCCATCATCGGTGAGGAGCTGGGTCTGCCAGGCACCTTGATGATCATTGCTCTCTTTGGCCTGCTGGCCTATGCGTGCTACCGGTTGGTCCTGCGCAGCGACGACTTCTTCGTCCGTGTCGCCACCGCTGGGGTGATGGTCTGGATCCTCGCCCAAGCGGCCATCAACATAGGCTCGGTGATCGGGCTGTTGCCGGTCATCGGCGTTCCGCTGCCCTTAGTCTCTAGTGGAGGGTCAGCCTTGATGGCAACGTTGTTCGCCTTGGGGATGTTGCTGTCGTTCGCCCGAAACGAGCCGGGTTGTCGCGAGGCCCTTGCCGCGAGGCCGGGCGTTGTGCGCCGCTCGCTCGCAGTCATGCCAACGCGCCGTGGTCGCAGATCATGATCGTTCGCCCGGGACTGTCCTCGGTGCTCCTGGCCGGCGGCGGTTCGGCTGGTCACGTGTCGCCGCTGCTGGCTCTCGCTGACTGTCTGCGTCGCAGGGACCCCGACCTTCGCGTGACGGCTCTGGGCACCCAGAAGGGTCTCGAACAGCGGTTGGTACCGGCTCGGGGATACGACCTGCGGTCCATTCCGAAGGTGGCCTTCCCCCGTCGGCCAGGAGGTGCGCTCGTGCGACTGCCCGGCGCGCTGAAGGCAGCGGTCGATGCGGCCGGGGCTGTTCTTGACGAGACTCGGCCTGACGTCGTGGTGGGTTTTGGCGGGTACGTGTCGACACCGGCCTATCTGGCTGCACGCAAGCGGGGCATCCCCATCGTCGTGCACGAACAGAACGCCCGCCCGGGTCTGGCGAACCGCTTGGGTGCGCGCATGACGCCCTACGTGGCCACGACATTTGCCTCTACATCGTTGCCGCACGCCAGGGCCCTTGGCATGCCGTTGCGCCGGGAGATCGCCACGCTGGACCGGACGGCCAACCGCGCGCAGGGGTTGGCGCATTTCGGGCTCGACGACCACCGTCCGACACTGCTCATCACCGGGGGGTCTCTGGGTGCGCAGCGGTTGAACGCGGCGTTTGCGTCACGGGTCGATTCCCTGCGTGCACACGGCATACAGGTGCTGCACATCAGTGGACTGGGCAAGGAATTCGCGCACGACTCGAGCGTGGCCGGGCCGCCGTATGTTGTTGCTGGTTATGTCGATCGGATGGACCTGGCCTATGCCGCAGCCGACGTCGTGGTTGCCCGCGCCGGGGCGAATACGGTCTGCGAGCTGACCGCGGTCGGGCTGCCGGCGGTCTATGTCCCGTTGCCGATCGGCAACGGCGAGCAGCGGTTGAATGCCACCGACGTCATCGCTGCCGGTGGCGGCATCCTGGTCGACGACTCAGACGTGACGCCCCAGTGGGTCGACCACATACTCGTGCCGCTGTTGACGGACGGGCGGCGGATTGCCGACATGGCAGATGCCGCGGCCGCCATGGGGGAGCGTGCGGCGGATGAACGGTTGGCCGATCTGGTTGCGATTGCTGCGGAATCGCGGGGTGCCCGATGAGTTCCTCGACACCCGAGGACGTCCCATCGCCCACGACACCCTCCCCGTACGTCTATGCCGCCAACGGGTCGAACCCCCGTTTCGACTTCACCGCCGAGGTCCCCGCCGCCAGCAGTCTGGGTTCGGTTCATTTCATCGCCATAGGTGGCGCGGGAATGTCGGGCGTAGCTCGCGTGATGTTGGCTCGGGGACTGGCGGTCAGTGGGTCCGATGCCAAGGAGTCCCTCGTCCTCGCGGCTCTGGTCACTGAGGGGGCGCAGGTCCACATCGGCCACGACGCCGCCAACCTCGGCGACGCGGACACCGTCGTCATCTCCTCCGCCATCCGTGAGAACAATGTCGAGCTGCAAGAAGCTCGCTCGCGCGGGCTTCGCGTTATGCACCGATCTCAGGCTCTGGCATCGGTGATGCAAGGGAGGCGGCGGGTCGCGGTCGCTGGCGCCAACGGCAAGACCACCACGACGTCGATGCTGGTGGTCGCACTGCAGCAATGCGGAGTCGACCCGTCGTTCGCGGTCGGCGGTGAGCTTGCCAAACACGGCACCAACGCTCACCACGGCACTGGTGAGATATTTGTGGCCGAGGCCGATGAGAGCGACGGGTCATTCCTCGTGTACCGGCCCGAGGTTGCCATCGTCACGAACGTTCAGCCAGACCACCTTGACTTCTACGGCAGCTTCGTGGAGGTCCAAAAGGCGTACGCCAAGTTCGCAGCCACCGTGCAGCCTGACGGTCTGCTGGTGACATGCGCGGACGACCAGGGCTCTCGCGACCTGTGTGAGGTGGCCAGGGCGGCTGGTACCCGGGTGGTCACCTATGGCTTGGCGTTGGACGCTGACGTGCGGCTCACCGAACTGGGTGGTGTGGGGATGCATGCGAACGCGCAGTTGGTGGGGGCTGGTCAGGACGGAGGCGACCTTGGCCGCCTAGACCTCGGCATACCAGGTCGGCACAACCTACTCAACGGGACCGCCGCGTTCGTGGCCGCCACCGAAGGGCTGGGGCAAGACCCTGAACGAGTACTTAAGGGACTTGCGGGTTTCACAGGTACGCGACGCAGGTTCGAGCCCAAGGGCGAGGCGGGTGGGGTCCGGGTTGTCGACGACTACGCACACAACCCGGGCAAGGTAACGGCAGTCGTTGAGACCGCCCTGGTTCTTGCCGCCCCAGGACGACTGATCGTTGTGTTCCAGCCCCACCTGTACTCACGGACCCGGGATTTCGCGCCAGAGCTGGCGAAGGCGCTGTCGCCGGCGGACGTCGTGATCGTCATGGATGTCTACGCCGCGCGTGAGGACCCGATGCCAGGGGTGAGCGGAGCGCTGATCACCGACCAGCTGGCTGACCCGGCCCACCCCTCTCCGGACCAGAGAGTGCGTTTCGTGCCGTCCTGGTCTGACGTCGCACCTCTTGTCGTACAGATCGCCAGGGCCGGCGATCTTGTGCTGACAGTCGGGGCGGGTGACGTCACCATGATCGGCCCGGAGATCCTCCGTCTGCTCGGCGGCCGTCAGGATGCAAAGGCGGTCGCTCCGGGGCAGGAACCAGGTTGAGCCAGCGCGCCCGTCGAGGCAGGCTTCTCCGTCCCCGTCGGGCGTCCGCCATGCGTTCCTCGGGTCTTCCGTCCTCACAGGCGAGGTTTGACGCTCGTGCTGCCCGGGTTCGTCGCCGCCCCTGGTTGTTGGCGGCTGGGCTTTCTGTCGTTCTCGCCCTGCTGGCCGGGGGAACGTGGCTGGTGGAGTTCAGCCCAGTTCTGGTCACGAAGTCGGTCCGGGTCGAAGGAGTGCCGCCGGGAGACGTCTCCGACATCGTGGGCCGGGCCGCCGTCCCGATGGGCACACCACTGGCGAGGGTCGATACCCGCGCGATCGCCCGCAGGGTGATTCTGATGGCGGCGCTGGCCGAGGTCACGGTGAGCCGTGCATACCCCAGCACGATCCTCATCTCGGCGAGCCTCAGAGTGCCGGTCCTTGCAGTGAAGAACCCTCAAGGTCAAGTGCAGGTTGTGGATTCTCAGGGTGTTGCCTATGCGATAGTGAGCGCGGCACCCAAGGGCGTGCCGTTAATTGACACGGTTGAGAACCCGTCGAGCATGGAGTCTCTGCGCGCCGCGATGACGGTTCTCAGGGCGCTCTCCCCGAGCCAGCGTGCTCAGGTCACCAATGTGACCGTTGTGGGGCCGAACATGGTCACGCTCAAACTGGGCGCGGTCACTGTGGTGTGGGGCGGCGCGTCCGAACCTGAGCTGAAGGTCAAGGTGATGACGGCCCTGCTGAGACAGAAAGACGTCAGGACGGTCGACGTCAGCGCACCGCGCACCCCCGTCATCAGATGAGTCACCGACACGCCGCGCACAGGGTTGATCACGGGGGTCTCAGGCTTTACGGTCATCGTGGACAGGGTTGGATTCGCTATAACCCTATAGTTTACATCCAGATTCAATCGATGCGCGACAAAGCATACGATGCCTTCACAACCCCCACCATTCGAGCAGCGTGATTTCAGGAGAGGCCAACCGACGTGGCAGCACCGCAGAACTACCTAGCCGTTATCAAGGTCGTCGGCATTGGCGGAGGCGGTGTCAATGCGATCAATCGGATGATCGAAGTCGGTCTCAAGGGCGTCGAGTTCATCGCCATCAACACCGACGCCCAAGCCCTCCTGATGAGTGACGCAGACGTCAAGCTCGACGTGGGCCGCGAGCTGACCCGAGGTCTGGGCGCCGGCGCCGACCCCGAGGTGGGAAAGAAGGCCGCCGAGGACCACTCCGAAGAGATCGAAGAGGTTCTCAAGGGCGCTGACATGGTGTTCGTGACAGCTGGAGAGGGAGGTGGCACTGGCACCGGCGGCGCACCCGTCATAGCCAAGATCGCGAAATCCATCGGCGCGCTCACCATCGGAGTCGTCACCCGGCCGTTCACCTTCGAGGGTCGTCGTCGCGCCAATCAGGCTGAGACTGGTATTGCCAGCCTGCGCGAAGAGGTCGACACGCTCATCATCATCCCGAACGATCGACTGCTCTCGATCAGTGACCGCGCGGTCAGCATGCTCGACGCCTTCCGCAGCGCCGACCAGGTCCTGCTCTCCGGTGTCCAGGGCATCACCGACCTGATCACCACACCCGGCCTGATCAACCTCGACTTCGCTGACGTCAAGGCCGTGATGCAGGGGGCTGGCTCGGCTCTGATGGGCATCGGCTCGGCGCGTGGCGAAGACAGAGCCGTCCAGGCTGCCGAGCTGGCCATCTCCTCGCCGCTGCTCGAGGCCAGCATCGATGGTGCACACGGCGTGCTGTTGTCGATCCAGGGTGGTTCAGACCTGGGGCTGTTCGAGATCAATGAAGCTGCGCGTCTGGTGCAGGAAGCCGCCCACCCCGAGGCCAACATCATCTTCGGTACCGTCATCGATGATGCCCTCGGTGACGAGGTGCGGGTGACTGTCATTGCAGCAGGCTTCGATGGGGGCGGTCCCGTTCGTCGCAACGACGACCGTGCGTTGGGCCAGGTTGCTGGTTCGACCCAGCGCCCGACGATGACCCATGCCCCTGCCCAGCAGCCGCGCGTGGTGCAGCCGACACAGGTCAAGCCTGCGGTCCACCCGGCCCAGACGCCGGTCGGCACTCAGGCGCCGGCAGGTCAGGCTCCTGCCAACGGCGGTCAGTCCCCTGTCGTCCACCCGCAGCCACAGGAACCGGTGCCGGTGCCGGTGGCAGTGGCACGGCCACCGCGCACAGTCACCTTTGACGACAACGACGACCTGGATGTGCCCGACTTCCTGAAGTAGCACTCTGCACCGGGGGAAGGGCAGTCCGGTGCAGAGTCGGGAAGGCGATGTCGGTGCGACTCTTCATCGCTCCGGCCGCCCTTACGTCACCGCGATGAAGACTCGACTACCGTGACCCCTGTGTTTCATTGGCGTGAGCAGAGCCCGGCGATTGGTGCTTGCGGTCTCGACTGGGGATTCACTTCGACGAGGGGCGGATCGAGCGTCGGGGACTTCGCCAGCCTCAACCTTGGCGGACATGTGGGGGATGATCCCCTCGCGGTCGAGTCCAATCGCAGCCTGGTGGCCAGCTCCCTTGACGTTCAACGAGATCATCTCCTGTTCATGAGCCAGTGTCACGGCTCGGACATTGCGTTTGTGGACGCTCCGTGGCAGGGAGAACCGCCTGTGGTGGACGGCCTCATGACGACCTCGACCGATCTCGCACTGGCGGTTCTTGTCGCTGACTGCACCCCGGTGCTGTTGGTGGACCGTGTCGCCGGCGTCGCCGCAGCTGTCCATGCCGGGCGCCCAGGGATGATGCAGGGAATCGTCGGACGGGCCGTCGATGCGATGACTGATCTGGGCGCTCGGTCGATCAGCGCGGTGGTCGGTCCATCGGTGTGTGGGCGTTGCTACGAGGTGCCCGAGACGATGAGGGCGCAAGCTGCCAGGATCAGTCCCGTTGCGGCTGCCGTTTCCTGGAAGGGAACCCCTGCCATTGACGTCGCCGCCGCAGTGGTCGACCAGCTGCGGGCAAGATCTGTTGCGGTGCAATGGATCCCGGGCTGCAGTCGCGAGTCTGAGGGATTGTTCTCCTATCGTCGCCAGCACCGCACGGGTCGCTTCGCCGGGGTCGTGCGGTTGCTGGAAGCTCACACTGAAGGAGGCGTATGAAGTCCGACCGCGAAACGGCTCGACGCGATGAGCTGTCCGTCAATCTTGACCACGTCCACGAGCGTATTGGATCTGCGTGCAGGGCTGCCGGGCGCTCTACCGACGACATTTCGCTGATCGTCGTCACCAAGTTCTTCCCGGGCTCCGACATCGAGGCACTCTGCCAGCTCGGCGTGACTGACATAGGGGAAAACCGCGATCAGGAAGCGTCGGCCAAGATCGCTGCCCTGCCATCGGAGGTGCGTCAGCGCCTCCGCGTCCATTTCATCGGTCAGCTGCAGTCCAACAAGGTCCCCTCGTTGGCGTCCTATGTCGACACAGTGCATTCGATCGACCGGGACAAGCTGGTCCGGGCCCTCGATCGTGCGGCCACCGCCGCCGGACGTGACATTGGCGCGCTGGTTCAGGTGAGTCTGAGCGGAGACTCGCCTGGACGTGGGCGTGGCGGCATACCGCTGGACGGTGTTGCTGAGCTTGCGAACAGCGTTGCTGCCACGCGACACCTCACTCTTCGCGGACTCATGGCGGTGGCGCCGTTGGGGGTCGACCCGGCCGTGGCGTTCGCGGAGCTCGCCGCTGCGGCACGTCGAGTGCGTGCTGATCACCCCGCGGCCACCTGGATCTCCGCAGGGATGAGCGCCGATCTTGAGGCCGCCGTGACAAACGGTGCGACACACCTGCGTGTCGGCAGCGCAATCCTCGGTTCACGTCCACCGTTTGGGTAGTTTTGAAGGGAGCATTCGTCGAAAGACATGCAGAACTGGATGACAGCAGTGCATGACATCAACTACTCGATGACATGCAGACCGTAGTTAAAGGAGCTCGAGATGGCTGGGGCACTGCGCAAGACCATGGTGTACCTCGGGCTGGCTGAGGACGAGCGGGACGACGGCTATGACTCGTACGATGACTACGACGAGCCGTCTGTCCGTCAGGACCCTCCCAGTCGCCAGGAACGTTCCGGCGCGGTGACGCCCCTGCCGTCGCGCACGCCCGTGGCTCGTGTCGTCCGCGATGTGGAAGTCGGTGCGCTGAACCGCATCTCGACGATCCACCCACGAACCTACAACGAAGCGAAGAACATCGGCGAGAGCTTCCGCGAGGGTACACCGGTGATCATGAACCTGACCGATCTGGATGACGCGGACGCCAAGCGCCTGGTGGACTTCGCCGCTGGCCTGGTGTTCGGTCTGCACGGCTCCATCGAGCGGGTCACGAGCAAGGTGTTCCTGCTGTCGCCCGCTCATGTCGAGGTGACAGCCAACGAGGTGGCGCCGCCCAAGGCTGCCTCGCGCGGCTTCTTCAACCAGAGCTGATCGGGCCACTTTCAACACCCGGTGGCTTGATCCACGACAAAGCCAGACATGATGGCGTCGTGATAGCCGCTCTGGTTTTTGTCTTGGACCTGTTCTTTGCTGCTCTCATCTGTCGCCTCGTCCTGGACTGGATCCAGGTGCTGGCCAGGGAGTGGCGACCTCGAGGGCCTGTCCTCTTCATCGCTGAAGGGATCTACACCGTCACCGACCCACCACTGAAGTTCCTGCGACGTCTGATCCCGCCACTGTCGTTGGGGGCGATTCGCCTCGACATGGCGTTCTTGGTGCTGATGCTGGCTGTTTCCTTGGCGGTGAGCTTCCTCCGGTCACTGTGATGCATAGCTCACCGATATGTAGCTGATTTCGGAGCCGTCGTGCACGGATCTGACCTCAAAGGGGTACCCGAATGCGGACTTCGTCATCGTCCGCTATAGGGTGGTGCGGCCCCCCGAACGAATCGACCGAGGTGACTACATGGCGTTCATGCCCGAGGATGTCCTCAACAAGAATTTCACCGCGACTCAGTTCCGTCGTGGCTATGACGAGCATGAGGTCGACGACTTCCTGGATGAGATCGTCGTCGAGCTGCGTCGTCTGACCAGTGAGAACGAAGACCTGAGCAGACAGCTCAAGGCCTGTCAGGACGAAAAGGGCGTCATCCCGTCTGGGGCCAAGGACAAGATCGCGGCCGCCAGAGCGGCTGCCGACCAGGCCGAAAAGGACTCCGCCGCTCGCATAGCCAAGGCGCAGGCCGAGGCCGAGCATGCCGAGTCACAGGCTGCTGACCGGATGAGAGCAGAGAAGGACTCCGGTCTTCGCATTGCCAGGGCAAACGCCGACGCGGAACGAGCGGAGGCGCTGGCGGCCGAGCGTAAGAAGTCAGCAGAGGAATCCGCGAACGAGATCGCCAGGTCCTCCTTTGCTGTCCCTGCCCCAGCCAAGGAGGTACCGCGCAGCGCGGCCAAAGACGACCTGGCCGGCGCAGCCGGCCTGGGCTCAGCGGCTGGCGTGCTTGCTCTCGCGGAGAAGTTGCACGCGGAGTATGTGTCCGAGGGACAGAAGACTCGCGAGCGTCTCATTAGCGAGGGACAGCTACGCCATGACCAGGTCGTTGGGGAGGCCACCGCGAAGCGGGAAGAGCTTCGGTATACCGCTCAGGCCAAGCACGACTCCCTCATCGCCGAGGCAACAGCGCGGCACGAGCAAATGATCACCGAGGCTCGCGAGCGTGCTACCGGAATGGTCGCCGAGGCCCAGCAGAAGAGGGCCGAGGTGCTTCAGACGCTCGGTCACGAGCGCGGCATGCTGCAGCAGAAGATCGATGAGCTACGGACGTTTGAGCGTGACTACCGGAGCCGTCTGAAGTCCCACCTCGAGGCACAGCTGCAGCAGCTGGCGCAGATCGGCGCCAACGAGCCGGCTGGAAACAAATGACGGCAAGCAGCGGCCTGATCAACGGATAAACGGCTGTCCGTTGCGCGCAGCCCAGGTGGGGCTCCGACCGTGGCGGTCGGCGCCCTGATTTGGGTCACCTCCACCGGTTGGTGACTGACTTCGGGGGCTCCGCTGGGGGGACTAACCGAAACCAGGGCGGCGTTTCTCCATTGAGAACTTCGCCGGATGGCCTTATCCTCACGCACACATGTACGTGTTGCGTGGGGAAGACGAAGTGCCATCTTGAAGGGGCCGAGCATGGCTGTGAAAAAGGCGACCTCAGGCGCCAAGAGGGGTGTGACGCCGAAGAAGGCTGCGCCGACCAAGGCGGCTGCCAGGATGGCCACGACGAAGGCGAGTGCGACCAAGGTGACGGCAACGAAGGCAAGTGCGACGAAGATGACGGCAACGAAGGCACGTGCGCCGAAGGTGACGGCGACGAAGTCCGCTACCAGGACAAATGCGACGAAGGTGACGGCGACGAAGTCCGCTACCAGGGCAAACGCGACCAAGGCAGCCAAGATGACGGAGGGGTCGAGAGGCCCCGGGGCCAGTCACCCCAGCAGCCCCAATGCTCCGCCGCAGCGTCTGCGGGTCCGCGAGAACGAGAAACCATGGACTGCCAAGGAGCTAGCGACGGTTCGTGCCGAGCTCGAAGCAGACCTAGCCCGCCTTCAGAAAGAGATCTCGGTGGCGGAGTTCGACCTGGCCGGTCTCATGCGCGATATTGGTGATGGCGCAGGCGATGACCCGGCCGACGCCGGCACTGCGACCTTTGAGCGCGAGCAAGAGATCTCGTTGGCCAACAACGCCCGCGAGGTGTTCGAACAGAGCGCGCGAGCGCTCGCGCGGCTCGTTGACGGGAGCTATGGCATCTGTGAGTCCTGCGGCAGCCCGATCGGCAAGAATCGTCTGCTGGCCTTCCCTCGTGCGACGCTATGCTTGACATGCAAATCCAAGCAGGAGCGCCGCTAATCACTTCACCTGGTACGAACGAGAACACGACTGCGCAATCGACACCAAGACGGCTGCTGTATTTGGCTGTGGTCATCGTGGCCGTGCCGGTCTATGTTGCCGACCAGCTGACCAAGGCTTGGGCATCTGCCAACCTGCAGTCTGATCAACCACGTAGCCTGATCGGCTCGATACTTCAGCTGAACCTGACCCATAACTCCGGCGCTGCCTTCTCGATCGGCACCGGAGCGACGTGGATCCTGACCGCGATCGCCTGTTCCGTCGTGGTGTACGTGGTGATCACCGCCCGACGCCTGGGCAGCCGAGGCTGGGCGCTGGCGCTCGGGCTGTTGCTCGCCGGATCGCTGGGTAACCTGACCGACCGCATGTTCCGGGCCCCCGGGCCCGGGCGGGGACAGGTTGTGGACTTCTTGCAGCTGCCGCACTACCCCATCTTCAACATCGCCGACTCGGCCATCGTCAGTGCCGCAGTCCTGATCGCCGTGATGGCCTTCCGCGGCGTCAGCATCGACGGGACCCGCGTCTCCAGCGACCATCCCAAGAACGACGATCCAGGCAACGATCCCAGGAACGAGACCACGGCGCAGGGCCCGCAGCACCCGACAGCAACAGATCACGATGTCTGACGTCCGTTCCCTGTCTGTGCCGGACGGTCTCGAAGGAGAACGTGTCGACGCGGCTCTTGCGCGCCTCTTCGGACTGTCCCGTACCAAGGCGGCGGACCTGGCGGCTGCGGGTGCGGTGACCGTCGACCAGCGCCCTGTGGGTAAGTCGGACCGCGTATGCGCAGGTGCGTGGTTGGAGGTGTCGCTGCCAGATCCGCCTGGCCCATCCGGGCTTGCAGTGGTCGCTGAACCCGTGCCGGGGATGGCTGTGATCTATGACGACGACGAGCTGGTGGTGGTCGACAAGCCTGTGGGCGTGGCCGCCCATCCCAGCGTCGGCTGGACCGGCCCCACGGTGATCGGCGGCCTGGCGGCCGCCGGATACCGCATCTCGACATCGGGTGCGGAGGAGCGCCGCGGCGTCGTGCACCGTCTCGATGTCGGGACCAGTGGTTTGATGGTGGTCGCAAAAAGTGAGCACGCCTACGCCATGCTCAAGCGGGCGTTCAAGGAGCGCACGGTGGACAAGACCTACCACGCTCTTGTTCAGGGCCTGCCTGATCCGCTAAACGGCACCATCGATGCTCCGATCGGCCGCCACCCCAACCACGACTACAAGTTCGCTGTGATAGCGAGTGGCAAGGCGAGCGTGACTCACTACCAGGTCCTGGAGGCCTTCCGGTCCGCTTCGCTCGTGGAGGTCCACCTCGAGACCGGGCGTACTCACCAGATCCGGGTTCACTTCTCTGCGCTCCGCCATCCTTGCGTCGGAGACCTGACCTACGGCGCGGACCCGGTGCTGGCCAAGAAGCTGGGCCTGGAACGCCAGTGGCTGCACGCGGTCGGGCTCGGGTTTCAGCACCCCGGCAGCGGCGAGCGGGTCGACTTCGTCAGCCCCTACCCGCAGGATCTGCAGACTGCGCTGGACCGCGTCAGCGGCTAGTCAGCCCTTTCCCTGACACGCCCG
>DAITND010000025.1:0-21350 GCA_036834825.1 Dermatophilaceae bacterium
CGCGTTCTGGTGGGTATCGACGGCCCCGACGGAGCTGGCAAGACGACCCTGGCCGGCACACTGAAGACGGCGACGACGCACGTGAGGGCACTGCGGGCTTCGGGCCACCCGTGCAGCGCCACCAGCGCGGCGAGCTGTCGCCCCAGGGCTACTACCTCGACAGCTTCGACAACCCGGCGCTGCGAAACACGTGCCTCTTGCCCTTCCTCGGCGGAGAGTCCGCACTGAGGACAACCACGTACGACCACCGCGGCGGCGCCCAGGAAAACATCACCATAGCCGTCCCGACCAGGGCCGTCCTGATCATCGGCGCAGTGTTACTCCTGCGACCACAGCTGCGCGACCTGTGGACACTGTCGGTCTATCTACGCGTGTGTCCGAAGGAGTCCCTCAGGCGCGCCCATGGCCGCGATCTCGAGCTGTTCGGGTCCGCCGAAGAGATCGAGCGCCGTTACCTGGGGCGATACCTTCCGGGTCAGGCCCTGTACCGGCAGCTGGCAGACCCGCAGAGGCTCGCGCACATCCTGGTGGACAACGAACGCGGTGGCGAACCTCGGATCAAGCACTGGTCCCTGCCAGGAGTCACCGATCGCGGCTGATCAACGCCCCCGATGAGGTGGTTTCTTCCTTCCGTCTGGCCCGTACAGCCGGATCCCCATGACGGGGATCATCAAGAACCACAACCAAGAGCCCGTCAGGAAGAACAAGGCCAGCGCGGCGAACGGTGTCAGCGCAATGATCGTGTCGCGCTTGCTGTCCAGGAACCCGCGGGTGCCGCTGGCGGCCACGGTACCGGTCGGCTCCTGCGCCGGACCAGCCTGGGGCAGGTCGGCGAAGAGGACGCCGAGGTCAGCCCGGGTCGCCGCCGCCCTGGCCCGGGTCACCCGCAGCTCATGTTCTCCAGGGTCGAGCCGCCCTGCGCGCCAGTGCTCGCCCAGCAGCGCGATCGCTTTGTCACGCTCAGCATTGCCGACACGTGCGGTGTTTCCCTATACCGTCGTCAGACCCGGCCACTTCGCGGTTCTCGTTGCTCGCGAAGTCCATCCTGCCCGTCAACAGCCTCACGCGCGTCCTGTGGCGCGTGTCGTATGCCATGGCATCCACAGCCGGCTTAGCGGACCTCGACACCCTGGCGCATCAGGCCGTAGGTGATGCCGTCGGTCAGACTGACCCAGCTGGCCTCCACGATGTTGGGCGCGACCCCAACGGTGTCCCACGAGGTCACCCCATCGGAGTGCTCCATCAGAACGCGGGTGGTGGCATCGGTGCCGTGAGCAGCATCGAACAGGCGGACCCGGAAGTCGATCAGCTCGATCTTGGCCAGCTCGGGGTAGGCGCCCGACAGCGCCTGGCGAATCGCCCGGTCCAAAGAGTCCACCGGGCCGTTACCCTCGGCCGTGACGACGACCCGCTGGCCGGCCGCCCACAGCTTGATTGTTGCCTCCGAAACCGGGTCACCCTTGGCGTACGTGTGGTCCGTGATGACTCTCCAGGACTCCACCCGGAAGTAGCTGGGCCGGCTTCCCAGCTCCTCACGCAGCAGCAGGTCGAACGACGCGTCGGCCGCCTCAAAGGTCCAGCCCTGGGCCTCAAGATCCTTGACCCGCTTGACGATTCGCGACAAGAGGTCGTTCTCGCCGCTCAGATCAAAGCCCAGCTCGCGCGCCTTGAGCTCGATGCTGGCCCGGCCGGCCATTCCCGAGACGAGCATGCGCATGTCATTGCCCACGGCCAGCGGGTCGGTGTGCTGGTAGAGATCGGGGTCGACCTTGATCGCACTCGCGTGAAGACCGGCCTTGTGTGCGAAGGCACTCGCTCCGACGTATGGCTGGCGGCTGTATGGAGGGACGTTGGTCACCTCGCTGATCTGGTGTGCGATGCGCGTGGCCTCGGCCAACCGGCTGGGCGGGAGCAGCTGGAGGCCCTCCTTGAGCTGCATGTTGGCGATGACGCTCAGCAGGTCCGCGTTGCCGGTGCGCTCGCCGTAACCGTTGACCGTGCCCTGGAAGTGGGTCGCTCCGGCCCGGATCGCGGCGATCGAGTTGGCGACAGCGCACCCTGTGTCGTTGTGACAGTGAATGCCGAGGGGAGACTTCGTGGCGTCCATCACGTCGGCGACGATGTCCGACACCTCGTGGGGCAGCATGCCGCCGTTGGTATCGCAGAGCGCCACCAGCTCGGCCCCGGCCTCCATCGCCGTCCGGATCACCTCGATGGCATAGTCACGGTCGCTGCGATAGCCGTCGAAGAAGTGCTCGGCGTCCAGGAACACTCGCCGGCCCTCCGCGGTCAGCAAGCCCACCGTGTCACGCACCATCGCGAGGTTCTCGTGCGCCGTGGTGCGCAGGGCGAGTTCGACATGACGCACGTGCGCCTTGGCTACCAGCGTTACCACGGAGGCACCCGAGTCGATGAGCGCCCGGACCTGCGGGTCATCTGCGGCCACGGTGCCCGCACGCCGGGTAGCGCCAAACGCGGTCAGGGTGGCATTACGCAACGAGAGCTCCCGCTGGGCCCGAGCAAAGAACTCCGTGTCCTTGGGGTTGGCCCCTGGCCAACCGCCCTCGATGAAGCCGACCCCGAGCTCGTCCAGGAGCGCGGCAATGGCCAGCTTGTCTGCGATCGAAAGGTTCAGGCCCTCTTGCTGTGCACCATCACGCAACGTGGTGTCGTAGACGTGCAGGTCGGTCATCGTCAGCCCTGTCTCAAACGTTGTTAAAGGCAATGGGGATATATGGCGACAGTTTTGCAGGCAATGGTCTGCTCTGGCATCTTCTTGCCAAGAGCAATGTCACGCCACGCGATCCGCCCGAACGGGATGTGTCCGGGGACGAAAAAACCTCCCAGGGTATGGGAGGTTTGCGCGGCGGGAGATGCCCCGTCGCGCTAGTCGATAATGATGGTGGCGGTAGCCACTACCGTCCAGATGGTGCTCATTTGACCAGCCTTGCATGCCTGTCCGCCATTGGGCTATCAGTCTCGCAATGTGGTCATCCAAGGTTTTCACCCAAGGTGGTCGTTCAAAGCGATGATGCAACCTGGCCAAACAACCTGGCCAGGCGACGTGCTCACTGGGTGTGCTCAGACCGGCGCCCGGGCACAGGCCTTGACGAAAGCCTCGAACAGCCGGTCGTCCTCGCCCGCCTCCGGGTGCCACTGCACAGCCAGCCGGAACCGTGACTGCGGGCGCTCCATCGCCTCCAGCGTGCCGTCGGGTGCCCAGGCAGCCGGCACGTAGTCGGGGTGAGCGGACACGGACTGGTGGTGATAGCTCGGTATCACGACCTCCGGCCCGAGCAGAGCGCTCACCGTCGTGCCCTCGACCGTGCGCACGCCATGGGTGCCATAGACCCCGGGAGCTGGTGAGTGCTCGTCATGGCCGACCAGGTCGGGCAGGTGCTGCTCCAGCGTCCCACCCGCCGCCACGGCCATCACCTGCATTCCGCGGCAGACACCCAGCACGGGCGTGTCCCACTCGCACGTGACTTCGGCCAGAGCCAGCTCGAGGGCGTCGCGGTCGGGACGCGCCTCCTGCACACTCGGGTGCTGCTGCGCGCCATACCGCTGGGGTTCGACATCGACGCCGCCGGCAAGCATCAGTCCGTCCAGACGCGAGAGCACCGCGCGGGCCATCTCAGCATCAGCGTCCACGCGCGGCGGGATCAGCACGGCGATCCCGCCGGCACGCTCGATCTTGGTCACGTACTCATAGGGCAGCAATGCGTGAGCCATGCTCGCCCACACCCCACGCACGGCTTGCTCGACGTAGCAGGTGATGCCGATGATCGGCCGGGGACTGTCCTTGTCCATGTCGTCTGCGATCCAGGTATCAGAGCGGGGTGACGTAGGCGCCGGTGATCCCGCCATCGACCATGAACTGGGAAGCCGTGATGAAGCTGGACTCGTCGCTGGCCAGGAACAGGACGGCGTTGGCCATCTCCTCGGGCTCGGCGAACCGCCCGGCCGGGATATGGGCGAGGCGTCGTGCGGCCTGCTCCGGATCCGTGGCGAACAGCTCCGCGAGCAGCGCGGTGTTGACCGGGCCGGGGCACAGCGCATTGACGCGGACACCTTGGCGGGCAAACTGCACGCCAAGCTCGCGCGACATCGACAGCACGCCGCCCTTGCTGGCCGTGTAGGAGATCTGCGAGGTCGCGGCGCCCATGACTGCGACGAAGGACGCCGTGTTGATGATCGAGCCCTTTCCCTGTTCGAGCATGTACGGAAGTGCCGCTTTACAGCAGAGATAGACGCTGGTCAGGTTGACCTCTTGTACCCGGCGCCAGGCGTCCAGGTCGGTTGTGAGGATCGAGTTGTCATCGGGAGGGCTGATACCCGCGTTGTTGAACGCGATGTCGACGCTGCCGAACGTGTGTTTCGCCGCAAGGAACAAGGCCTCGACCTGCTCTGGGCTGGTGACGTCACAGCGCACGAACGCTCCGCCGACCTCCTGGGCGATCCGAGGGCCGTTCGCGTCGTCGACATCGCCGATCACGACCGTGGCGCCTTCGGCGGCGAACCGCCGCACGGTGGCCAGCCCGATACCGCTGCAGCCTCCTGTGACGACCGCGACCTTGCCCTGGATCCTGTCTGCCATAAGTGGTGCTGCCTTCCGATTGTGGGTTACTGGGTCAGAGCTGGTCAGCCGGTGGTGATCAGCTTGTGGAGATGAAGACGTTCTTGACGTCCGTGAACGCGTCGAGCGCATCAGGCCCGAGCTCACGACCGATGCCGGACTGCTTGAAACCACCGAACGGAGTCGAATACCGCACGCTGGCATGCGAGTTCACCGAGAGGTTGCCTGCATGAATGCCGCGCGAGACGCGAATCGCCCGCCCCACGTCCCGGGTCCAGATGGACCCGGACAAGCCGTACTGGGTGTCGTTGGCCTTGGCGATCGCATCGGCCTCGTCATCGAAGGGCAGCACGGCCACGACAGGGCCGAAGATCTCCTCACGCCAGACCCGCTCCGTGGTGCTACCGGCAAGAACCACCGTTGCCGGGTACCAGAAGCCGTCGCCGCCAGGTGCCTGCCCACGGAACGCGACATCGACCTGCTCAGCCGAGTTCTCGACATACGAGCGCACGCTCTCTCGTTGGGCCGCGCTGATCAGTGGCCCCATCTGCGTGCTGTCCCGTGATGGGTCGGCTACCACGACGCCCTTGACGGCCTGCTCGAACAACTCCATGAAACGGTCGAAGACATTACGCTGCACCAGAATCCGGCTGCGTGCACAACAGTCCTGACCCGCGTTGTCCAAAAAGGACATCGGAGCGGCAGCCACCGCCGCAGGGATATCCGCATCGTCGAAGATGACGTTGGCGCTCTTGCCGCCAAGCTCGAGGGTGATCCGCTTGACCTGGTCGGCCGCCCCTCGCATGATCCGCTGACCCACGGATGTCGATCCCGTGAAGCAGATCTTGCGGACGGCTGGGTGCGTCACGAACCGCTCACCGACCACCGAGCCCTTCCCTGCAATGACGGTGAAGACACCCTCCGGAAGACCGGCGTCCAACGCGAGCTCGCCGAGCCGGATCGCTGTCAGGGGCGTGAGCTCGGCAGGCTTGAGGACCACTGTGTTACCGGCCGCCAGTGCCGGCGCGAAACCCCAACCGGCGATGGGCATCGGGAAGTTCCACGGCACGATGATGCCAACCGTCCCGAGCGGCTCCTTGAAGGTGACGTCAAGGCCACCGGCGACCGGAATCTGCCTGCCGGTCAGACGTTCTGGTGCGGCCGAGTAGTAGTTGAGGACATCGCGGACATTGCCGGCCTCCCAGCGGGCGTTGCCGATCGTGTGCCCGGCGTTGGCGACCTCGAGCTGGGCCAGCTCCTCCTGGTGGGAGTCAACGACCTCGCTGAAGCGACGTAGCAGCCGGCCACGATCGGCGGGCGCGACGCCACGCCAGGTGGCACCTGCCGCGTCAGCGCGGGCGATGGCTTCATCGGTCTGGTCCAGACCGGCCTGTACCACCGTCTGGACCAAGGCCTCGTTCGCGGGATTGATGACGTCGTGCTCGGGGGCCTGTGCCGGGTTGGTCTGCTCGCTCAAAGTCGCTCAAACCCTCGTACTCGCTCCCAGTCAGTGACCGCTGCGCCGAACGCTGCGAGTTCGATGTCAGCGGCGTGCACGTAGTGCTCCACCACGTCCTTGCCAAAAGCCTGCTGCGCGACGGTGGATGCGGCAAAGAGGTCCCGCGCCTCGAGCATGGTGGCGGGCACTCGCTCCTTGTCCGAGGTGTAGGCATTGCCCACGAAACCAGGCTCGAGCGGGAGCTGCTTGCGGATCCCGTGCAAGCCCCCCGCTATCATCGCAGCGACGGCCATGTAGGGGTTGACGTCACCGCCTGGCAACCGGTTCTCAACACGCAGTCCGGAACCGCGGCCAACCACCCGCAAAGCACACGTGCGGTTGTCATGGCCCCAAGCGATCGCCGTCGGGGCAAAAGAACCAGGGGCATAACGCTTGTAAGAGTTGATGTTCGGCGCATAGAGCAGCGTGAACTCCCGCATCGTGGCCTGAACACCGGCCAGGAAGTGGTCGAACATCTGGCTGTGTCCGCCGTCGCGGTTGTCGTCGGCGAAGAGCGTCGAGCCGTCCTGGCCACGCAGGGAGAGATGGATGTGGCAGGAGTTGCCCTCGCGCTCATCGAACTTGGCCATGAACGTCAGGCACTGACCATGGACCGCCGCGATCTCCTTGGCCGCGTTCTTGTAGATGCTGTGGTTGTCACAGGTGCGCACGACCTCGTCAAAGAGGAAGGCAATCTCATGCTGGCCCGGGTTGCACTCCCCCTTGGCGTTCTCCACGGTCACCCCCGCGGCATACATCTCGTTGCGGATGTCCCGCAGCAGGGGCTCGACCCTGCTTCCGCCCAGGATCGAGTAGTCGACGTTGTAGCGGTTGGCAGCCGTGAGCCCCTCGTAACGCCGGTCCCAGGCGCTGTCGAAGGAGTCCTCGAAGACGATGAACTCAAGCTCGGTCCCGGCAAAAGCCACACAGCCAAGCTCCGCCGCAGCCGCCTGCTGGGACTTCAGCACGGAGCGGGGCGACGGGCGAACCAAACCGGTGCCGTCCAGCCACACCAGGTCGCACTGCACCGTGGCCGAGTAGAGCTGACCAGGGGTCCGACGCAGCGTCGACAGGTCCATCTCGAACAACATGTCGCCGTAGCCGCGCTCCCAGGAGCTGATCGCGTAGCCGTCAACGGTGTTCATCTCTACATCGACGGCCAGGAGGTAGTTGCAGCCCTCGACACCATGACCAAGCACATGATCCAAGAAGTAGTGCCCGTGGTTGCGTTTGCCCTGCAGCCGCCCCTGCATGTCGGTGAACGCCGTGATGACCGTGTCGATAGCCCCCGACTCGATCTCCGAGCGCAGTTCGTCAATGGTCAGTGCTGGTCGGACAGTCATGCGTCTCTCCTTATCTTCGATTCTCGTCGTCCTTGCATCGTCGTCTCCGCTAGCCGATGAGGCCTCGTAGCAACGCCGAGGTCGCGTCGCAGTGCTCCTCCATGAGCGCCCGAGCACGATCACCGTCGCCGGCAAGCACAGCCGCAACGATCGCGTCGTGCTGGACGTTCGAATGGCTGATGTTGCGCTGAAGCACCGGGATCGCCGCCAGCATCTCCTGCACGGCCGACTGTGCACGGGTCACCGCCTCGATGAGCATGGGCGACCCGGACAGCGTCGCGATCGCCAGGTGGAGCCGGGCGTCCGCAACCCGATGGGTGGCGATGTCCGGCGCGTTGCTGACCTCCTGCGCCGATGCCGTGAGCCACGCGCGTTGGTCGGCCGACAACGACCGCCCGGCCGCGACGTACGCGGCGCCGGGCTCGACAACCCGCCGGAAGTCCAGAGCATCGGCCAGGGCCGCACCTTGACGCACTCCCGGTCGGGTCCCGCTCCCCAGGGCAACTCCCTGGTAGACCACGACGGTGCCGCCGCCTCGCCCGGGCCGCGTGGTAACCAGACCCGAATCCCGAAGTGCCGCTATGGCTTCGCGCAGTGTCATCCTGCTGACGCCAAGACGCTCGGCGAGCTCCCGTTCGGGAGGTAGCTGCTCGCCATAGGCGAACACGCCCAGACGCACTGCGGTCGCGAGCTGCTCCACCGTGGACTCGAAGGCGTTGCCGCCCCTCAGCGGTCGCAGGACCGCATCGGGCAGGCTGCTCACCGAAGCCAGAGAATCCATGGCGGTCAAAGGTTGAAGATCTCTTCGATGGGTTTGGTGTCGTGCCCGGGCGGGACTTCCTTCATGAAGTGCTGTCGCCCACCGACGAACCAGGTGACCGTGGCGAACACCAGCACGATCAGAACCGCGATCGGCGCATAGTTGAAGTTGTTCACCGTGATGGGACTGGCCGGGGGAAGCATGAAGAGGATCACGATGAACACCACCCACCCGATGGCGATCCAGCCGATCACGGCACTCCACCGGCCCAGGTTCCACTCGCCCGTGCGAAAGTCCGGGTTGAGCCGCCGCAGCAGAACCGGCGTCACATACGCGATGTAGAGCCCGATCACGGCGATCGAGGTGACCGCCAGGTATGCCGTTGTGCTCTTCAGCGCCGGGCTGGCCAGGATGAGCGCGCAGACAGTGCAGAGCCAGATGGAGTTGGTTGGCGTTCCGGTGCGAACGTTGACCTTCGACCACATCTGCGAGCCGGGCAACGCCCCGTCGCGAGAGAACGCATAGGCCATCCGGGAGTTCGCCGTCACCGAAGCCATGCCGCAGAAGTACTGTGCGACGCCACAGATGAAGATGAGGAAGATCCCTGCCTTGTGGCCTGCGGCGTCAACGAAGATCTGCGCCGCCGGAAGCCCGGTCGCGGTGCCCAGTTCCGCGCTGTAGTCCTGGATGGCGGCGGTCACCGCAACGAGCAGGACCCAGCCCGCAAGGATCGACACGATGACCGAGTTCACGATGCCCTTGGGGGCGTTGGTGGCGGCGCTGTGCGTCTCCTCGGCCACGTGGGCAGAGGCATCGAAGCCCGTATAGGTGTACTGCGCCATCAACAGCCCGATGAAGAACACATAGATGGGGTTGACCCAGCCGGAGTGGTTCTCGAAGTGGAAGAACGTATACGAAAGCGACTGGTGGTGGTCCGGGATGAACGCGAGGAACGCGACGATGACTGCGACGCCGACCAGGTGCCACCAGGCGCTGATGTTCGAGAGCAGCTTGACCAGGTTGACGCCGAAGGTGTTGAGCAGTCCGTGGGACAGCAGGATGACCGCGAACAGAATGAAGGTACGCACGGGGGTCACTGCCCAGCCCCAGGCCAGGTTGGCGAAGGCCGTCCAGGTCAGCGCCGCGCCGAAGTCGATCGCCGCGGTGACCGCGACCTCGCCGAGGAAGTTGAACCACCCGACGTACCAGGCCCAGACCGCCTTGTTCTTGCGGGCCAGCCGCCCGGCCCAGAAGTACAGGCCTCCTGCGGTCGGGTAGACCGAACAGATCTCGCCCATCGCCAGCGCGACGCACAGGACGAAGACCCCGACCAGCGGCCAGCCGAGCGAGATCGCGATCGGACCACCCGAGGTCATCGCGATCCCATAGCTCGTGATGCAGCCGGCCAGTACAGAGATGATCGAGAACGAGACGGCGAAGTTGGAGAACCCGCTCATTCCGCGGTGCAGCTCCTGCTTGTAGCCGAGCTCAGCCAGCCTGACCGCGTCCTCATCGACAACCGGAGCGGGTGGGGTAACGCTCACGCTTCACCTCTTATAAGGTCTATCGGCAGACCATCGGCTACCGATGAATCATGGGTGAGACGATCTAAAGCCATCAAGGGCTCCCTGTCAATGGTCTATTCCCAGACCCATAGACAGCTCGCTACACGAGGCGGGTCAGCCAGCCACGCGTGTCCGCCACACGGCCGTACTGCACATCGAGCAGCAGCTGACGGATCGAGGCGGTCACCGAGCCGACCCCATCGTTGACCCCTGGATCGCCGACGACGACCTCACCACCGTGCCACGCCAACCGACCGACCGGCGTGACGACCGCTGCGGTCCCGCAGGCGAACACCTCGGTGATCTCGCCACTGGCCGCGCCATCACGCCACTCGTCGATGGAGACACGACGTTCCTTCACCGTGAGGCCGAGATCGCCGGCCAGCGCAAGGATCGAGGAGCGCGTCACGCCCTGCAGGATCGTCCCGGTCAGCTCGGGGGTCACGATGGTGCCGTCGCCGAACACGAAGAAGAGGTTCATCCCGCCGAGCTCCTCAACCCACTTGCGCTCCAGCGCATCCAGGAACGCGACCTGGTCGCAGCCGTTGGCGGTGCCCTGAACCTGTGCGGCGAGACTGGCTGCGTAGTTGCCGCCGCACTTGGCCTCGCCGGTGCCTCCGGGGGCAGCACGCGCGTAGTCGGTGGACAGCCAGATGGAGACGGGCTTCAGGCCACCGGCGAAGTAGGGACCCGCGGGCGAGCCGATCACGACGTAGGTCACGGCAGCCGCCGGCCGCACTCCCAGGAACGCCTCGGAGGCGAACATGAACGGGCGCAGGTAGAGGCTGGCCTCTCCGCCACCCGCGACTGGAACCCACTTCTGGTCGGTCGAGACCAGCGCCCGCAGCGACTCGATGAAGTCCGTCTCCGACAGCTCCGGAAGAGCCAGTCGCCGCGCGCTGCGAGCGAACCGGGCCGCGTTGACCTCCGGCCGGAACGTCCAGACAGAACCGTCCGCGTGCCGGTAGGCCTTCATCCCCTCGAAGATCTCCTGGGCATAGTGAAGAACCGCCGCCGAGGGGTCCAACGACAACGGCCCGTATGCGGTGACCTTGGCATCATGCCAGCCTTCAGCGGTGGTCCAGCTCGCCAAGACCATGTGATCGGTGAATGTGCGGCCGAACCCAGGGTCGGCCAGAACAGCCTCGCGCTGATCGTCCGGCAGTGGGTCAGAACGCACCTGCACCGTGAACGAGAGTGCTGCCGATGACATGGTTCCTCCAAGGCGCGTGCGGGGTGTCTGCTAGCCGAAGGTTAGCCGGACTCCCTGCCACGCGGGAGCAAAGGGGTCGGGTCGACCGGCTCAGCCGGTCAGGGCTGCGATCGCGTCGCCGACCTGTGAGGTGGAACGGGTCGCGGCCCCGCGGGTGGACAGGTCCGAGGCCACAGCCTGCTCCACCGCGAATGCGTCCTTGGGCCGGCCCAGGTGCTCCAGGAGCATGGCGACGGACAGGATCGCAGCGGTCGGGTCGGCCTTGCCCTGACCCGCGATGTCGGGGGCCGACCCGTGGACCGGCTCGAACATGCTGGGGGCGCTTCCCTGCGGGTTGATGTTGGCACTGGCAGCCAGGCCGATGCCGCCGGCGATGGCGGCCGCGATGTCGGTCAGGATGTCACCGAAGAGGTTGTCCGTCACGATCACGTCAAAGCGGCCCGGGTCAGTGACCATGAAGATCGTGGCGGCGTCCACGTGCTGGTAGGCCGTGCTCACCTCTGGGAACTCGGCACCCACCTCGTCCACGGTCCGGCGCCACAGGTCGCCCGCGTGCACCAGGACGTTGTGCTTGTGTACGAGGGTCAGATGCTGGCGAGGCCTTGCCTGCGCACGGGCGAAGGCGTCGCGCACGACGCGCTCGACGCCAAAGCGGGTGTTGATGCTGACCTCGGTGGCGATCTCTGCCGGCGTGCCGATCCGCAGCGCGCCACCGTTGCCGACGTACGGGCCCTCGGTACCTTCACGCACGACGATGAAGTCGATGCCATTGGGGGCGACCCGATCGAGCGCCAGGGGGCTCTGCACTCCGGGATAGAGCCGCACCGGGCGCAGGTTGACGTACTGGTCCAGGGCGAATCGCAGCTTGAGCAGGAGTCCTCGCTCCAGGACGCCGCTGGGCACACCGGGGTCCCCCACAGCTCCGAGCAGGATCGCGTCGTGTCCGCGGATCTCCGCAAGTACGGAGTCGGGCAGGGTCTCACCGGTGGCAAGCCAGCGACGGGCCCCCAGGTCGTATTCGGTGGTGTTCACGGTGACCCCACTGGACGCGGTGACCGCGGCAAGCACCTTAAGCCCCTCGGCCACCACCTCGGGACCGATGCCATCGCCCCCGATCACGGCGAGGTTCAGGGTGTCTGTTGTCTGGGAGTCAATCATGTTCACCAGCCTAAGAGCCGTCTTGCATTGTGGATTCCCCATCTCACCTGACGAACAGCACGCATAGCAGACGGCGCCGGGATAGTCCCGGCGCCGTAGCTCAGCTGCGGCTGAGGTTTACTCGTCTGTGTGTCCCTGGTCTCGCAGGTCCAGTGACTCCTGCAACGCGCGGCGCGCAGCGAGTTCGTCTTCGCTCATGTGAATCACGTCCTTCCCCCGTCAGTGCTTGGCCATATACCCCCGTGAGGCTACGTGGGCGCCATAGCACAGGCAAAGAGCTTCTCGCACGTTGAGACAGCCAGCGGACGTCCCAGGCGCCCTTTCAGGCTCAGTGCGCCCTGTGAAGCTCAGTCGTCGAGGTCGGCGACGCTGACCGTCGCGCCGATCTCCTGGGAGATCTCGGCCAGCACCGCTGCCGGGATCTGTGAGTCGACGGTGAGCGCCATCAGAGCGTGGCCGCCTTCGGCAACCCGGGCCACCTGCATGCCTCCGATATTGGCGCCTGCCTCGCCCAGGACACGACCGACGGTACCCACCACGCCCGGTCGGTCGACATACGTCAAGAAGACCATGTGCTCGGAGACCGGAACCTCGAGGTCGAAGTCGTTGACCCCGACCACCTTCTCGATCATCCGTGGGCCGGTCAGCGTGCCGGCCACGCTGACGACGCTTCCGTCGGACAGAGTCCCGCGCAGCGTTGTGACGTTGCGGAAGTCCAGGCTCTTCGGATCGGTCAGGAGGCGTACCTCGCAACCTCGTTCCTGAGCCAGCAGCGGAGCGTTGACGTAGGTCACCGACTCCTCGACGACGTCCTGGAACAGGCCCTTGAGAGCGGCCAGCTTCCAGACGCTCACGTCGTACTCGGTGATCTCGCCCCAGACCTCGATGTCGAGCTGCACCGGGACGGCCGCGGCCAGGGCGGTGTAGATCCGGCCGAGCTTCTCGACCAGGGCGATTCCGGGACGGACCTCCTCGGCGATGATTCCGCTCGACACGTTCACGGCGTCGGGGACGAGCTCGCCGGCAAGGGCCAGTCGGACCGACTTGGCAACAGCAACGCCGGCCTTCTCCTGGGCCTCTTCGGTCGAGGCGCCCAGATGCGGGGTGACCACGACCGATTCGAACTCGAACAGGGGAGACTGCGTGCACGGCTCCTTCGCCCACACGTCGATACCGGCGCCCGCGACCCGGCCTTCCTTGAGTGCGTTGGCCAGGGCCTGTTCGTCCACGATGCCGCCGCGGGCCGCATTGATGATGCGCACGGACGGCTTGACGAGCTTGAGAGCCTCTTCGCCAATGAGGCCCAGGGTCTCCGGCGTCTTGGGAAGGTGCACGGTGATGAAGTCGCTCTCGCGCAGCAGATCGTCCAGGGATACCAGCCGTACCCCGAGCTGCCCGGCGCGCGCCGTGCTCAGGTAGGGGTCGTAAGCCAGGAGCTTCATACCGAAACCGGCAAGACGCTCCGCGATCAGCGCACCGATGCGGCCCAAGCCGACAATGCCCACGGTCTTGCCGAGCAGCTCGACGCCGCCGTACTGGCTGCGCTTCCACTTGCCGGCCTTGAGCGCGTCGTTGGCGGGCGCGATGTTGCGGGCGGTGGCCAGTAGGAGTCCGACGGCAAGCTCGGCAGCAGAGGTGATGTTGGAGGTCGGCGCGTTCACGACCATGACGCCGGCAATTGTGGCGGCCTTGACATCCACGTTGTCCAGACCGACGCCGGCACGGGCGACAACCTTGAGCTGCGGGGCGGCGCCCAGCGCTTCCTGGTCGATTCTGGTGGCGGAGCGGATCAGCACGGCGTCGACGTCTGCGAGGGCGACCAGCAGCTCCTCGCGGTTGGCGCCATCGCAATACCGGATCTCGAAATCGGGCCCGAGGGCCTCGACGGTCGCGGGCGAGAGCTCTTCGGCAATCAAGACAACGGGCTTGGTCACTGGACCTGTCCTTCACAGCTAGCGGGAAAATCGGCACGTCGTGCATGCGGTGGCATGCGGCCGGGGCCGGTGGAAGATACCTCGGCACCGCTCTGTGCCGGGCACACCTTCACGGTGTGCCCGGCATCAGTTTAGGGCGCGCGAGTCTGGCTGGGGGCTTGAGCCCGCGATGTGGACCCCCGGACTCAGCGGGCTGCGCTGCCCTCGACGTAGTCCGTGTCGGATGCCTTGATCCAGCTCATCAGGCCACGCAGCTCACGACCGGTCTCCTCGATCGGGTGCGCAGCGGCCTTCGCGCGCAGCGCCGTGAACTCAGGGGCGCCGGCGTCCTGGTCGGCGATGAAGCGCGCGGCGAACGCGCCACTCTTGATATCGGCCAGGACAGCCTGCATGTTCTCCTTGACGTGTGGGTCGATGACGCGCGGCCCCGAGACGTAGTCACCGTACTCAGCGGTGTCCGAGACCGACCAGCGCTGTTTGGCGATGCCTCCCTCGACCATCAGGTCGACAATGAGCTTGAGCTCGTGCAGGCACTCGAAGTAGGCGACCTCGGGCTGGTAACCGGCCTCGACCAGGGTCTCGAACCCGTACATGACCAGCTGCGAGGCACCACCACACAGGACCGCCTGCTCGCCGAACAGGTCGGTCTCGGTCTCTTCGGTGAAGGTCGTGCGGATACCGCCGGCGCGCAGGCCACCGATCGCCCGGGCGTAGGACTTTGCCAGCTCCCACGCCTTGCCGGTCTCGTCCTTCTCGACGGCGACCAGCACCGGGACACCTCGGCCGTCGACGTACTCGCGGCGGACCAGGTGACCCGGTCCTTTGGGGGCAACCATGGCGATGTCGACACCGGTCGGCGCCTGGATGTAGCCGAAGCGGATGTTGAAGCCGTGTGCGAAGAACAGCGCCGAGCCCGGCTTGAGGTTGGGCGCGATCGACTCCGCATATACCGTGCGCTGGACCTGGTCCGGGGTCAGGATCATGACAAGATCGGACTCCTGGACCGCTGTGGCCACCGAGACCACCCGCAGGCCCTCGGCCTCGGCCTTGGCCCTGGACTTGCTGCCCTCGGCCAGGCCAACCCGGACGTCGACACCTGAGTCGCGCAGGTTCAGCGCGTGGGCGTGACCCTGGCTGCCATAGCCAATGACGGCAACCTTGCGCCCCTGGATCACGGACAGGTCTGCATCGGCGTCGTAGAACATTTCAGCCACGGTCGGGCTCCTTCTTTGCGTGAATTGCGTTGGAAGTGGGAATCGGATGTGCCGTATCGGTGAGCGAGGGTTGATGGGCGCGCAGTAGTGAGTCTTGTCGCGTCAGGCCGACCGTAGAGAACGATCGGTGATCGAGCGGGCACCGCGGCCGATGGCGACCATGCCGGACTGCACCAGCTCCTTGATGCCGAACGGCTCCAGGATCCGCAGCAACGCCTCCAGCTTGTCGCTGTCGCCGGTGGCCTCGATGGTCACCGCTTCGGCTGCGACGTCAACGATCTTCGCCCGGAACAGATGCGCCGTCTCGATGATGTGCGAACGGGTTTGCAGGTCAGCGCTGACCTTCACCAGGAGGATCTCCCGCTGAACGGACGCAGTGCCTGCAAGCTCGACGACCTTGAGCACCTCGACCAGCTTGTTGAGCTGCTTGGTGACCTGCTCGAGCGGCAGTTCGTCCACGTCGACGACGACCGTCATGCGGGACACGTCGGGGTGCTCGGTCGGGCCGACCGCGAGGGAGTCGATGTTGAACCCGCGTCGCGAGAACAGCCCCGCGATACGGGTCAGTACGCCGGGCTTGTTCTCCACGAGGACTGACAGCGTGTGCTTGCTCATCTCTTGCACCTTTCAGTCTTCGCGATCCCACGCAGGCGTGAGGCCACGTGCCGTCTGGATCTGGTCGTTGCTGACTCCGGAGGGGACCATCGGCCACACCATCGCATCCCGGTGGACGACGAAGTCCACCACGACGGGAAGGTCGTCGACCTCCATCGCCGCTCGGATGGTGGCGTCAACCTCTGCTGCGGAGTCACAGCGCATTCCCACACAACCGTAGGCCTCGGCCAGCTTGACGAAGTCCGGGACGCGCACCTGGTCGTGGCTCGTGTGCAGGTCGGTGTTGGAGTAGCGCTCGTTGTAGAAAAGCGTCTGCCACTGGCGAACCATGCCGAGGCTGGAGTTGTTGATGATCGCGACCTTGATCGGGATCTTGTTGATGACGCAGGTCGCGAGCTCCTGGTTGGTCATCTGGAAGCAACCGTCCCCGTCGATGGCCCACACGGTGCGCCCTGGCTGAGAAACCTTGGCTCCCATCGCCGCCGGCACCGAGAAGCCCATCGTGCCCAGGCCACCGGAGGTGATCCAGCTGTTCGGGCGTTCATACTGCACGAACTGGGCCGCCCACATCTGGTGCTGGCCCACCCCTGCCACGAAGACCGACTCAGGACCGCTGATAGCACCGATACGCTCGATGACGTACTGCGGGGAGAGCGACCCGTCCTGTGAGGTGTAGCCCAAGGGGAAGGTGGCTTTCCACTGCGCGACCTGTTGGCGCCAGGCTTCGTAGTCCCCGCGCTGACCGGCCTCCTGCTCGCTTCCCACCACGGCAATCAGATCGCTGATGACGTCCTTGCAGTCGCCCACGATCGGCACGTCAGCGGCCCGGTTCTTGGAGATCTCGGCCGGGTCGATGTCTGCGTGGATGACCTTGGCGTCAGGGGCGAACGTCGACAGCTGACCGGTCACCCGGTCGTCGAAGCGGGCGCCGAGCGTGATCAGCAGGTCGGACTTCTGCAGGGCCGTGACGGCAGACACGGTGCCGTGCATGCCCGGCATACCCAGGTTGAGCGGCTCGGTGTCGGGGACCGCGCCACGGGCCATCAAGGTCGTCACCACGGGTATCTGGGTCAGCTCGACGAACCGGCGCAGCTCGTCGCTGGCACCGGATCGGATGACTCCCCCGCCGACGTAGAGCACCGGACGATGCGCCTCGCGGATGAGCCGGGCCGCCTCGCGGATCTGCTTGCTGTGCGGTTTTGCCACGGGCCGGTAACCGGGAAGGTCGAGCTTCGGCGGCCACACGAAGGTGGTCTGAGCTTGCAGCGCGTCCTTGCTGATGTCGACCAGGACCGGCCCGGGTCGGCCGGTCGAGGCGATGTGAAACGCCTCGGCGATGGCGCGCGGGATGGCGTCGGCGTCGGTGATCAGGTAGTTGTGCTTGGTGATCGGCATCGTGATCCCGCGGATGTCGGCTTCCTGGAACGCATCCGTGCCGATGGACCGGGACGTGACCTGACCGGTGATAGCGACAATCGGGACCGAGTCCATATAGGCGTCGGCCAGCGGCGTGACCAGATTCGTCGCACCCGGGCCGCTCGTGGCCATGCACACGCCGACCCTGCCGCTGGCGGACGCATACCCCTCAGCGGCGTGTCCCGCGCCCTGTTCGTGGCGCACGAGGATGTGCCGCACCTTGGTGGAGTCCAGCAACGGGTCGTATGCCGGCAGGATCGCCCCGCCGGGGATGCCGAAGACGGTGTCGACGCCAACGGCTTCGAGGGCCATCACCAGGCTCTGTGCGCCGGTGACCTGAGCCGGCGGCGCCGCGACCTCACCGACTCGTGCGCGCATCGAGCCCGCAAGGTCCGACGGAGAGGGTCGGGGTCCTGGCTCTGCATTGGCCGAGCCTGCCGGGCTCGAACCTGCCGGGCTCGAACCTGGCCGGGGGGCGTTGCCGTCCGTCACTTTCGTCACCGCTTTCAAGAAACGAGCGCCTCGTCTGTTCCGTGGTCCGACAGAAGCCCGAGATCACGGACCATCTGCACAAAAAAACCCCCGGTCCGGATCCGGACGTGAGGGGCAGCGCGCTGACTCGGATGAGAGTCTGCGCGCTAGGGAAGTACGAAAAATCGGTCCACGCCCCAACCGTGCGACACCGCCGATTCCGTGTCAACTGGGGGTGCTCACCGTCTCAGCATTTGGAGGAAATGTCCGATATCTGGACTCGTGACTCCCAGCCCTGGCCAGGTTCCCAAGCCGCGCCCCTGTGCCACGGGCGCGGGCAGGAGTCCCTAGCCACAGACCGCGCCGCCGGCAGCACTTCCCACCAGCTTGCGGTACTTGGCCAGCACACCTCGGGGGTACTTGGGCGCAGGCGCAGTGAATCCAACCGCACGCTCGGCCAGCACCTGCGGGGTCAGGTCGACGTCAAGGGTTCCTGCGGCCACATCCAGCCGGATTCGGTCACCGTCCCTGACGAAGGCGATGGGACCTCCGTCGATCGCCTCGGGAGCCACATGGCCGACGCACAGGCCTGTGGTTCCTCCGGAGAACCGGCCATCGGTCAGCAACAGCACGTCCCTGCCGAGGCCCGCACCCTTGATGGCTCCGGTGACAGCCAGCATCTCGCGCATGCCAGGACCTCCCTTGGGGCCTTCGTAGCGGATGACCACCACCTCACCGGCCTGCAGGGAGCCATTGCCGACGGCATCCATCGCCGCGCGCTCACCGTCGAAGACTCTTGCACTTCCCTCGAACACGTCCGTGTCGAAACCAGCCGACTTGACCACAGCACCCTCCGGGGCCAGGGAACCGCGCAGGATCGTCAGACCGCCGCTCTTGTGGATGGGCTGGGACATGGCACGCAAGACCTGACCATCGGGGTCCGGCGGCCGGACCTGGGCGAGGTTCTCCTCGACCGTACGACCGGTGACCGTCAGGCACTCACCGTGTAACAGTCCGGCGTCCAGCAGGGCCTTCATGACAACCGGAACACCCCCGACGCGATCGATGTCGGTCATCACAAACCGGCCGAACGGCTTGACGTCGGCCAGGTGGGGCACCGTGGCCCCAACCCGCGCGAAGTCGTCCAGCGACAGCTCGACCTCGGCTTCGTTGGCGATGGCGAGCAGGTGCAGAACAGCGTTGGTAGAGCCGCCGAAAGCCATCACGACGGCGATGGCATTCTCGAATGCCTCCTTGGTCATGATCTGGCGGGCGGTGATGCCACGGCGCAACATCTCGACAACGGCTTCGCCGGACTTACGGGCAAAGCCGTCGCGCCGACGATCGGTGGCCGGTGGTGCCGCACTGCCGGGCAGCGACATCCCCAGGGCTTCGGCCACACAGGCCATCGTGTTGGCGGTGTACATCCCACCACAGGCACCTTCGCCCGGGCAGATCGCACGCTCGATGGCGTCGACGTCTTCGCGGCTCATTCGACCCGCGGCGCACGCTCCGACGGCCTCGAAGGCGTCGATGATCGTGACCGTCCGCTCCGACCCGTCGCTCATCTTGGCGATCCCCGGCAGGATCGACCCGGCATACAGGAAAACACTAGCAAGATCCAGGCGCGCAGCGGCCATGAGCATGCCCGGTAGCGACTTGTCGCAGCCGGCCAGCAGAACGGAGCCGTCAAGGCGTTCGGCCTGCATGACGGTCTCGACGGAGTCGGCGATGATCTCGCGGCTGACCAGGGAGAAATGCATCCCCTCATGGCCCATCGAGATGCCGTCGCTCACGCTGATGGTGCCGAACTCCAGCGGGTAACCACCGGCGGCATGGACACCGTCCTTGGCGGCCTTGGCGAGCCGGTCCAGGGAGAGGTTGCAGGGGGTGATCTCGTTCCAGGAGCTGGCGACGCCGATCTGCGGCTTGACCCAGTCGTCATCGCCCATACCGACGGCTCGCAGCATGCCACGGGCCGCGGCCTTCTCAAGCCCGTCGGTGACCTCGCGGCTGCGCGGCTTGATGTCAGGCCGACCAGAGGCTGTGGTCGCGCTGGTCGATGTCGGGGTGGTCGAGGTCAGGCTGGGCGATGGGGTCGAACGCTGGGTCATGACAGGATTCTATGACCCCGTCCACAGACTCGGACCCGGATCTCGCCGAACGGACAAAGCGGGTTATGGCGGCAAGCTCAGCCGGGATCCAGCGGTGAACTTGGTCTCGGTTGCTGGTCGCAACACGCGAATGCCATTCTGATGAGCAAGGAGAATGCGACTTGACTAGAGCCGTATTCATCCGCACACGAGGGCGGCGGGCCCAACGCAGTCACCGAATGCGACAAGGGTCAGGATCCGCTCGTTGCCTCCGTCGACCACCTAGCCGTCCCGGTGGGTTGGGACGCGGGCAAGGTAAGGGTCAGGCGAGAGACGAAAGAGCGTCGTTTGCCCAGAGGCCACCCCGCCTATTTCAGCGAGCGTCCTTCGTATGTGGTTCCTTTGACGGTTGGTCCCGTCGGTTGAAATGTCCGGCCAGGCCTCAGATCTGAGCTCGGCGGCCATGTGACCTGGGCCACACGTTCGGGCGTGTCTGGGGTATACACTTTGAAGTGCTTCGTCCCCCCAGACTCTGGTGACGTCGGCTTATCCCCGTGCTGCTCCCGAACCTCGGTGGCCCGTGTCCTCACTTCCGGGACCACCGAATTGAGTTGGCTATGGTGCAGCAGCCGAGCATTCCGCAGGACCTTCACACAGATTCCGACCGCCACCTCGTCATGTTGCCGACCCCGCACGAGGCCCACGTTCCCCCAAAGCGCCCAGCGCAGTCAGCCGGCCGGCTAGCATTCGGAGTCCTGCCCGCCGACGACGGCGGCAAGGTCGACTGGGCGGTGATCAACGCCCCGCGGCCAAACCCATTGACCGACAGAGGCTCTTCAGAGCGTGCCACCGCAGCCCAAGCAGCCGTCGCTCCTGTCCACGGTCTCGGCCAGAGCCCCTTGACGAGAAGCCGATCGCAGTACTCTCCCTCCCACCGGCACGACGACACCTCCAACTACCTTGGCTAGCGAACTAGACCGGAGCTCGATGCCGGTCCGGAAAAACACACGAGTCCTACAGATCGACTCGAACGGGCAGTCCAGCTCGGCCCGCCTCGTCAAGTCGCCGAGCATCCGGTGGTGGCGCTCGCTGAGCATGGCGACCGGGGCCGCGGTCGAAGCCTCCAGGCCACGCGCTTGGATCCAGCAACGACATGGCCAACTCCAGTCCGGAGCCCGTGAAGAACGCCGGCGTCGTCAAAGCCATCTGAGCCGCGCACTGGACTCGTGTGGGCGTGCCTTCATCGGCCGAGGCTGACGTTACTGGAGGCGGAGGCGACGGCTGGTTGTGCTGCCTGAGCAGCGCATCGAACGGCCCATAGTTTCGAGCGCTGACTGCGCTCGGAGTCAATCCGGGGGTGAGGCCATAAGCCCCCGCTGTTCTGTTGGACAGACAGCGGGGGCTCAGTGGCAGACAATTCGGCCTACTTGCTTTGCCCAGAGGCAGGTGTTCGAAGGACCCGTTGATGTGCTCGGCGTATTCACCGGTGCCTGC
>DAITND010000026.1:0-21084 GCA_036834825.1 Dermatophilaceae bacterium
GTGCAAGACGACGTGCTCAAGTCCAACCCATGCCGGATTAAGGGTGCAGGCATGGTCAAACCTGCCGTGGCCGCACGGTCCCTCACCGTTCCCGAGGTCCTCGCCATCGCAGAGGAGGTACCAGCCCGTTACAAGACATTGGTGATGGTCCTCGCATTCGGCGGCCTGCGATTCGGGGAAGCGACAGCGCTCCGCCGCCGGGACGTGTCTGATGCACGGCTCACGGTCGAGAGAACCTGCCAATATATCCACGGAGCGTGGACCGTGGGATCCCCGAAGACCGACGCGGGGCGACGGACGGTCACCCTGCCCGGCTCCGTGGCCAACCTGCTAGAGAGCCACTTGGCCGACTTCGTCCCGGACGACCCCGAAGCGCTGGTCTTTGCCACGGCCTCGGGCCGGTTCATCCAGCAACACAACTTCGGTGCCACCTTCCGGCGAGCGGTCAAGCGTTGTGGTCTGCCTCACACGCGCGTCCATTGGTTGAGGCATACGGGTGCGACACTGGCTGCCTCCACCGGAGCAACCACCAAAGAGCTCATGCACCGACTGGGGCACGCTTCGCCGGCGGCCGCGCTGGTCTATCAACACGCGATCAGCGAACGGGACAGCGAAATTGCCCGGGCATTGGACGTGATGGTTACCGGCGATGTGAAGGACGCGCCGGAGCGCCTTCCCGTCCGACGAGCACAAAGCGCTTAGGTCCTGTGGAGGTCCTGACTGGACCTATGACGGCATCCACATAGCATCTGACCTGCAGTTATGTCCTCCGGAGTACCCAACTTTCCAAACTGACAACGCGGGTTCGATTCCCGTCGCCCGCTCCAGAGCGAGAAAAATCCTCTCCGTCACTTCCCCAGGAGACGGTCGACGGCCTGGACTGCGGTCCAGCCGTCGGGCAGGTCCGACAGCATCTGTGCCACGCCCTCAAGGTCCGCTCCAAGGGTGACGATAGGCACCTCGGTGTAGCCCTCGCGTCGATTCTGCCCGAGCTGGATGCCGGCCATGAGACCGTTGCACAGACACTTGCGTCCGACGGTGTCGGCGATATCTCCGCCCTTGCGGACGTACATGTGAACGGGCTCGGCCGGGCAGCGATAGCCAAGGTCACCGGGCTCGCGCTCGAAGGGGACGCGAAGGTAGCTCAGGTCGCACAGCCGCGGCCGGGCGGCGTACTGCTCCGCCTGCGACATGGTCCCCTTCAGTGTCGCAACCTTGAATGGGAACCCTGTAGGCGAGGCCCGTGGGTCGGTGCGGACCACCAGCTCCCCGGCGCCCAGCTGGGTGAGCATTTCCTCACGTATGGCGGGATCGAGCCCAGACTCGGCACAGAGCGCGAACAGCGTGCCCACCTGCACCCCTGCGGCTCCAACGGCCCGTGCCTGGATGACCTGATCCGCCGTGGCGTAGCCGCCGGCTAGCCAGAACGGCAGACCGACCGCGGCAACCTTGGCCAGGTCCGCCTCATCACGCGGACCGAATACCGGCTGCCCATCTTCGTCCAGGACGGGGCGCCCGCGCGCGGGAGCATTGTGCCCACCCGCCCGTGGACCCTCGACGACGAACCCGTCCGGCCGGGTCGCGTCGTCGCGGGCCAGGTAGGCGGCCAGGACGTGCGCTGACACGATCGCCAGGAACATCGGCCGGCGCAGCGGGGCCAGCCCGCCTCCGGTGAGGGCTTGGGGGTCCAGGCCAACGCTGTACGCGATGGTGGCCCCGTCCACGTGCAGGTCCAGGGAACCCGGCTCATGAACAGCCAGCCGATCCAGGAGCTGGGGGATCTCCGCAGGGATGCCGGCACCCATGAGCACGTAGTCCACGCCGGCCAGCATCGCCCCGTACGCCGCACTCGGCGTGGCCATCTGGACCTTCTCCAAGAAGTTGATCCCGACCAAGCCGTCGTGGCCCTCCTTGGCCAGCCACACCTCGGCGAAGTTGGCCACCATCGAGAGCTCCAGACCCGCTACGGGTGTGTCCATACTCAGCTTGGGGACCGGGTGGTACGGCTGTTTGGGGGCCCTGCCTCCGTCAAGGAAGTATCGGCTCAAGATCCGCTGCGCCATCGCCGGCACCGGAAAGCTCTCCAGGGCGCGTCGAACATGGCCACCCGTATCGCCATCCTGCAGCCGTCGCGCTATCACGACATCCAATGCGGTCCCGGAGACGACGCCGAGCTGCCCAGCCTGCGACACCGCCCGCGCCAGCTGCCACGAGGACACGGCCACACCCATCCCGCCCTGGATGACCACCGGCAAGCGACCGTCAGTGGCCGGGAGCGCGGCGGTGGGGAGAACGCTGGGCGACACCGGCATGGGCGAACCTCCAACTTACGGGAACGTAACTTACGTTACCGTAGGTTATCATGGAGGGAGCTCCTCGGTCAGTGACTTCAAGGACCATCTCGGGCCATTGCGACTCGACGCACGATCCCGACCGCCCGCGGTGTTTCACCGCCATGACCACAGAGCCGCGCTTCCCCCGTGTCGTCGATGACGTCACCGTTCGACTGATCGCCTCTGTCGTGCTGATCCTGGCCCTTGTGGCTCTCGATCTGCACCAATGGTGGGTTTATGTGGTGCTGGCCGTCGACTTCATCCTGCGGACAACGCTCGGTCCTAAAGCCAGCCTGTTGGCGATCGGCGTCCAGCGATTCGTCCGTCCGGTGGTCAGCGCGCCCGGACGACCAACCGCGGGTCCGCCCAAGCGTTTCGCCGCAGGGATTGGGGCCGCACTGACCTCGGTAGCTGTGATCCTGTGGCTGCTTGGTATCGCCAGCCCGGTCGTGGTGACGATCGGAGTGGTCATGATCGTCTTTCCCGCTCTCGAGTCGATCCTCGGATTCTGCGTGGGGTGCAAGGTTTTCGGCGTCTTGATGAAGCTCGGAGTCATCCCCAGGGAGGTCTGCCTGGAGTGCGCCGACATCAGCCTGCGCGGCGCCATAGTGGCCGACCCCGTCTAGAGTCGTCAGCTGCACCAGATCAGTACGACCGCACGATCGTCGCTGCGGCCGGCCAGACCTGCGGCGCAGATTTGCGTTGCCCCACCGGCAAAGCCTCCTGAGACGAGGCGTTCGGCTGCGCCGAGCATTCGGTCGATACCGACCGTCAGGTCACGGAATCGGGTCTCGATGACACCGTCGGTATAGAGCAGCAGGGCATCGCCATGGCGCAGCTGGCCATACGAGCGGGGAAATGCTGCACCCGGAAGCACGCCCAGCAGCGGACCGTTCGCCGCGTCCATGACCTGCCACTGACCCGAGCCGGCCCAGTACTTCACCGCGGGCGGATGCCCAGCGCCGCCCAGGGAGAACCGGCCGGTGTCCAGCTCGAGGGCCACGTGGATCGCCGTGGCAAAGCCGTCGTTCCAGTCTTGTCGAAGCAGATAGGAGTTGGCGGCACCCAGAAGGTCTGGCGGTTCCATCGCACCCAGCAGACTGCCAAAGGCCCCTGACAGAAGCAACGCCCGCGTCCCAGCATCCAGACCCTTGCCCGAGACATCCACGAGGGCAACCTCGAACCGGTCGCCAGCTTCCGAGATGTTGGCCACCGCGAAGTCGCCGGCGAAGGGCTCGAAGTCAGCCGACTCCACTTCCACCTCGGCGTGCCACGGCTCAGGCAGGCGCGGCAGCTCACTCTGTGCGCGAATCCGGTCGCGCAGATCCACGAGCATCGACTCCGCCAGCGTTCCCTGAACACCCAACGGGGCCCGGGAGACCGCCAGCCAGGCCATCATGGCCGCCATGACGACGGTCACGACCATGGCGCCGACGTAGTCCCCGCGGTTCCATCTCAGTGACCACCCGTCATACGCGAGTAGAGCAGCGGTCACGAGCAGCACGACTGCGAGCCATCTCGGTGGCAGGAACAACCCGGCCAGGACGACCACGGGCAGGAACGATGACCAGGGCATGACGGCTGGCCAGCCGAGCATCAGAGCTTCCACTAGAGCGGCCACGAGGATGAGGACCAGCGCCGCGAAGCCCGGGAAGAGGCGCACCATCACGCTGAGGCGCCGCGACAGACGCTGGACCATGAAGAAGCACCGACGGGCGAACCGTTGGGCACGTGTGCTCACGGTTGGCACTGTACGTCGCGCGGAGGCCGCAGACCCCGGTTTGGGTCCGCGGCCTCTGTGCCTTCGGCTTAGCCCTCCACCGCCGGAATCGGCGGCAGCTCACCGTGCAGCTCGTAGCGCTCGACCATGGCCAGGCGTCGCGCATGCCGCTCGTCACCGCTGAACTTCGTCGTCAGGAAGGCCTCGACCATGGCCTCGGCCTCGTCGAGGGTGTTCATCCGCGCACCGATGGACAGGACCTGGGCGTTGTTGTGCGTCCGCGCCAGCTTGGCGATCTCGACGTTGTAGGCCAGCACTGCCCGGATCCCCCGGACCTTGTTCGCAGCCATCTGCTCACCGTTGCCCGACCCCCCCAGCACGATGCCGAACGCTCCCAGGTCGCCGGACACGGCCTCGGCCGCGCGCAGGACGGCAACCGGATAGTCATCCTGCAGGTCGAGATACTCCGGGCCGTGGTCGACGACGTCATAACCCTTTCCCTGCAGGAAGGTCACCAAAGTGCACTTCAGGTCGTATGCCGCGTGATCGCCGCCGATGTGAACGCGCATGGGTTGGGCTCCTTTGAGTCTGGAGGAAGCGAGTCTGCAGGAAACGAGTCTGCAGGAACAAGGTCGAAGGCAGCGAGCTGGGCAGCGATCAGTCGAAGATGGGGCTCTGGGTCCGGGTCCTCTTGAGCTCGAAGAATCCGGGAGTGGCCACCATCAGCGCCCAGCCGTCAAAAAGCCTGCCAGCCGCCTCACCCTTGGGTGCCGGCGTGACCACCGGGCCGAAGAAGGCGGACCCGGCCATCGCGATCACCGGCGTGCCCACCTCCTCACCGACCAAGGCGATGGCGCGATCGTGGCTGGCACGCACGTCTTGGTCGACTTCGCCCGAGGTGGCGAACCTGAGCAGGTCCGCGGGCAGCCCGGCCTCCTTCAGTGCAGCAGCGATGACCTGCTGGTAGTCCTGCTCCCCGCCGAGGTGGATGCGGGTGCCTATCTTGTCGAACAGGGGCTTGATCACCGCGGGACCGTGCTCGCGGGCGGCGGCGGCGATGACCCGAACCGGACCCCAGGCGCGTTCCATCATGGATTCGTATTCCGGGGGCAGCTCACGGCCGTCGTTCAGGACAGCCAGGCTCATCACCGACCAGGTGACCTCTACGTCGCGGACCTGTTCGACCTCCATGAGCCAACGCGAGGTCAGCCACGCCCACGGGCAGATCGGGTCGAACCACATCTCCACAGAAGTCTTGACAGTCATGAGTGCCATCCTGCCAGCCGACGGCCAATGCCGATGACCTGTGAGGGTCCCTCACCCGTCATGTGAGGATGTCTTGACTCCCCATGAAGTTTCCCCCACAGGAGATGACCAGTGCCTGGCAAGAACCTGACTCGCGACGAAGCCGACCAACGCGCCGAACTGTTGTCCCTGGCGACCTACGACGTCGCCCTCGACCTCACGACCGGACCCACCACCTTCCGGACCCGGTCAACCGTCGACTTCACGGCCACTCAGGAAGGGGCCAGCACCTTCATCGACCTGATCGCCGCGTCTGTCGAGCAGATCAACCTCAACGGGGAGTCGCTCGACCCGGCAACGCATTTTGACGGGATCCGGGTCCAGCTCCCGGCGCTGAGGTCCGGCGCCAACAACCTGACGATCGATGCGACCGGCGTCTACATGAACACCGGTGAAGGCCTGCACCGCTTCGTCGACCCGGTGGACGACGAGGTCTACCTGTACACGCAGTTCGAGGTGGCCGACTGCCGGCGCATGTTCGCCGTGTTCGAGCAGCCCGACCTCAAGGCAACCTTCACGTTCACGGTCACCGCCCCGGCGCACTGGCAGGTCGTCTCCAACGAACCGACGCCCCCGCCGGTAGCAGGTGGCGAGATCGCAGAAACGCCCATTGCGATCTGGGCTTTTGCACCCACGCCAAGCATCTCCTGCTACATCACCGCGCTGATCGCCGGGCCGTACGACGTGATCCGCGACCAGGTCGAGACCCGCAACGGCACCGTGCCGCTGGGCATCCTGTGCCGCAAGTCGTTGACCCCACACCTGGACGCGGACAACATCTTCGACTGCACCAAACGTGGATTCACTTTCTATGAGAACGAGTTCGACTGTGCCTTCCCGTTCACCAAATACGACCAGATCTTCACACCCGAGTACAACATGGGCGCGATGGAGAACGCCGGGGCGGTGACGTACAACGAGATGTATGTCTTCCGGGCCAAGGTCACCGAGGCGATTATCGAGCGGCGTGCGCTGACGATCCTGCACGAGCTCGCCCACATGTGGTTCGGCAACCTCGTCACGATGCAGTGGTGGAACGACCTGTGGCTCAACGAGTCCTTTGCTGAGTGGGCCTCGACGACGTGTCAGGCCGAGGCCACGCAGTGGACCACTGCCTGGACCACGTTCGGCACGGCCGAGAAGTCCTGGGCCTACCAACAGGACCAGCTGTCCTCGACCCACCCCATCGTCGCCGACATCCGCGACCTCGAGGACGTCGAGGTCAACTTCGACGGCATCACCTACGCGAAGGGCGCCTCGGTGCTCAAGCAGCTCGTCGCCTACGTCGGTCGTGAGCCATTCAAGGCCGGAATCCGCGAGTACTTCTCCACCCACTCCTGGGAGAACACCACGCTCTCGGACCTGCTCGACCACCTCGTGCGCGCCTCAGGTCGCGACCTGCACGCCTGGTCACGGCTATGGCTCGAGACCGCTGGCGTGAACACCCTGCGTCTGGAGGTCACGGCCGACGACCGCGACATCATCACAGCCGCGGCCATCACCCAGACCGCGGTCGAGGCGTTCCCGACGCTGCGTCCGCACACACTGGTGATCGGCAGCTACTGCGTGGTGGACGACCACATCGAGCGGGTCAATCGGATGGAGCTCGACATCGCCGGTGCACGAACCGAGGTGCCGACCCTGGTCGGTCAACACAGGCCGGACCTCCTGTTGGTCAACGACGACGACCTCGCCTACGCCAAGATCCGCCTCGACGAACGTTCGATGGCAACGGTTCTGGCCAACCCTCGCGGTTTCACCGGCAGCCTGCCCCGCGCACTCGTACTGGGGGCGGCGTGGGACATGACCCGTGACGCAGAGATGTCGGCACGCGACTTCTGCGACCTGGTGCTCAACACACTCCCGGGCGAAACGGACTCGACGCTGCTTCGCGTACTGCTCAACCAGCTGCAGGCCGCCACCAGGCTCTATGTCTGTCCTGCGCACCGGGACGCCACTATGGCCTCGGTGACGGCACGCCTGCGTGAGCTGGCGACCTCAGCCATGCCAGATAGCGACGCCCAGCTGCAGCTGGTCAGCGCGTTCGCCGGCTACGCCCACCGCGACGAGGATGTGGTCTGGGTGCGCGGACTGCTGGAGGGCACCGCCGAGCTCGAGGGTCTGGCGATCGACACCGAGATGCGCTGGACCCTACTCACCAGCCTTGCCACAGCCGGCCACGCAGCTGAGAGCGAGATCGAGCACGAGCGGCAGGCGGACAACACCGCAACGGGACACGCGCGCGCAGCCCGAGCACTGGCGAGCATCCCCACGGCCGAGGCCAAGGCCAAGGCCTGGCACAAGGTCATCGAACAGGAGGGCCTGCCCAACCAGACGGTCGATGCGGTCGCCCAGGGATTCGTCAAGGTGCATGACACGGCCTTGCTCACGCCGTATGTCGAGAAGTACCACGCCATGCTCACCACCTTGTGGGCCTCACGCACCCATGCGATAGCCGAGTCTGTCGTCGAAGGGTTCTACCCGGTGACCTTGGCCAACGAAGAGCTCGCTGACGCCTCCCAGTCCTGGCTCGACGCGAATCCTGACGCCAATGCTGCCCTGCGGCGCGTCATATCGGAGAATCGCGATGCGGTGACGCGGGCACTGGCAGCCCAGCAGCGAGACGAAGCCTGACGGCAGACAACGTTACAGCGACGGATCGTGAGGGCTGCGACCCTCACGATCCGTCGCCTCGCGTTCTTGCAGGTCCCTATGACATCGTGACGAGCGCAGTCCCGGCGACAACTCTCCCCCCTGTTCAACCACACCCCATTGGGATGCCAGGACGAGCCTTCTCGGTGAACGAACGCCGCCGCACAGCCGAACTCAGCGTTGGGCGCGCTCAGCGCTGGGAGACACAGCGGGCGAGGCGGCGGGCCCAGCGGGAGGTCATCAGATCCTCGAGCAGCACCGGCTTGCCGTCAGCGCCGGCCAACGGCAGCCGCCAGTTGGGATACTCCTCGTGGGTGCCCGGCTGGTTCATCGCCCGGTGATCTCCGGTCAGGTCCGGAACGGCAACTCCGAGCAGCTTGGCCGGCGTCCACGACAGGAACCGGTGCAGAGCCTCGACGACGTCGGTGCCTGAGGCACCCGAACGCAGCAGGCCTCGCTCGACCAGCATGTCGAGGACCTGGCCCTGAGCCGCCGTGTCGATCGTGCGCTCCTCTTCGACAGGGCGAGTGAGCAGGCCAAGGTCGTTGCGCAGGTCGATGTGCTCACCGGCCAGATAGCCGGCCGTCGGCGGCAGGTCATGGGTGGTCACGGTGGCTAGGCACAGCTCTCGATAGGCCTCGGCAGGCAGGGGTCTGCCCTCGGCGTCCTTCTCGAACCACAGGATCGACGTGCCGAAGATGCCGCGCTCACGCAGATAGTCCCGAACCCATGGCTCGACGACACCGAGGTCTTCGCCGACCACCAGTGCGCCCGCCCGATGGGCCTCCAGCGCGAGTATGCCGATCAGCGCCTCGTGGTCGTAGCGGACGTAGGTGCCCTCACTTGCAGGCAGTCCCTCCGGGACCCACCACAGCCGGAAGAGCCCGCTGACGTGGTCGATCCTGATGCCACCGGCATGGCGCAGGACGGTGCGCAGCATGTCCCGGTACGGCGCGTAGCCAAGCTCCTCGAGCCGGTCCGGTCTCCACGGTGGCTGACTCCAGTTCTGTCCGAGCTGGTTGTACTGGTCCGGCGGAGCACCAACGGTGACTCGGCGCGCCAGGGCATCGGCAAGCCCCCATGCATCGGCACCTTCGGGATGAACGCCCACCGCAAGGTCATGAATGACCCCGATCGACATCCCCGCTTCTTTGGCCTGCCGCTGGACGGCCCCGAGCTGCTCATCGACGATCCATTGCAGCCAGCGATAAAACTCCACCTCATCGCCGATCTGGTCGCGCGACGCTTCGACCCCGGGGCTGCCTGGGTCCTGTAGGTCCGCGGGCCAGTCAGCCCAAGGCAGTCCGTGCTTCTCGGCCAGCGCGCACCAGGTGGCGAAGTCAAGCAGACCCTGGCCTTCGCGGTCGCAAAACGCAGTGAAGGCCCGCTCTCGTCGCGATGACCGTGGCTGGTTGAAGATGGTGCGAAACGCCGCGAGCTTGGCCGACCACACCGCGTCACGGTCGATCGTGTCCGCGTCGTTCAGGGTCCGGACATCATCCGCGTGCCACTCCAGCAGCTGGCGCTCTGCGGAGGACATATAGCCCATCTCAGGGATGTCCTCGACCCGGATGTAGATCGGGTTGACGAAGCGCCGCGACGTGGGCAGATACGGCGAGGGCTCCATCGGGGCCACCGGCTCGGCGGCATGCAGCGGGTTCACCAGGACGAAGTCCGCGCTCAGGTCCGCCGCAGCCCAAGCCATCATGTCGGCCAGATCAGCGAGGTCCCCAAGACCCCAGGACTGACGGGACCGGACCGAGTACAGCTGGCTCAGCAGGCCCCACGCCCGATGCTGCTCCAGCGCGGGCGGCAGGACCATGACGGCGGGTGAGACGACCAGCGGGGACGAGAAGCTGACCTCACCGATGCGCGCATTGATCGTGTGCCAGCCCAGCGGCAGGTCCCCAGGGATCTCGAAGGTCGCCTCCCCGGTCGACTGCTCGTCGATGACCCGGGGATCGACGTAGTTGTCCACCTGACGAAGATCGCGGCGCGTTCCATCCTCGAGAACCGTCCACACCTGCACGGTCTCGCCGTCGGGCAGATGCAGGGGCACCCACCTGTTCGACCCTTGGCGGCATACGACGATCGGGGGCAGAGTGCGACGCCACGCACGGTCCGTCACACCGGCCAGGGAACTCGCGACCGCGCCATCGTCAGACGTGTCCAAGCCAAGAGCCTGCAGGACCGCCGAGATCGTCTGCTCGCTGACTATGACCTGGTTGCCCTGCCAGTCCCAGTACTCGGTGGCCACCCCGGACGCACGAGCGAGCGCGGTGAGTGCAGGCGAAGGTTCGGAACTCGGCACGTCATCTCTTTCGGAAGGCAGCGATCAGGACCTATCAAGTCTTTCACGTGTGGCGATGGATACACGCCCCCCCGCCTGGGCAAAGATGGTGGGTATGACGTTCGCTCCCCCCACCGCTGACCTGCATCCCGTGGTGTCAGTGTCCCTACTTCCCCCGCTGCCCCCCCGGAACACCCTGGAGGAGGTGAGCAACAAGGCGGTAGCGCAATGGTGGTGGCTCATCGGCCCCTCTCTGACGGTCCTCGGCACGGTCCTGGGTGCAGTGCTACTTCGGTGGGTGCTGCACCGCGCCATCGACCGGGTCGTCAACAGCGCCTTGACCAGGGCGGCTGGGCACGCGAGTCAGACTCCACGCCGCTCGTCCCGGGTCCTTGCCCAGGCCACCGGCCTGGACGAGGCGCGAAAGACCCAACGCGCCGCAACCATGGGCGCCATCCTCAAGAGCACGTCGACCTTTGTCATCTTCGCGATGGCGCTGCTGACCATCATGGCGACCCTCGGCCTGCCGCTGGGCCCGCTCCTGGCATCGGCCGGCGTGGGCGGGATCGCGCTGGCCTTTGGCGCACAGAGTCTGGTCAAGGACGTCCTGTCCGGCATCTTCATGATCCTCGAGGACCAGTACGGCGTGGGCGATGTCATTGACACGGGCGAGGCGATCGGCACCGTCGAGGACGTCACTCTTCGTGTCACCAGAGTGCGGGACGCCAGCGGAATCGTCTGGTACATCCGCAACGGCGGGATCGTCAGGATCGGCAACCGGTCCCAGGGATGGTCCACCGCGGTGGTGGACATCCAGGTCGGCTACGACGAGAGCCTGGACATCGTCCTGCCGCTGATCCGCGAGGTAGCCCACCAGGTGTATGGCGCGCAGGATTGGGCAACACGGCTGCTGGAAGAACCAGTGGTCGCCGGAGTCGAGTCGATGGCAGGCGGGGTGATAACCATCCGGATCATCGCCAAGTGCGCGCCGAACGAGAACTTCCCGATCTCCCGGGAGATCCGCGAGCGGGTCAAGGCCGCTCTCGACGCGGCCGGGATCCGCCCTCCGCAGGCTGGACCACCCTCTGGCGCTGACCAGGGTGGGCAGGGTGGCTCACTGCGCCCCTGAGCCTGTCAGACTGGTGCCGTGACCACTGAGACCTTCTACGACCAGGTGGGAGGACACGAGACATTCCGCAAGCTCACTCAGCAATTCTACGCGGGCGTTGCCGGCGACCCCGAGCTACGGGCGCTCTACCCAGAGGACGATCTCGGTCCAGCCGAGATGCGGTTCCGGATGTTCCTTGAGCAATACTGGGGAGGTCCTTCGACGTACTCGCAGGACCGGGGGCACCCGCGGTTGCGGATGCGACACGCCCCGTTCAAGGTCACCATCACCCAGCGCGACCGGTGGCTCACGCACATCATGGCCGCGGTCGACTCACTGGACCTGGCCCCCGAGAACGACCTCGTCCTGCGCGACTACTTTGACCGGGCGGCACAGTCCCTGGTCAACTCTCTGGAGGAATGAAATCTCTACCGCCTATCTCCACACTGACCTGCCCGTGCAGGATCTCTCATCCTCGCTGGTCCACGCTCGCCCCGCCACGGAGCCTGCATGGTGGCGCCATGCCGTGATCTACCAGATCTACCCACGCTCGTGGGCTGACGGCAACGGCGATGGGGGCGGGGACCTGCCGGGCATCACGGCCCGCCTGCCTTACCTGCGCGACCTCGGCGTGGACGCCGTCTGGCTCTCACCGTTCTATGTCTCACCACAGGCGGACGCCGGGTATGACGTCGCCGACTACCGCGACATCGACCCGCTCTTCGGCACGCTGGCCGACGCCGACACTCTGCTGGCCAAGGCCCACGACCTCGGTCTCAAGGTCATCGTTGACCTCGTCCCGAACCACTCCTCCGACGAGCACCCGTGGTTCCAGGCCGCGTTGGCTGCCGAGCCGGGCAGCCCCGAGCGGGACCGCTATGTGTTCCAGGACGGCCGTGGCCCCCACGGGGACCTGCCGCCCAACAACTGGCTGTGCGTCTTCGGTGGCGCGGCCTGGACCCGGGTCAAGGCCGCCGACGGCACGGATGGCCAGTGGTACCTCCACTTGTTCGCGGCCAAGCAACCTGACTTCAACTGGGAGAACCCGCAGGTCCGCGCGGAGTTCGAGGACGTACTGAAGTTCTGGCTCGACCGGGGCGTCGACGGCTTCCGGGTCGACGTCGCCAACGCTCTGATCAAGCAGGCGGGGTTGCCCGACTGGGACGAGCCGTTGCACATCCTCGGTGACGCCGACGGAGTGCCGCACGATCACCATGGCAAGAAGCCCCCGATGTGGGACCAGGAAGGCGTCCACGAGGTCTACCGGGTGTGGCGTCAGATCCTCAACTCCTACAACCCGATCGAGGCGGCCGGCTACTCGGACGACAACGACCGCATCCTCTGCGCTGAGGCGTGGGTCGACTCCCCTGAGCGTCTCGCCCGCTACGTCCGCGAGGACGAGATGCACCAGGCGTTCAACTTCGAGTTCCTGCAAGCGCAGTGGCGGGCACCTGACCTGCGCGAGGCCATCACCAAGTCACTCACGGCGGCAGACTCGGTCGGAGCCCCCACCACCTGGGTGCTTTCCAACCATGACGTGGTGCGCCACGCCTCCCGGCTCGGACTCCCCGTGGGACCCAAGCGCCCCAACGGAATTGGTATCGGTGACCCGCAGCCGGACGCAGCCCTCGGCCTGCATCGAGCGCGAGCGGCCACCGCGCTGATGCTGGCCCTGCCGGGCTCCTCCTACGTCTACCAGGGCGAGGAGCTGGGGCTGCCCGACTCCACCGACATGCCCGACGACGTCCGACAGGACCCGACGTGGCCACGCAGCGGGCACAGCGAGCGGGGCAGGGACGGCTGCCGGGTGCCGATGCCGTGGGAGGCCGACAAACCGTCATACGGCTTCGGCCCCTCTGACCAGACCTGGCTGCCACAGCCGGCGTCCTATGCGGCGCTTGCCGTCGACCGTCAGGTTGGCGCCCCGGACTCAACCCTCGAGCTGTATCGCGCACTGCTGGCCACTCGTCGCGAGCGAGGGCTCGGTGCGGGTTCGCTGAGCTGGCTGGAGGGCTACGGCGACGACGTCGTGGCGCTCGTCAACGAGCCGGCCACGGGTGAGCGCGTACTGGTCATCTGCAACCTCGGCGCTGAGCCGGTGGCACTGCCCCCGGGCGCGCAGGCCCTTGTGTGCAGTGGCCCGCTGACCTCGGAGGGACTGATACCCACCGAGACCACCGTCTGGCTGAGCGCGTAGCCCGGAACGAGCCGATGACCCCGTGACGTCTACAATCCGCCCGGACCGACAGCAGGAGCGACCCAGCGGTCCTATGGGGTCGGTCTACCGGCTGCTGACCGTCGCACTGCTGGCTCTGGTCACCGTCATCGCCTTCGAGGCCATGGCCATCTCGACCGCGATGCCCGCAGTGGCCAGGGACCTCGACGCCGTGCGGTCGTACGGGCTCCCGTCCTCCTTCATGCTCACCGCGATGCTGCTCGGCATCGTCCTGGCCGGAGTGTGGTCGGACCTGCGCGGACCGCTCCCCTCGCTGTTCGCCGGCCAGCTGCTGATGGCAGCTGGCTCGGCGATGGCGGGGCTGGCCCCGACGTTCGCCGTGCTCCTGGCCGGACGGCTGGTGGCCGGCCTCGGCGCCGGGCTCATCGTGGTCGCGCTCTACGTCGTGATCGGCCGTGCGTATCCGGATGCCCTGCGTCCCAGGGTCTTCAGCTGGGTCTCGGCCGCCTGGGTGCTCCCCTCGGTGATCGGCCCGCCGGTGGCCGGATGGCTGACCTCAACCTGGTCCTGGCGCTGGGTCTTCCTGCTCGTGATTGCGCCCATCGCAGTGACGTTTGCCGTGGTGAGCACGCAACGCGACCGGATCACGGGAGGATCCACGGCCGATGGCGCACGGCCCGACCACACAAGGACCGATCGGCAGGCTGACCGGTCCGGGCATCGCCGGCTCGCACTGCTCGGCCTCGGCGTCTCAGTCTCGGCCGGTGCCATGCAGTGGGGCTCCACCCAGCTCTCGGCCACCCAGGCCCTTCCCGTCATGCTCAGTGTGCTGGGACTGGTCGGTATCGCGGCAACCGCCCCGCGGCTCGTCCCGGCCGGCACGTTGCTTATGTCCCGTGGGCTGCCATCGGTCATGATGAGCCGGTTCCTGCTGACCGCCTCCTTCAACGGCGCCCTGACGTTCATCCCGCTCATGCTCGTCAACGAGCGGCATCTCAACCTCACGACCGCCGGCATCATGCTCACCGTCGGAGCGCTCGGCTGGTCGTTCGGCTCCTTCGTCCAGGGTCACCATGCACTGAACAACCGCCGGTCCGAGCTCATCGTCGCAGGGGGCGCGTCGCTGGCTCTCGGCATCCTCCTGCTTGCCGCGATCGCCGCCTTCGGATTGCCCTCCTACCTGGTGGGGCTTGCTACCGCTCTGTCCGGCCTGGGCATGGGGCTGGCCATGTCATCGACCTCGGTGCTCTCCCTCTCCCTCTCACCGGTCAGCGACCACGGCCGCACCTCCTCGTCACTGCAGGTGTCCGACGTCCTCGGGAGCGTTCTGGGGATCTCGGCGGCAGGCGCGGTGTTCGCCGCGATGCACAACCCGCTCGGCTCGGACATCCGCGTGTTCGAGCTCATGTGGGTGTCCCTGGCAGCGGTCGCCGCCCTCGTGATGTTCGCCGGTCAACGCACCAGGACGTGACCAGTCGCGGTGGACAGCCGGGTCCAGCGACCATGGGCTGACACCCGCACAGTCTCTTGTGTCAGGAAGCCAAGGGCGTATGCCCCGAAGGCAGCTCCCGATGGCACCGGCGGGACCGTCCGCGAGTCTCGCGCCCACACGCGTTCCCGCATGGCCGCGACGGCCTGCACACCCGAACCCGCGGGAACGCCCTCGGTGATCTCGGCAATACCTTGGGTGGCAACGGTTCTGAGCTCCTCGGCGGTCAGTTCCCCCACAACCTCCCACCCACTGCGCGGAGGTGCCACGGCCGCCCAGCCGACCTGCACCGTGGCCGGTGGGATCAACAAGACAAAGGACCGACCCCGCGCGAGACGGTCGGACAAGCTGGCCAGTGACACGGTGGCGTCCACGTCAGCGGGTCCGGCCAGAGCCATGACCCTCATGCCGATGATCGCGCCCGTCCTCGCCGGGCCCTGTCCCGGAAGGACATCGACATAGGCGGCGAGCGCCATACCGTGGGACTGCAGGCGGATGGCGCCGTCGGAGTCCAGGGTCCGGGCACGCGCGACATACGTCCCCAGGTCCTCGAGCGTCTCGGAGTCATCGAACCTCAGCTCGACTATCACCTGGGCCGTTCGCGCCAGCGGAACGAGACCGGATCGCCAGACATGCCCTTGAGCACCGCCCGCTCGTCCGGACGCAGCCGACGAGGGCTTGCCGTGGCAAAGTCATAGGCCACCACCGTGGTCTCGGCCCGGGCATACAGCGTCGAGCCCACCTCAGCCGGATCGCACACCTCGTAGGCGAGGTTGAAGCTGGAACCAGAGATCTTGGTGGCCCACATGTCCACGCTGATCGGCGCGTGCCGGAAGTCCAGCGGCGCCAGGTACTCGATCTCGTGACGCGCGACGATCACGCCTTCATCGAGCAGGGTGCGATCCTGACCGAACCACTCCTGGAAGCCGATCACCCGGGCGTCCTCCAGAAGGCGCAGGAACTGGACGTTGTTGATGTGCCCGTAGGCGTCCATGTCGGACCATCTCAGCGGGACGTCGACACGGTACGGGCGCAGGCTCATGACGCCATCATCGCAGCCGGGCAGATATGGTCCCTTGGGTGACCACCCCTGAGAACGGCGCCACCCTCGGCCCCCTCGAGGACCTGCTCGACGTCCTCGACCTCAAGCCTGTCGGCTCCGCCCACATCACGATCTCGGCGGCTGCCGGCGCCTTGTCGATGGAATCCGACATCGGCGAGTCCGAAGCCGAGGTCTTCATCGGGCGCAGCCAGCCGATGCCACACGGCCGCGTGTTCGGGGGGCAGGTCCTCGCGCAGTCCGTGATCGCCGCCGGCCGGACAGTCAACGACCTCGAGGGCGCCCCGCGCAGGATCCACTCGTTGCACGGGTACTTCCTGCGCCCCGGGGACCCCGAACACCGGATCCGCTTCGCCGTGGAGCGGCTGCGCGACGGGCACTCGTTCTCGGTTCGCCGGGTTCAGGCGATCCAGAGCGGCAGGCCCATCCTGTCAATGATCACCTCGTTCCAGACCGATGCCGTGGGACTGGACCACCAAGACCATATGCCGGCCGCGCCGGACCCCGAGCGCATGGAGACCCTGGCCGAGGTATTCGCCGGACTGGACAACCCCCAAGCCAACTTCTGGTCGAAGGACAAGGCCATCGACCTGCGCCACGTCGAAGGGGCCATCTACATCCGCCCGGGGCGACAGCTTGCATCACAGCAAAGTGTCTGGCTCAGGGCCATCGGCCAGATGCCCGACGATCCGCTGGTCAACGCCGCAGTGCTGGCCTACTGCTCGGACTACTCGCTTCTCGAGCCGGTGCTTCGCAAGCACGGCCTCGCCTGGTCCGACCGCCGGCTGCGCGTGGCCAGCCTGGACCACGCGATGTGGTTCCACCGGCCCGGACGGGCAGACGACTGGACGCTCTACACCCAGTCCTCTCCATCAGCCTCGGGCGGACGCGGACTGGCAACAGGACGAATGTTCAACTCTGACGGCGTCCTGCTCGCGACGGTCGCGCAGGAAGGCATGATGCGCCTCAAGGATTCGTGACGGGCGACACGGTGGGCCGGCCTCGCGGACTAAGCGATCGCTTAGTAGGCTCGCGACATGCTTGACGGACTCGACCTCGATGCGCTGACGGGCTATCTCGCGCCGTTCAGCCGTACTGCGGGCGACGCCACGTCAGGATCCGGAGCAGGCACCGCACCCGGCCCGGGGCTGGCGCTGCGCGCCGAGCTCATCCAAGGCGGCAAGTCCAACCTGACCTATCGGCTCACTGACGGCTCGCACAACTGGGTGCTGCGCAGACCCCCGCTCGGGCATGTTCTGGCAACCGCCCACGACATGGCCCGCGAGTATCGGGTGATGTCGGCACTGGCTCCGACGCCGGTGCCTGTTCCGGCGATGGTGACCCTGTGCGAGGACCCCAGCGTGATCGGGGCGCCGTTCTATGTCATGGAGTACGTCGAGGGCTCGATCCTGCGTCGGACCAGGGACACCGACCAGCTGTCGGACCGCCAGCGAACGGCGTTGGCACATCAGCTCATCGACACCCTGGCCGACCTGCACGAGGTCGACCCGGCCAACGTGGGGCTGAGTGACTTTGGCCACCCCGACGGTTTCCTGCAGCGGCAGGTGCGTCGCTGGACCCAGCAGCTGGAGCGGTCCCGATCCCGTGACATGCCAGGCTTTGACGACCTCGCAAATGGGCTGGCGACGAACATACCGGCGAGCCAGCGGGCCAGCGTGGTGCACGGGGACTACCGTCTCGACAACGTCCTGGTGGGACCTGATCAGGAGATCCTGGCCGTGCTGGACTGGGAGATGGCCACCTTGGGCGATCCGCTGTGCGACCTGGGCCTGCTGCCGGTCTATGCGGATCCGGTGCCCGGAGTCGTCGGCATCGTCTCGGATGGCATGGGCCCCCACAACGGCTTCCCGTCGATCGAGTCGCTCATCCAGAGGTATGCCGATCGTTCGGGTCTGGACGTCGGTCAGCTGTCCTGGTACACGGCCCTGGGATACTACAAGCTCGCTGTCATCTGCGAAGGCATCCACTATCGGTACGCCACCGGTCAGACCGTGGGCCCCGGCTTCGACCAGATCGGGACCATCGTCGCGCCGCTTGTCTCTGCCGGCCGCCGGGTCCTGACCTAATCCCATTGAGAGACCCAGTCCATTGACAGACCCCATCCCATTCATGCCAGCACAGTTCAACAATCCTTGGAGGCACCAGTGAACACCAAGAGCCAACGGACCGCGATCGTCACCGGCGCAGCCCGCGGCATCGGAGCCGCCACCGCCGTCCGCCTGGCAATGGACGGCAACGCCGTGGCCGTCCTGGACCTGGATGGGGCCGCGTGTGCGCAGACGGTATCGGCTATCACCTCAGCCGGCGGCCGTGCCATCGCAGTGGCGGTCGACGTCAGCTCCCCCGAAGGGGTCGACGCTGCCGTGGCACAGGTCACGGCCGAGCTCGGCGCCCCGACCATCCTGGTCAACAACGCCGGGATCATCCGCGACAACCTGCTCTTCAAGATGCCGCTGGAGGACTGGGACGCGGTCATGAACGTCCACCTGCGTGGCGCCTTCCTGATGACCAAGGCCGTCCAGGGGCACATGACCGCGTCGAACTACGGTCGGATCGTCAACCTGTCCTCCACGTCCGCACAGGGCAACCGGGGTCAGGTCAACTACTCCGCCGCCAAGGCAGGCGTGCAGGGTTTCACCAAGACCCTGGCGATCGAGCTCGGCCCCTACGGCGTGACGGCCAACGCTGTGGCTCCTGGCTTCATCGCCACCGCGATGACCCGAGCGACCGCCAAGCGGATGAACATCTCGTTCGAGGACTTCCTGGCTGGCGCCGCGTCACAGATCCCGGTCGGGCGCGTCGGCCAGCCCGAGGACGTCGCGGCCACCATCTCGTTCCTGGCCAGCGAAGAAGCCGGGTACGTCTCGGGTCAGATCATCTACGTAGCTGGCGGTCCGAAGGACTGAACGGCCCGCTCTCCTGAGCTGACTGTGCCGAAGACCCTTACGACGGCAAGGACCTGGCCTGCCGTCGCATCCCCCTCAGCCAACGATCGGGGTCGGCGGCGCGACCGGCATACATGGCACCGACCTCGGGGTGGGGCAGGACCAGGAACTGCTCGGTCTCGATGGCAGCCAGCAGCGCTGCTGCGACGTCGTCCGCATCAATGGCCGACTCCTGCATGAGCGCCTTGCCGGCCGGCCCCGAGTCCTCCAGCATCTGGGTTCGCACGCCCTGCGGGCACACGGCATGCACTCGCACGCCCGCATCGGCATAGGTCATGAAGAGCCATTCGGCGTAGGCGAAGGCGGCGTGCTTGGTCACGGCATAGGGGGCGGCGCCGGGTATCGAGAGCAAACCCGCAGCCGAGACTGTCGAGACGAACATGCCGCGTCCCTTCTGGGACTGGACGTACACGGGCGCGGTGGTCGAGTCGGATCTTCGGTCGAGGTGTCTCACTTCCAAGGAAGTGAGACGCATGGCATCGTCGTTTGACGCCCGCGAGGTTCTATCGGACACACCTCCGGTCGGCCTATACGGACACAGCCCCTCGCGACACCACCGCTGACCTTGCGGCATGAGGGGGAGGGGATTCAGCAAGTGCGGCTTGCCGCCTGAGCAGGAGCTCTGTCGGTACCGTGGCGACGTCGAGAGTCGACAGGCCTTTCGGCGACGTGACATAGCCTTCGACGTCAGCCCAGGAGCAAGGGAGCAAGGAGAGTTGATGACTCCAGCGCCGAGGCTGTCACCCTTCTCGACTGCGAATCCGATCGGCACGATCTTTGGCTCGGTGGGGCACGGGATGTGGCTCGCGGCGACGTCGTCGCTCTGGCTTGATGCTGTGTTTTGCTTGCTCATCGTGTCGGTGATGGCTCGCGTCTACCGCGCGATCAGGTGGGCACCAATCGCTGCTGCAGGACTCGACCCTGTACGCCGATTCAGTGGCGTGGATCGTGCGGCAATCTTTTCGCGCGCTGGCGCACGGTGTGAGCGACACAGTTTGCTGTTCGGCCGGTGCCAGGAGACCGAGAAGCTGCATGCCGACCACGTCCACCCGCACTCGAAGGGTGGCAGCACGACGGTCGCGAATGGCCAAGTGTTGTGCTCGCGGCACAACAAACAGAAGGCCGCCCGGATCCCGTTCAACTGGGAGCTGCGGCGCTTGGAGAAGCAGCGAGCTTCGTACTTTCCGGCGGGCGACAACGGGGCAGTCGTCCGGCGCGCAAGTCGGAGAGCGCCTGACGGCTGGTAATCAGCGCAACGTGCCGTGCAGTTCATCCGCTTGCGAAGGCCATCAGTGCGGGCAGCCGCTGATCACCAGTTGCCGTTCTGCTATCGGGACGGTGGACGGTCGACAAAATACGACCGGACATGCCGATACGCCGATGGCGCGGCGCAGTGGTTGTGGCGTGACAAGACAATCAATTGTCGATCGTGTTTTCGCAAGCGCCCAGGTTTTCGATCTGGCGTCAGCGGGAGTCGCTGCCGCCGGAACCATTGGCGCGACCGGCTTCGAGCCGAGCCACCGGCACCCGGAACGGCGAGCACGACACATAGTCCAGTCCCACCTCGTGGAAGAAGTGCACCGAGTCGGGGTCACCACCGTGCTCACCGCAGACGCCGATCTTGAGTCCGGGCCGGGCCTTGCGGCCTTCTTCGACGGCGATCTTCACCAAGCGCCCGACACCTTCACGGTCCAGCGACTCGAACGGTGAGACGCCGAAGATACCCTTTTCGAGGTATTGCGCGAAGAACGCCGCCTCGACGTCGTCGCGTGAGAAGCCCCACGTGGTCTGGGTCAGGTCGTTGGTGCCGAAGGAGAAGAACTCCGCAACCTCAGCGATCGCGCCCGCTGTCAGGGCCGCCCGCGGCAACTCGATCATGGTCCCGACCAGGTGATCAATGTTCACTCCCGAGGCGGCACGAACATCCTGGGCGACTACCTTGATCATCTCCGCGATGTTCTCCAGCTCCTGGACAGCTCCGACCA
>DAITND010000027.1:0-20616 GCA_036834825.1 Dermatophilaceae bacterium
GTAGCTGCGCTGCATCTCCAGGTTGATGTCGACCGGCTCGATGCGGTCGGTCTCAGTGATCGGTGGCTGCTCAGTCACGCGCTGTCCTTACTTTCCGGTGCTTCTGTCTGTATGGCGCAGAGCCACTGTGTGTCGTTCAAAACGCTTGCCACGCGCAACCCGCGGTGCGGGTTGCTGCTAGATATCAAGGAAGCGAACGTCGCGGGCGTTGCGCTGGATGAAGCTGCGTCGACTCTCCACGTCCTCGCCCATCAGGATCGCGAAGATCTCGTCCGCGGCCGCGGCATCGTCCAGGGTGACCTGGAGCAGGATGCGGTGATGGGGGTCCATCGTGGTCTCCCACAGCTCCTGGTAATCCATCTCGCCCAGGCCCTTGTAGCGCTGGATGCCGGCTTCCTTGGGTAGGCGCCATCCATGGCTCTGGCCGGCCGTGATCATGACGTCGCGTTCGCGATCGGAGTAGGCGTACTCGTGTGGGTGGTTGCTCCACTTGAGACGGTAGAGCGGCGGCTGCGCCAGGTAGACATAGCCGGCCTCGATCAGCGGGCGCATGAAGCGGAACAACAGCGTCAGCAACAGCGTCCGGATATGCAGACCGTCGACGTCGGCATCTGCCATGAGCACGATCTTGTGGTATCGCGCCTTAGCCAGGTCGAAGTCCTCGCCGATGCCGGTGCCAAAGCCTGAGATCAGAGCCTGAACCTCGTTGTTGGCCAGAACCTTGTCGATCCGAGCTTTTTCGACGTTGAGGATCTTGCCCCGAATCGGCAGGATCGCTTGGTTGTGTGGGTTGCGGCCGCGCACTGCCGAACCACCAGCGGAGTCACCCTCGACGATGAAGACCTCGCTGATGGTGGGATCACTGCTCTGGCAGTCCCGCAGCTTGCCCGGCAGACCGCCGGACTCCAACAGCCCCTTCCGACGGGTGGCCTCGCGAGCCTTCCGTGCCGCCATCCTGGCTGCTGCCGCCTGCACGGACTTACGGACGATGTCGCGCCCCTCGGTCGGGTGCGCACTCAGCCAGTGGCCGAGTTCGTCGGTCATGGCCCTTTGGACGAACCCCTTGACCTCGGAGTTGCCGAGCTTCGTCTTGGTCTGGCCTTCGAACTGGGGCTCACCAAGCTTGACCGAGATGACCGCGGTCAGACCCTCACGGATGTCGTCCCCGGTGAGGTTGTCATCCTTCTCCTTGAGCAGCTTCTGGCCTCTTGCGAAGTCGTTGACCAGCTTGGTCATCGCCGCCCGGAAGCCCTCTTCGTGGGTGCCGCCCTCGTGCGTGTTGATGGTGTTGGCGTACGTATGAACCGACTCGGAGTAGGCACTGGTCCACTGCAACGCCACCTCGAGCGACATGTGCTTTGTGCTGTCCTCGAGCTCGAAAGAGATGACCTCCGGGTGCACCGGTTCGGCGCGCTTGGAAGAGACAAGGTGCTTCACATAGTCGACCAGGCCATCTTCGTATCGGTAGGCAACCGTGCGTGGCTTGACCGGCTTGACGTCGACTTCAGCTTCGTCTAGCTCCTCGGCCGAATCGGCTTCGTCGGCCGCCTCGATGGCTCGGGGGCGCTCGTCGGTCAGCGTGATCGTCAGGCCCTTGTTCAGGAAAGCCATCTGCTGGAACCGGGCACGTATAGTCTCGTACTCATACGTCGTGGTTTCGAAGATGTCGGGGCTGGCCCAGAAGGTAACCGTGGTGCCGGTCTCGTCGGTGGCCTCGTCCTTGGACAGGTCGGCCGCGGGCACACCCACCAAGAATGTCTGACGGAAGACGTGTCCGAGCTGGCGGACCTCGACCTCGACCTTGTCCGAGAGCGCGTTGACCACAGAGATACCAACTCCGTGCAACCCACCGGAGACCGAGTAGCCTCCGCCGCCGAACTTGCCTCCGGCGTGTAGTTGGGTGAGCACGACCTCGACGGCCGGCTTCCCCTCCCCGACCATGACGTCCGTCGGGATGCCACGGCCGTTGTCCACCACCTTGACCCCACCGTCAGACTGCAGGGTAACCTCGATGTGATCGGCGTGCCCGGCCAGTGCCTCATCGATCGAGTTGTCGACAACCTCCCAGACCAGGTGGTGCAGACCGCGCTCACCGGTGGAGCCGATGTACATACTGGGGCGTTTACGGACCGCCTCAAGACCCTCGAGGACGGTGATCGCGCTCGCATCGTAGGCCGGTTCAGCTGGTCTGAGTGCTTTCGCCGTTGATGTGGGTTCGGGCACGTTTTGTGGGCTGACCTCGGACACGGTGCTCCTTTGGCTTTCATACAGTGATCCCGTGGTCAGTGCGGCCCGGGACCTGCATCGCGGGACTATCGGCCAAGGTCGGGCAATGGAAGCGGCCACGCCAGACGTCAGGTGTTCCCAAGAAGCTTCCGTGATGTTTCACGTGAAGCAACCCCCGGGCACCTCATCAGGCAGGCCGCCGAATCTTTGCCCAGTCTACCTGTCGGCAACGACAAGAAAGTGCTCAGGAGGCCCGTCAGTGGCATTTCCCGGCAAAAAGGTGGCCAGTTCCTACTCCCCCCACGCGGCTGGGTATCTCACGGCCCCGAGATGGCCGCTATGTACGAGATGTCATCCAAGATCATCCATACGTGTCGCGCGGACCAGGCCCGGTCGACTTTCGGAGTCCCCGGGACCACGATGGCGCGCTCGGGCCCTGCACCCGAAGGTCGGTCACCGCGTCCTTTCCGACCTCGATCTCGAGCCGCCCGAGGATCGTCGACGACATCAACCGCAACTGGGTGGCCCATGCCGTCGATTCCGCCCGAACAATCAGAACTCCATCGCTGAACGTCAGCGGCGTGCAGTGTGCGGCGACTTCGACGCCCACGATCGCCGGCCACCGGCCCATGACTGATCCGACTGCCACGTCAACGTTCCACCCGCGATCGAGCAGCAGCCGGTCCATCTGGTCACCAAGCAGCGACGGGTCGCGGCCGTCGCTGCCCGAGCCAGTCAGATCACTGCCGGGTTGACCATTCTGGTTTCGTTTGCGCATTGGCCGGCTACCCGGGCGCAGACCCTTGACCCGTGCGGCTGCACGCGCCCGCGCCAGTGCCGATGCCGCTGCCGTATCTGCGTTGTCCGCCGCCGGATGGCTGATCCCCATGTCATCCGATGCCAATTCGTCCGAGACGTCGCTGTCGACTTCGTCTCCGGCGCGTTCGTCATCGCTCTGGTTAGTCGGCACGAACCACCTTCCCCAGGGTTACTCGATACGTCGTACCGTAGTCTGACAGAACGGTGGGTACGTCGCCGGGGAAAGCAGCAGTGATCAGCACCTGCTCACAGTCGGCGATCAGCGTGGCCAGCCGTTCGCGGCGACCCGAGTCGAGCTCAGCGAAGACGTCGTCCAGGATCAGCACCGGGTCCTCGCCAAGGTCGTGCCGCAGGAGCTGGTAGGCAGCCAACCGCAGGCCCAGCGCGAAGGACCAAGACTCGCCGTGGCTCGCGTAGCCCTTTGCCGGCAGCTCGCCCAGGGTGAGCACCACATCATCGCGATGCGGGCCCACCAGTGAGATACCACGCTCGATCTCGTTGACCCGCACCTCTGCGAGGGAAGCCAAGAGCTCGTCATGCAGCTCCTGCATCTCGGGAACCGCGCCGGCCGCGATGGCGAGGGACGTCTCTTCGCGAAGTGAGGACTTGTAGGAGATGTGCGCATCGGACTGCGCAGCACTGACCTCGTCATACGCCCTGGTGAGATAGGGAGTGAGGTCGCGCATAAGTCGCAGTCGTGCATACAGCAGCTGGGCGCCAACCATGGCGAGGTGGCTGTTCCACACGTCCAAGGTGTGCACGGCTCTGTCGGTCGCGTCCACATCTTTATCCACAGTGCCTGTGGATAAAGATGTGGACGGCCTGTGTGGACGCCGGACGCCGCGCCGCAACACCGGCGCTGCAGACTTCAGCAGTGCATTGCGCTGTTTGAGCACCTTGTCATATTCGGACCGGACACCTGCCCACCGCGGCTGACGGGCCACGAGCAGCTCATCCAGGAACCTGCGGCGCTCGGATGGATCCCCCTTGACCAGCCCAAGGTCCTCGGGGGCAAACAACACCGTGCGTAGTGTCCCAAGAACCTCTCGGGGGCGCGAGGCCGGTGAGTGGTTGAGTCGAGCCCTGTTGCGGCCGCTTGCCCGTCCGGTGTTGATCTCGAGCTCGATCAGCGTCTCGCGTCCGTCACGGATGACGACACCGCGGATGATCGCCTGCTGGGTGCCGGCACGGACCAGCGGCGCGTCGGCTGCCACCCGATGTGAACCGAGCGTTGCCAGATAGCCAGCGGCCTCGACAAGGTTCGTCTTGCCCTGACCGTTGAGCCCGATCAGCGTGGTGACCCCTGGTGTCAGCGGCAGTTCGGCGCTTGGGTAGCTTCGAAAGTCGGTGACGCTCAGGTGCCTCAGGTGCACGGCGGCACGATGTCAGTGATCGGTCAGTACACCGGACTCGCCGGCTTTGGTGACTGCGTGACCACCGAACTGGTTTCGCAACGCGGCCACGGCCTTCATCTGGGGAGAGTCGTCCTGGCGCGAGGAGAACCGGGCGAACAGTGAGGCCGTGATGACCGGCATCGGCACGGCGTGTGCGATGCCTTCCTCAACGGTCCAGCGGCCCTCCCCCGAGTCGTTGACATAGCCCCTGATCTGGCCGAGGTCGTGGTCCTCCTCGAGTGCCTTGACCATGAGATCGAGCAGCCAAGAACGCACGACGGTGCCGCGGGTCCATGCCTTGAAGCTGCCCGGCACATCCTTGACGCTATCCTTGGCCAGGAGCAGCTCGAAGCCCTCAGCGTAGGCCTGCATGAGGCCGTACTCGATACCGTTATGGACCATTTTGACGTAGTGCCCGGACCCAACCTCGCCGGCGTGCACGAAGCCTTCGTCGCGAGGGCCCTCTGGGCGAAGGGCGTCAAAGATCGGCATGACCATCTTGACGTGCTCGTCATCACCGCCACACATTAGACCGTAGCCGTTCTCCTGGCCCCAAACGCCGCCACTGACGCCACAGTCTACAAATCCGATGCCTTTGGCTTTGAGCTCGCGGGCGTGCACGATGTCGTCGGTGAACTTGCTGTTGCCACCATCGACGACCAGGTCTCCCACGGAGAGAAGCTCCCCGAGATCGGTGATGGTCTGGGCCGTGGCAGCACCGGCGGGCACCATGACGATGACGATGCGGGGGGTCGGCAGGGCAGCGACCAGTTCTACGAGGCTCGTGACGTCGCGGTCGGGTGACGTGCGGCTGTAGCCGCTGACCTCGTGACCTGCCGCCCGGATCCGCTCTCGCATGTGGGCGCCCATCTTGCCGAGGCCGATGAGTCCGATATGCATGGCATAGCTCCCGTTGCAGTGAATGTATAGCGATGTGTGTCTAGCCGGCGTGGGTGTGCAGTTCGGTGTGCCGCAGCAAATGCGACTCAGCTGGCGAAGCGGACCGGCATCAGAACGTAACGGTAGGACGTGTCAGCAGGCCCGTCGAGCTCGGCCTGACCTGAGAGGACCGCCGGGCGGCTGCTCTGGGTGAAGGACAGCCGGCTGTACGTCGTCCCCACCGCTCCCAGCCCGTCCAGCAGGAACTGCGGGTTGAACGCGATCTCGATCTCGGGACCGGTAAGGATCGCCTCGACCGCTTCACTGGCCTGGGCGCCGTCGCCGGTGCCGGCTTCGATGGCCACCTGACCGTCACTGAAGCGCAAACGGATAGGGGTGTTGCGCTCGGCAACCAGCGCCACCCGCTTGACCGCCTCGACAAGTGGGGCTGTCTCGATCACCGCCTCGGTGTCTGCGCTGGAGGGGAAGATTGAAGTGACCTTTGGGTACGCGCCATCAAGCAGGCGGGTGGTTGCGAGGCGCTGCCCAGCCTCGAAACCGATCAGACCCTCGCCTGTGGAACCGGTACCGAGGTGGATCTCAATTGAGCCCAGAGCGCCCAGTGCTTTGGCGGTATCGGAAAGAGTCCGGGCTGGGACCAAGGCGACGTGGCTTGCGTCGGTGGCCTCTGGGTTCCAGGTCAGCTCACGCATCGCGAGGCGGTAGCGGTCAGTCGCTAGAAGGGTGATCTTGTCACCCTCGATCTCGACTCGGACGCCAGTAAGGATGGGCAACGTGTCGCCTCGATCAGCCGCGATCGAGACCTGAGCCACAGCCTGGGTGAAGACGTCACCTGCGATCGTGCCGCTCGCAGCGGGGGCGGTGGGCAAGGTCGGGTAGTCGTCAGCCGGCATCATTAAGAGGCTGAAACGCGTAGAACCGCAAGTGACCTGGACCTTGGTGCCTTCGGTGACCACATCTATCGGGCGGTCTGGCAGGTTACGCGAGATATCGGTCAGGAGGCGTCCGAGCACCAGTACGGTACCGGACTCGCCCACTTCGGCGGCAACTGTGATCTTGGCCGAGACCTCATAGTCGAAGGCCGACAGGGTGAGGGTTCCCTCGTCGTTGGCCTCGATCAGGACACCGGCCAAAACGGGGACGGGTGGATGGTTCGGCAGGCCGCGAGCGACCCACGTCACGGCCTCGGCCAGAACATCGCGCTCAACCCGAAACTTCATCGGTAACCCGCCCTTCGACATGCATGGGTGTTGACAGCGACACAGTATTGCGTTTTACGCAGGTGCGGATCGACCCTAGTGCCACCTTGACTCTGCGCCAACATCTGGCGTCTGGAGTTGGTTGTGATTCTTGGGGTTGAGGGCATGGGGCTCGATCCTGAGTCTTTTGTCCCCAGGTACTCGGGGCGGAACTCATATCTTCTAGGTCTCGTCATCGTCATAGGGCCTGTGGATTGTGTGGACAACTCATGTCGTGGCTGGTGACGCCGCGGGAGCCCTGTGGATGGCCCGTGGACAGGAGCCGTGGACAACTGGACCTCCTTGTGCACCAGCGCCAGCCGTCCACAGGACGGCTAGCGCGACAGTGCGGTTACTAACAGCTGAAGGGATGTCATCCACACCTTGTCCTCCTGAGTTCACGGGCCTGTGCGTGAGTGCGCGGAACGAGCGTCCACAGAGTTATCCCCAGGCTGTGGACGATGGAGATGACGTAGGGATGTATGGCTGGTCACGGGCCGATAACAAGGCCACAGGGTTGTGCACAACCCTGTACACAACCCTGTGCATGAAAATCGGTGTTGCTAACGAGACTGGTTGCGGATCCGGTTGGTCAGCTCGGTGACCTGGTTGTAGATCGCTCGGCGTTCGGACATCAGCTGACGGATCTTGCGATCGGCGTGCATGACGGTCGTGTGGTCGCGTCCCCCGAACAGCTGGCCGATCTTGGGTAGGGACAGCTCGGTGAGCTCACGACAGAGGTACATCGCGATTTGTCTGGCGGTGACCAGGACCCTGGAGCGCGACGCGCCACACAGGTCCTCCATGGTCAGGCCGAAGTAGTCCGCGGTCTGGGCCATGATCGTCGCTGACGTGATCTGGTTGCCCTGATCCTGCGGGAAGATGTCCTTGAGCACGATCTCGGCCAGATTGAGGTCGACGGACTGTCTGTTGAGGCTGGCGAACGCGGTGACCCGGATGAGCGCCCCCTCGAGCTCACGAATGTTCGTCGTGATCCGGCTGGCGATGAACTCCAGCACCTCATCGGGGGTGGTCATCTTGTCCTGGATTGCCTTCTTGCGAAGGATGGCGATCCGGGTCTCCAGGTCGGGCGGCTGAACGTCGGTGAGCAGACCCCATTCGAAACGGCTGCGCATCCGCTCTTCGAAGCCACCCAGTTGCTTGGGCGGCAGGTCGGAGGTGATCACGACCTGTTTGTTCGCATTGTGCAGCGTGTTGAAGGTGTGGAAGAACTCTTCCTGGGTCTGCACCTTGCCTTGCAAGAACTGAATGTCATCGATGAGGAGGACGTCAACGTTGCGGTACCGGCTCTGGAAAGCCGAGGCCTTGTCGTCACGGATGCTGTTGATGAAGTCGTTGGTGAACTCCTCGGAGTTCACGTATCGCACTCGCACGTTCGGATACAGGTTGCGCGCGTAGTGGCCGATCGCGTGGAGCAGGTGGGTTTTACCGAGTCCGGACTGGCCGTAGACGAACAGAGGGTTGTAGGCCTTGGCCGGCGCCTCGGCCACTGCCACCGCGGCTGCGTGGGCGAAGCGGTTGCTGGCGCCGATGACGAACGTGTCGAACGTGTACTTGGGGTTGAGTCGGGTGGCCTCGACCTCGGTGGCATCACGGTCGGCAATCCGCGGCCGACTGGACTGGCCGCTCGCGGCGGTCGACCGGATCGTGCTGAACGGTGAGCTCAGGTCCGGCAACTCGTCGGCTTCGAGCTCGGTCAGGCTGGCCAGATCGGCGACGGCCTCGGGTTCGGTGGGATTTTCGGCTGCATTCTCTGCGCGCAACGCCGGGTCGACGGTGACCGCGAGCCGGATCTCCATGTCGAGCTGACTGGACAGCGCCATCACGACCTGTTGGCGGATCCGGGTCTCGACGATGTCCTTGGTGTACTCGTCTGGGACGGCCAGCAGTGCCGTGTTCTCCAGCAGGCCCACGAACTTGGCCTGGCGCAGGAACGCACGCTGGGTTGGTGGTAGTCCGTTGGCGTCCAGAGCGGTCAACGTGTTGTGCCAGACGTGCCCGAAATCAACCTGTACTTGCGTCACGATCGGTACATCTCCACTCCCGTTGTCATGATCCAGCGGCATCGGCCCACTCGACGCCCGAGAATCGTATGTCCGTTTCTCCACACGGTTGTCCACAGACTGTGCATACGCTGTGGAAAGAGGGTGTGGCGCGCGATACCTATGAGCGTTCCGCCCTCACGGGGAGCCGTACGAGGGTCAAAATCGTCGTGTTCATGTTCACACCATCGACTGTTAATCGGCGTGTCGCCTGACAGGGATGCCCCGCCGGACCACCATAGGCCGTTTTCCGCCGATTTGGTGGCACAGTGACGGGGCAAACCGCACGAGTTTGACCGTGCGCCGCTGGCTCCCGTACGTTAGACCATGCCTGTGTTGAGGGCCCTTTTCGCATGCCCGTGTTTTCACTCGAGTATTTCGTGGCCGCGGGCTTCCGATTGTGGCCGATCAGCGCCTCGAAAGCAGTGGGCAGATATTGCCCCGTCGCACCAGTTGACTCGTCGCACCCTGTACCCCGCACCACCTTCAGCACAGATCCCCGGATGGCTGTGCAGTAACGGAGAACCTCGTGAGCAAGCGCACTTTCCAGCCCAACAACCGTCGAAGGGCCAAGACCCACGGCTTCCGCCTGCGCATGCGCACCCGCGCCGGCCGAGCCATCCTTGCTGCTCGTCGCGTCAAGGGTCGCTCCGAACTGTCCGCCTGAGGCTCGACGCGTGCTTCCAGCGCGTCATCGTCTGCGAAGCAGCACCGATTTCGCCGAAGTATTTCGGGGGGCACGCGGAGCAGGTGGATCTCGTTCAGGTAGCCGCTTCATCGTGGTACATGCCAACTCGACCGACGCGCGTGCGGGTCAACCGCCGCGGGTCGGTCTTGTCGTCTCTAAGACCGTGGGCAACGCGGTGGTTCGCAACCGCACCAAGCGGATCCTGCGGGCTCTCATGAGCACGCGGATCAGTCAGCTTCCCGATGGCGTTGATGTGATCATCCGTGCGAAGACTGATCTGCCTGGTACGCCAACGGCAACGCTGGCACAGGACCTGGACAGGTTGCTGTCCACCGTGCTGCGCCGGGTCGTCCCGCAGAAAGGACACTGAAGCCTTATGGCGTTTCCATCGGTGCGCTCAGTGGTGGCAGCTCCGGCGATCTGGCTGATCAGGGCCTATCAGCTGGTCTGGTCACCGATGCGGCCGCCGGCCTGCCGGTTCTACCCCTCCTGCTCCGCCTACGCACTGACCGCCATCGAGCGATTTGGACTCTTTCGCGGCTCCTGGCTTGCGGCCCGCCGCTTGCTGCGCTGTCACCCATGGAACCCCGGCGGAGTCGACCACGTTCCGCACCCGCATCCCGAACATATGTCCGGACAGCCCACCCATCAGACTTGACCACGATGGCGATCGGCCCGCATACCGGTTGATCCCATTCGCAGCCCGCGGTGAGCGACCAGCCCACCCCATGACAGAGGACCCGATATGTCGGTATGGATAGATACCGTGCTCCACCCACTGGAGTGGGTCGTCGCCTGGTTGATGGTCGGTTTCCATCAGATCTTCACCTTTATTGGCCTTCCCGAAGCGTCCGGGTTCACCTGGGCGTTATCGATCGTGGGCCTGGTGATCGTGATCCGGATCATCCTGATCCCCTTGTTTGTCAAGCAGATTCACGCGTCTCGCCGGATGCAGCTGATCCAGCCCGAGATGCAGAAGATCCAGAAGAAGTACAAGGGCAAGACCGATCCAGAGTCTCGACAGGCGATGACCCAGGAGACGATGGCCCTCTACAAGCGCACGGGTACCAACCCGTTCTCGTCCTGTCTGCCGATCCTTCTGCAGTCCCCGATCTTCTTCGCGCTCTTCCGGGTGCTCAACAGCCTCCAGCCCATTGCTACTGGCAAGAAGTCGCCGATCGGTCCGATGACCGCGGTACTGGCCGGGCAGGCTAACAACTCCACGATCTTCGGCGCCCCTCTCTCTGCCACCTTCGTGCACGCGAATGGGGTACTGAGCACCCAGATCGTCACGGTGGTGCTGATCGTGCTCATGTCGGCTACGACGTTCACCACCCAGCGCCAGCTGATGATGAAGAACATGCCAGCGAACGCCATGGACAACCCGTTCGCCAAGCAGCAGAAGGTCCTGCTGTACCTGATGCCGTTGTTCTTCGCTTTCTCCGGGATCAACTTCCCGATCGGCGTCCTGCTCTACTGGCTGACCACAAACCTCTGGTCGATGGGCCAGCAGTTCTACACCATTCGGCGCATGCCGGCCCCCGGATCGCCTGCCGAGAAGGCTCTCGAGGCACGCCGGATCAAGAGCGGCAAGGAGCACAAGAAGTTCACCATCCCTGGGCTGAGTCATGACGCTGACGCTGAGGACATCCAGGACACTCCGGTCGCAGAGGCTAAGCCCAAGTCGGGTCAACGCCAACAACCCAAACGCAAGAAACGGGTGAAGCCCACCGGGCAGGGCGATGCCAAGACGGGCCCGACGCAGCAGCCGGGCCCCAGGCAGAAGCCGGGTGCCAAACCGTCGGCAACTGCAGACGGCGACGCCTAGCAGCGCCACCAAGGTCGGTGAGCGGTAGGTTGCTGACCGGCGATGATGGCATCTTCGAGACCCTCGAGAGTGGCACGAGCACCGCACACTTCGTGGACCGAACCGGGTCCGGCATACAGCAAGATCAGGAGATGGACATGACCGAGCAGGACACTTCACCAGTCGAGCAGGACTCATCTGCAGCGCAGGACTCATCCCCAGTAGATGAGGGCTTGGAGCAAGGCGTGCCGTCCCGGGATGTCACGAAGAATGTGGCGGCCGAGGTGACTGGCGGCGGTGAGTCACGTGCGAGCACGCCGACATCGCTCCTCGAGCGTGAGGGTGAGGTTGCTGCCGACTTCCTGGAGCAGCTTCTGGATATTGCCGACATGGATGGTGACATCGACGTGGACGTCGATGGCGACCGTGCAGCGGTGGCGATCGTGGATTCTGAAGAGGGCCGCGTCTCCCGCCGCCTCGTGGGCAGTGATGGCAAGGTCCTCGAGGCACTGCAGGAACTGACCCGCCTTGCGGTTCAATCCTCCACCGGGGAGCGCAGTCGGCTCATGCTTGATGTGGCGGGATACCGGGCCGAGCGTCGTGCAGCAGTGGCAGCCGTCGCCCAGACCGCCATAGCCACAGTGAAGTCCACCGACGCCAAAATTGCGATGGACCCGATGACCGCCTTCGAACGGAAGGTTGTGCACGACGAGGTCCTCGCGGGCGGCCTGGTGTCGGAGTCAGAAGGCGTTGAGCCTGAACGTCACGTGGTGATCCTGCCCGCGTGACTCACGACCATGCTGGCGTGTTTCACGTGAAACCGGCCAATCAAGGGCCGTTGAGGTGCGGGCTATCTTGCAGTTTCGGTCGCGAGCGATGACGCCACGACGAGCAATGAGCACGTCGATGAGTGACGCGCCTGGCAGTGACGTCTCAGGGGACACCGCCGGTCGAAGCGACGTCCAGGCGCAAGAGCGCGCCAGTTTGGGCGCTCCCTCTGACGATGGGCACCCAGTGGCACCGCCACCACCTGCCGGTGCTGATCGGGTCTTTGGCGACCGTCTCGCGCTGGCCGAGCGGTTTACGGCGATTCTGGCCGATAGCGGCGTCTCTCACGGACTCATCGGACCTCGTGAGGTTCCGCGGCTGTGGGAGCGACACGTGCTGAACTGTGCGGTGATCCATCTGGCCATACCTGTCGATCAGATGGTGATCGACGTCGGGTCGGGGGCAGGACTGCCCGGGCTCGCCCTGGCCATTGCGCGTCCAGACCTTGACCTACACCTTATTGAGCCGATGCTACGCCGAACCAGCTGGCTGTCCATGGCGGTTCATGAGCTCGCCCTGACCAATGTCACCGTGCACCGCGGTCGGGCCGAAGAGTTCGCAGGGATCCTCCGTGCGCCGGTGGTAACGGCACGCGCCGTTGCACGCCTGAGTGAACTTGCAAAGTGGTGTCTGCCATTGCTGTTGCCCGGCGGGTCGCTGCTCGCGATCAAGGGATCGAGCGTCACTGAGGAGGTGGAGACCGACCGTGCACTCCTGAGGCGGTTGGGCGCTATTGATGAAGTCATCGAGAGCTATGGGAGTGGGATCGTGGATCGTGAGACAACCGTTCTTCGGGTGGTTATGGGTGATCGGCCGATCCAACGCGTCGGGGCGAAAAGGAACAAGTCGAAGGCGAAGCGCCGAGGTTGATCACCGGCTGGAGTCCGTGTCAGCCGGTACGGTAGAGCGACCCAGTGGTCAGCAGCCTGACTGCGACGAGGGATTGAGGTGGCAGGTGTCGGCGTCCGGATTGGCCCACAAGGGCCTGGGTTGGCCAATAGATGGCGAAGGAGAGGATGACAACTTGTCGTCGGGTCTGGGGTGGCCATCTTCGGTTCCCCGGCCTGTTCCTGAGGCACTTCCCGAGCTGGCTCATGGTTCGGCTTCTGGGGGAGCTCCCGAGTCACATTTCCGGCCGGAAGTGGATCAGAGGGAAGCCACTGAGGTCGACGACCTTCCAACGGCAGACGCCGTTTCACGTGAAACAGCTAATCAAGGTGGTGTGGAGCACTTGTCAGAATGTGATCAGTTGCTGGCGTCCCTACCGGATCCAGACTCAGAGACGCCCCTGGCTCAAGCGGTGGCTGAGGACGCCCGTCGTCGTCTCTCATTGAGCGGCAAGATTTTTCCCAAGCCTGACCACACCCGAATCTTGACGGTGGCCAACCAGAAGGGTGGCGTGGGTAAGACGACGACGACGGTGAATGTTGCGGCAGCCCTGGCTCAAGCTGGTCTTCGGGTTCTCGTCGTCGACATCGACCCGCAGGGGAACGCGAGCACCGCTTTGGGGATCGACCATCATGCGGACGTCGCGAGTATCTATGACGTGCTGGTGGACGGTAAGGCCATCGTTGATGTCGTGCAGGAGTGCGTGGACATTCCCAACCTGTGGTGCGTTCCCGCGACGATCGACCTGGCGGGAGCTGAGATCGAACTGGTTTCGCTAGTGGCTCGTGAGACGCGGATGGAAAGGGCCTTGAGTGCCTATGTCGCTGGTGCTGCGGATCGCGGCGAGGAACGATTTGACTACGTGTTGGTCGATTGCCCACCAAGTCTCGGGCTTCTCACCGTTAACGCGTTCGTTGCAGCCGATGAAGTGTTCATTCCGATCCAATGCGAGTACTACGCCCTTGAGGGGCTCTCCCAGCTTCTCAAGAACATTGAGTTGATCAAGAGTCACCTGAACCCTGGTCTGCATGTCTCAACCATCTTGTTGACCATGTACGACGGTCGCACCCGCCTGTCGGCCCAGGTTGCCGAAGAAGTACGTACACACTTCCCTGCGCAGGTTCTGCGCACGTCGGTGCCTCGTTCCGTGCGGATCTCCGAGGCGCCCAGTTTCGGGCAGACGGTGATGACCTACGACCCCACCAGCAGCGGGGCGCTGTCCTACCTGGAGGCCGCCAGCGAGCTTGCGGACCGTGGCGTGGCCGTCGAGGTGGCAGACGGTAGCGTGGCCGTCGAGGTGGCAGACGGTAGCGTGGCCGTCGAGGTGGCAGACGGTAGCGTGGCCGTCGAGGTGGCAGACCGTGGCGCTTCCGGTTAGCTCATGGTCGCACGAGGCAGCTCTGGGGAGAGGCCTTAGTCGAAGAGTTGGGAACGTGGATCCAGCCCGGGCGAGTACCTCGCGTCGGTCGTGTTTGCATCAGAGAGGTCGATGGGCATGAGTGAGAAGCGGCGCGCATTAGGTCGTGGGCTGGGAGCGCTGATCCCCACATCCCCGGAAGGCAATGGAACGAGCCGTCCCATGGATGTGTTCTTCAAGGGCAACTCGGCCGCTCGGCCGGAGGGTGTACCGCCTGTTTCACGTGAAACAGGCGGTGATGAGTCGGCTCGGGAGAATGGATCGAACAGCGTCACTGCCACGGCGCTGATGGACCTGGCGCCAGTTCCCGGAGCGCGTTACGCGGAGCTCCCGGTGCTCTCCATCCGTCCGAATCCCAAGCAGCCACGCAAGGCTTTTGGCGATGATGAGATGGCCGAGCTGGTCCACTCGATCCGTGAGATCGGCGTTCTTCAGCCTGTGGTGGTGCGGCCCATTCGGACCGAGGAACTGGCCCACGCTGCAGGTCACGACACGGACGGGGTCGAACAGCCGCTGTTTGAGCTCATCATGGGTGAACGTCGTTGGCGAGCGACTCAGGCTGCCGGACTGGCGGCCATTCCAGCCATCATCAAGGACACCCATGACGATGATCTTCTTCGTGACGCACTCCTGGAGAACCTGCACCGCAGTGAGCTCAACGCCCTCGAGGAGGCAGCGGCCTATCAGCAGCTGCTGGACGACTTCGGTTGCACCCACGACGAGCTGGCCACCCGGATAGGCCGCTCACGTCCGCAGATCTCGAACACCCTACGTCTGCTCAAGCTCCCGCCGCTGGTGCAACGCCGGGTTGCTGCCGGCGTGCTGAGCGCTGGTCACGCACGTGCACTGCTCGGACTCGATGATCGAGAAGCCATGGAGCGTCTTGCACAACGGATCGTGGCCGAGGGCTTATCAGTACGTACCGTCGAGGAGATTGTTGCGCTTGGGGATGAACAGGCGCCGCGTGCCCGCAAGCCGCGTGCCGGCGCCCTCCACCCGCAGCTGGATGGTCAGGCCGCTCGGCTCTCTGACCGTTTCGACACGCGTGTGCGAATCAACCTCGGTCAGCGGAAAGGCAAGCTGACGTTCGAGTTCGCCTCGGTAGAAGACCTCGACCGCATCGTCATGATGATGGGCGGCGACCTGGTCGGTGACACTGGCGCAGCTTGATGAGATCACGGCCACCTGATCACTTCAACTCAGTGTGGGTGACGCATGCGCGTAGTCCCACGACGCAGAGCTCACCTGATCAGGCATCACCTGATCAGGGCGTCGTCGTCAGGTCGTGCTGAGCGCCCGCTCCACGATGGCGCCGTAGACCCCGGAGGCATCCCTGCCGGCCGCCTCCACTGCCATGGGGAGCAAGGATGTCTCCGTCATACCGGGGGAGACGTTGGCCTCCAGGAACCACGGGCGCTCGTCCGAGTCGATGATGAGATCAACCCGGCTCAGGTGCTGGTGGCCGAGCGTGCGATAGGCGGTGAGGCTGACGGCCGCTGCTGAGTCGGCCGCCGAGCTGCTTAGGCGAGCTGGCGTGAAGAACTCGGTCGAACCAGCGGTGTAGCGGGCCTCGTAGTTGTAGACGCCTCCGTCGGGCACAATCTCGACGGCGGGAAGGGTTTGAGCGTGGCCCTGGGCGTCCTCGATGATCGACAACGCAACCTCAGTGCCCTCGACGAAGCGCTCAATCAGAGTGATATCACCGTATGCATAAGCGCTGACCATTGCTGAGGGGAGCTCGGCTGCGGACCTGACGATGGTCAGTCCCAGGGATGAGCCACCTCGAGCGGGCTTCACTGCCAGCGGCAGACCTAGTGAGTCAATGACTGACTCCATCAGGGCGGGCGCTCCAAGCTCGCGGAAGGTGGCATGGGAGAGCGCCATCCCGGCCGGGGTCGAAATGCCGGCTGCGCCCACCAACGCCTTGGCAACCGGCTTGTCCCAGGTCAGCCGGCACGAAGCCGGACGGGAGCCGATGTATGGAATCTCCAATGCTCCCAACACATCCCGCAGCGCCCCATCCTCACCGCTAGCTCCATGCAGCACCGGCCAGATGACCTCGGGACGCGAACTTCTGATCGCTCCGAGCAGCGTCGGGTCCACGTCTCGTACATAGGCCTCGTAACCGGAATGAGTCAACGAGTCAGCCACCCGCCGGCCTGAGCGCAGCGAGACGTCGCGTTCGTGACTGAGACCTCCGGCCAGAACCAGGATTTGTCTCATGTCAGAATCCTCACTAATAAGGGGGCGCAGGCAATGACAGGCACCGTGACAGCGGACACCGCAGAGCCCATGGGGAATCTCACGCAGTGCATCACGAGAGGTCGGGAGCGGGGAACTGCACACCTGTGGACGGACCGGAGCCACGGCCGGTGGCATCATACGGTCCGAACGTCTCGAGCAGCTCCAGCTCGGACTGCACCACAGCGGCAAAACGACGAACACCGTCACGGATACGGTCCGGGTCCGGATAGCAGTAGGAGAGTCTGACGTTGCGTTGTCCCGTGCCATCAGCGAAGAACGCCGTGCCGGGCACATAAGCCACTCGCTCGGTGACCGCTCGCGGCAGCATCGCCTTGGCGTTCAGCCCCTCGGGGAGGGTGACCCAGACGTAGAAGCCGCCGTCAGGGTGGGTCCAGGTCGCCTGGGGCAACAGGGCGCCCAAGGACTCGATCATGGCGTCGCGACGCTCGCGGTAGAGCTCGCGGTAGACCTTGATCTGAGCCATCCAGTCGGATGTGGCCAGATAGGTCGACACGGTCATCTGCGAGTAGGCCGATGGACAAAGGATTGCCGACTCGCTGGCCAAGACCAGTTTCTCGCGCACGGCATGTGGTGCCAGCGCCCAGCCAACCCGAAGCCCCGGCGCGAATGTCTTCGAGAAGGAGCCGAGGTAGACGACGCCGTCGTCGGTCAAAGTGCGTAGCGCGTCGTATGGTTCACGGTCGAACCCCAGTAATCCATAGGGGTTGTCCTCCAGCACCAGGATGGCGTGCCGGTGACAGATCTCGACGATCTGCGGCCGGCGCTCCAGGGACATCGTGGTCCCGGCGGGGTTGTGGAAGTTGGGGACCGTGTACAGGAACTTGATCCGCTTGCCGGCAGCCTTGAGGCCGAGGATCCGCTCCTCAAGGGCCTGCGGGACGAGGCCGTTGTCATCGGAGGCGACGTGGGCGACCTCGGCCTGGTAGGCCGCGAAGACCCCCAGAGCGCCGACATAGCTGGGCGCTTCGGCGAGCACCACGTCACCAGGGTCGATGAAGATGCGGGTGACCAGATCGAGTGCCTGCTGGGATCCGGTCGTCACGACGACGTCGTCGGCGTGGGCAGAGATCCCCTCTTGGGCCATCACTTCCAGGATCTGTTCGCGCAGCGTGGGGTCGCCCTGTCCGGAACCATATTGCAGGGCAGTGAGCCCCTGAGTTCTTAACATGTGTGAGACCGTGTCGGCGACCGTTTCCATGGGCAGCGCCGTAAGGCACGGCATACCGCCTGCGAGGGAAACGACCTCGGGCCGCGAGGCGACGGCAAAAAGAGCACGGATCTCCGAGGTGGTCATGCCAGCCGTGCGTTGGGCATAGGACTTCGTCCACGGGTCGAGTCGTGACCCATGCTGGCCTCCTGGTGAGGTCATGACCAGCCTCCTCTCCCGGCGGTCGCGAATAAGTGGAACCATAAGGTTTATGCCGTGTTGCACAACGCGTGGTGAAAGTCTCCCATGCCACATTGCCTCTTATGGCGAATTGTCCTGTGATCGCGATGTGGGTCTCATGACATGTCGCTTGGCTGGACTGTGCCGGCGGTGCCATGGCGGTGGTGATTCGTCGTGAAAGGGGTTGGACGCGAAGTCTTCTCGCTTACACTCGATCGCCTCCAAGATCTGCCGGAACCCTGCGTCTCATGTGTCTTCTGGGAGCTTGACCCCGCGCTGGCAGCAGGATCGATTGCCGGGGGTGAGCCTGGTCTAGATAAAGAGTCGTGGCTGTCCTCGGCGCTGCTGGAGTGGGGCAGCGTGGGCCAGATCGTGTACGTTGACGGGGTTTCAGCCGGCTATATCACGTATGCCCCACCGTATTTGGTGCCGCGCGCGACCGCCTTCCCGACGGCCCCTATCGGTGCCGATGCCGTGATGCTGATGACGGCCCGGGTGATCCCTGAGTATGCGGGTCAGGGACTCGGGCGGGTACTCATCCAGGTCGCGGCCAAGGACGTGATGCGTCGTGGGGTCCGGGCGGTCGAGGCCTTTGGATATCTCGGGGACCCTGACTCGCCGAAGGCAGCGTGTGTCATCCCGACCCGGTTCCTCACGGCTGTGGGTTTCAAGACCGTGCGCGAACATCGCACCTACCCTCGCCTGCGTCTGGACCTACGCACGGCTCTGACCTGGCGCGTGGACATGGAAGCGGCGGTGGAGCGGCTCCTGGCTGCAGTCAGGTCACCGAGCCTGAGCCAAGGCAGGCGCGCCTCTGAGGCTGATGTCGGTACGCCCAAAGCGTCGTCTGCCTGAGCCATGCCGCGGCTTAGCCGTCTCACACCATCCAGAGAGATCTCACTCCGTTGGTGCTCGTTGCTTCGCGTTGTAAGCCCCCAGGTCTCCCAGGTGTAGGACGCCGGTGGCATTCGTGTCGTCCTCACCGAGATACATCCGTTGGAGTGCGATGACGATCGCCTCAGCGAGAGTGTCCAGGAACGCCGGGTCAGCCAGTCGTGCTGCGTCTTCCGGGTGGCTGAGGTAGCCCGCCTCGATCCGTACTGTGGGCATCTGCGTGCGTTGCAGCAGCTGCCAACCACGGGGGTGCGAACGACAGTCGGCCAGACCCGTGCGGGACACAATCTCGCGCTGGATCAGATTGGCAAGATGCTCACCGACGGCTGACCAGGCCCCGAAGCGCTCCAGCCCCCAGAAAAACGTGGCGACTCCGCTTGCCCGGGACTGATCGGTGGAGTCGCAGTGCAGCGACAGCATGATGTCTGCCCGGGCCTGATTGGCCATCGATGCCCGGAAGAGGTCTTCAGGCCCGGTCGTCGCCGATCGGGTGAACAACACGGTCACGCCGATGGCGCTGAGCCTGCCTTCGATTCGGCGAGCCAGGTCGAGTGTGACCTCGGACTCGGTCAGTCCATGGGCAACGGTCCCGGGGTCGTCGCCGCCATGGCCGGGATCCAGCACGACTATCCGGCCGAGCAGACGATGGCCGGAGGTTCTGATCAGCTCTTCTTCGCGCAGAGTGTGCGGCGAGCCGCCGGAAACCGAGCGGGTCAGATCTGCGAAAGCCCGCAAGGTCTGGGGCCCGACGCTGCCGTCCACAGCCAGTCCAACCCCACTCTGGAACCGTCGAACTGCCTGCTCGGTGTTGGTCCCGAAGACGCCGTCGACCCGGTCGGGGGTAAACCCGAGCGACAGGAGACGCTCCTGCAGCTCGGCCACGTCATCGCCCTGAAGCATGTGGCCTGGGATATGCGAGAGCATTCGGTCGCCAAGCTTCCAGTGAGCCCCGTCCAGAGCGATATGAGTGTGAGGTCCGAGCACCCCGTCCACGATCAGGCCTCGCCGTTGCTGGAAGGCCCGGACCGCCTGGGCTACCTCTGCGTCGTAGACATCGGAGGCCTCGGCGGTCGATGGAGCAAGGTCGCCAGTGGCCTGTAGCAGTGCGCGAATGGAACGCACGGCTGCGCCCTGGTCGCCAAAGCGAAAGAGCGCAACGGGTTGGTCCGACATACCTACCCTTCGGGAGTGGAGCCGTCAGGGACGACAGTAAGAGTGGAGCATACCGGCAATGAGAAGGCTGAGGGTGCACGAAACGGCACTCCCGGCTTCGTTATCCCCCCAGGGGATCAGCTGAGGTAGTCGGACAGCTCGCGGACCAGCTTGGGCTTAGGGAGTGCACCCACGAGGGTCTTGACGACCTGACCCTTGACGTAGACGTTCATCGTGGGGATCCCGGTGATGCCGTAGCGCGCGGTGATCTCGGGATTCTCGTCGGTGTTGAGCTTGACGATGGTCACCTTGCCGGCGTGTTCGGTGGCCAGCTCCTCGAGGATGGGGGCAACCAAACGGCAAGGCCCACACCACGGCGCCCAGAAGTCGACAATGACCGGCACGTCGCTCATCAGTACGTCCGTGTCGAACGTCGAGTCGGTGGTCTCCTTGGTAGCTCCCACGGCGGGGGTCCTTCCTGTTCGATGCTGATTCCTGAACTGCGGATTGGTGGAGTGCTGAGTAGTCGGAACGCGGTCGAGGTCCTGGCTACGAGCCGACACCAACCGTGTGCACGGATGGCTTCGCGTCGCTCTGGACCTGTGGTGGGGTGGGTTCCAGGTCGCGTAGGTAGTGCTCGGCGTCCAGGG
>DAITND010000028.1:0-20521 GCA_036834825.1 Dermatophilaceae bacterium
CCTGGTACGGCGAGGCGCGCGTCTTGGCGGACGTCTCCTTGAGCGTGCAGGCGGGCTCGCCGCAGGCGGCTTCTACGCCCTGGCGGCGCTGGGGCTCGCCGTGATCTTCGGGGTGCTCGGCGTCGTGAACTTCTCACATGGTGCGTGCTACATGCTCGGGGCGGTGGCCGCTGCCGTCCTTCTCGACGTGCTCCATGTGCACTTCTGGGTCGCTCTCGCAGTCGTCCCCATTCTGCTGTTTCTCGTTGGCGTGCTGATGGAGCGGCTGCTCATCCGTTGGCTGCTACGACTGGACCCGCTCTACAACTTCCTGCTCACCTTCGGTCTTTCGTTGATCCTCGTCGACGTGGTCAAGCGCCGCTATGGGGTCTCGGGCCTTCCCTACGAACGCCCGGCGGGGCTGGACGGTCAGCTGCACCTCGGCGGCATCGGCCTGCCGACGTACTCGGTATTCGTCTGTCTGCTCTCGTTGGTCGTCTGTGGCCTTGTCTGGGTCCTGCTCACCAAGACCAGGGTGGGCATGATCGTGCGCGCGTCCACCGAGGACGCGGATCGCACCCGCGCTCTGGGCATAAACGTCGGCCGCTGGGTCACTCCCGTCTTCGGCTTCGGTATTGCCTTGGCCGGGCTCGCGGGTGTCATGGCCGCGCCGTTTCGCGCGATCACCGCCGACATGGGCGGCAACTTCGTCATCATCCTCTTTGCTGTGGTCGTCATCGGCGGTCTCGGCTCGATCCTCGGCGCAGTCGTGGCCGGATTCCTGGTGGGGCTCGTCGAGGCCTACGGCCAGGCCTACGCCCCGACGTTCGCCCAGGTCGCCATCTTCGTGCTCATGGCCGGGGTGGTCCTGTTCCGGCCGGCTGGACTCTTTGGACGGGATGAGAGCGCATGACCCAACATGTGAAGAGCACTTCCGCTACCTTCGACACCGGCGAGCTCGACAGAAGGGGCCCTGAGGTCGCGGGGCCGTTGCCTGCAGGCCCTGCCCGGAGCCGGTTGAGCTGGTTCATGCTGGCGGTCGGTCTGATTGCCGCCCTCGCCCTGCCGTGGATCATCTACCCGCCCGTGGCGATGGACATCGCGGCCTGGGCCCTTTTCGCCATCTCGGTCGACCTGCTGCTGGGTTACACCGGTCTGCTGTCGTTCGGGCACGCCGCGTTCTGGGGGTCCTCTTCCTACGTCACAGGTCTCATCGCGATCCACTGGGGCCTGCCGTTCCCACTGGCGATACTCGGTGGCATGCTCTTCGCCATGGCGATCGCCGTCCCGATCGGCTATCTGTCCGTGCGCCGGACCGGCATCTACTTCGCGATGGTGACCCTGGCGTTCGCCCAGATGGTCTACTTCGTCGCCAACCAGCTGAGCGACCTGACGGGGGGCGAGAACGGCCTCCAGGCGATACCGAGGAGCTTCTTCGGCATCGACTCCGTTGAGAACGACTCATTTACTTTCTACTACGCCGCGATCGCGCTGATCCTGCTCGGCACCTGGGCTGCCTGGCGGATCGTCCACTCGCCGTTCGGGCGCGTCCTGGTCGCCATTCGCGACAATCCGGCTCGCGCTCGGGCCCTGGGCTACGACGTCGATCGGTACAAGATCATCGTGTTCGTCCTGTCGGCCGGGTTGGCGGGGCTGGCCGGTGGGGTGTTCGCCATCAGCCACGGTTTCACCTCGCTGCAAGAGCTGGAATGGACCACGTCGGGCAAGGTCGTGCTCATCACGGTTCTCGGTGGGATCGGTACCCTCTGGGGTGGCCCGCTGGGCGCGGCGATCGTGGTCACCCTCGAGGACAAGCTGACCTCGTCCGGCTTCGAGGGCACCGGCATCATTCTGGGTTCGATCTTCGTGGTGATCGTCCTGCTGTTCCGGCACGGGATCTGGGGCACGGTCGCAGACCTGCTGCACCGACGAACGGACCCCCGGCCCAACCCAGGCGAGTGAGGGCACGCCTCAATCGGCGGACGGACCCGAGACGAGGTGCAAGCGAAGGGCGAGCTGCACCTCAAGCGAACGGTCGTGCTGCTGCCAACCGTCATTGAGCAGCTTGGTGATCCGTTCCAGGCGCTGGGTGACGGTGTTGACATGGATCTGAAGTGCCTCACGGGTGCGCGCCAGGTTGCGGTCGTTGCTGAAGTAGGCCTCCAGGGTGCCGACCAGATCCGTGCCGCGCTCGTGGTCGTAGTCCAGCAGTGATCCTATGGTGCGTCGCACGAACGGTGTGACGTCACGGCGGTCGCCGAGCAGCACGCCGAGAAATCCGAGCTCGGCAGCGCTCGCACCCTCGCCGTCTCGCCCGAGCGCCTCCAGCGCCTCAAGGCAGCGGCTCGCCTCCTGGCGGGCTGCCGGCACCTGCTCTGGTCGTTCAATGGCCGCCGATGCGCCGGCGGTCACCGGGACCGACAATGCCCCCGCGAGCTCTGCACATACCTTGCGGACCGCCTCGCCCGGGTCGTCCAGCGGGACCAGGAGCACGACCGTGCCCTGCCGCTCTGTGGACAGACCGCGCAGCTGGCCGGCTAGGAACGATGCTGCCGCAACCAGGCGTGACCGGTCACCGGAGGCGCTCCGTGCCACGACGACGGTATGGCGCACGTCCAGGTCAGCGCCGACCCGACGGGCCCGCTCGCGCAGGTTGTCGATGTCACGCAGCGGCCCGTCCAGCAGGTCGTCAAGGAGTTCGCCCTTGACCCGGCTCTCGGTCTCTGCCACCGACCTGCGAAGCAACAGCAGGAGTGCCGTGACGAGTGCCGCTCGTTCGAAGGTGCGCTGGTCATACTCGTTGAGCTTGTGCTGGGTGTGCAGCAGCAGCGTCCCGAGAGACTCGGGCCCGGCCTTCACACAGACCGCCCACCAGTCGTCGCGCCGCACTGCTCGATTCGCGGTGCGGGCAGCACCGGTCAAAGCCGGGACCTCGATGCTCAGGTGCTCCGAGGTGCCGGCGGTCGTGGCCAGGGTCCGGTCCTCGGTGTCCAGGACCCACAGGTCACCTCCGAGCACTTCGGATACGGATGCAGCCACGTCGTTGACGTCCCCGCCTCGCAGAACCAGATGGGTGAACCGGTCGTGCGCGTCGGAGGCGCGTTCGATGCCTCTTGTGTGCTCGCGCAGCAGCGTGCTGGCGGTGTTCAGCTCTTTGAGGGCCGTGCTGGTCTCGCTGAGCAGACGGGCGTTGTCCAGGGCGATCGCTGCGTGCGCTGCCAGGGTGACCAGGAGTGAGACATCATCGCGGTCGAAGGGGCGCTCGGTTCGATTGGAGGCGTACAGCACGCCGATCACGTTGACACCCAGGACCAGGGGCACGCCGAGGATCGAAACCAGGCCCTCTTCGGCGACCGCGTCGTTGATCGGGCTCGTGTGATGGAACCGCTTGTCCTCGAAGTAGCGGGCGCTGGCGTAGGGAGTTGCCGTCTGGGCGACCAGGCCGCCGAGGCCCGCACCCATCGGCAGGCGCACACTGCGGAACAGCGGTGAGGTGATGCCGTCCACGACCCGCATGTAGGTGTCACCCATGGTCTCGTCGTTGAGCGAGAGGTAGGCGACATCGCTGTGCAGGAGCAGCCGCGCCCGGTGGACGATCGCCTGGAGTACCGCGTCGACCTCGTGCAACGCGGCCAGGTCGTTGGCGGTCTCGTAGAGCGCACTGAGCTCGGCCTCGCGGCGACGTCGCTGCTCGAGGATGGCGCGGACCCGTAGGGCCAGGGTGCGGGCACGTTCGAGCTCGGCGATCACCTCGGGGTCCTCCCCGCGGGAGCGGGCCGCGATGACGGGAGCCTCGAACTCCACCGGGGCAGCTTCCCGGACGAGTAGTTCCAGCAGGGCGAGTGTGGACATGTGCCCGATTCTGCCTCGGTTGGGCGGAATCGGTGCAGGCGGTGTCATCGCGACTGTCAGTGGGCGGTCCAGCCACCGTCCAGACAGAAGGAGCTACCCGTGACCGAGTCCGCATTCTTGCTGCAAAGGAACAGCGCCATGGCGGCGACCTCCGCCGGCTCCACAAGCCGCTTGACTGCGGTGGGCGCCAGCATGATCTGCTCCAGGACCTCACTCTCGGAGATGCCATGGGTTTGCGCCTGATCAGCTATCTGGGCCTCCAGCAGGGCTGTGCGCACATAGGCGGGGTTGATGCAGTTGGACGTCACGCCGTGTGGTGCCCCTTCCAGCGCCGTGACCTTCGACAGGCCCTCCAGACCGTGTTTGGCCGACACATAGGCGCTCTTGTAGGCAGACGCGCGCAGCCCGTGTACCGAGGAGACGTTGATGATCCGGCCCCACCCCTTTTCGTACATGTGGGGAAGAGCACCCCCGATGATGCGGAACGGCGCCTCGAGCATGACCCGCAGGATGAAGGAGAACTTCTCCGGCGGAAACGACTCCAGCGGGGCGATGTGCTGCACTCCCGCGTTGTTGACCACGATGTCGACATCGAAGTCGAGGTCTGCGATGGCGTCCAGATCGGACAGGTCGGCGACCACGGCCAGGCCCCCGATCTCGTCCGCGACGGCTTTGGCGGCGACGTCGCGGTCCAGGATCGTCACGCCGGCGCCGGCGTCGGCGAACGCCACCGCGATCGCCCGGCCGATGCCGGAGGCCCCACCGGTCACCAGCGCTCGTCGACCAACCAGAGGTGGCAGTATCTGCTGCGGGGCCGGGGTCATACCCCGACGCTAGCCGTGGCTCGACCGGCTTGGCATGGTGTTGGTCCACACACTTAGGGTGGGAACAGTGGTTCCCGTGGACGTCACATCGGCCCGCTGACAGACTGTGCCCGATCCCAAGGCAGTCGGAGAGGCCTCACAAGTGACTCAGGTAACGCAGGACCGCGAAAAGAGCCGCGAACAGGACGGCCCGGCAACGCGCCTGGGCACGATTGTGGCAGTGGCCAACCAGAAGGGCGGGGTCGCCAAGACCACCTCGGTCGCCTCTTTGGGGGCCGCATTCGCCGAGCTCGGCAAGCGGGTGCTGCTTGTTGACCTCGATGCGCAGGCCTGCCTGACGTTCAGCCTCGGAGTTGACCCGGACGCGGTCGAGGTGAGTATCAACGAGGTGCTGGTCGGACGCGGTGTCTCGGCGAGGGACGCCATCGTGCAGTGCGCGGACGGTGTGGACCTGATCCCTAGCGTCATCGAGCTTGCGGGAGCCGAGGCGCAGCTGCTGCCCAGGCCTGGTCGTGAGTATGTGCTGCGCTCGATCCTGGAGCCACTGCGACACGACTACGACGTGATCCTGGTGGACTGCTCCCCGTCGCTGGGGGTGCTGACCCTCAATGCGCTCACCGCATCGCAGGGGGTGATCATACCGATGGTGTGCGAGATGCTCAGCCATCGCGGGGTGGGGCAGCTGCTGGACACTGTTACCGACGTGAAAACCATCCTCAACCCCGGTCTGGAGGTCTTCGGCATACTGCCCACGCTGTATGACGGCCGAAGCAAGCACGCGCGGGCCGTGTTGGCCGATGTGGGGCAGCGCTATGGCCTGCCGGTGCTCAGCCCCCCGATCCCCAAGACCGTGCGGTTCGCCGAGGCGCCGGCGCTGGGTCGCTCGATCCTCACGACGTCACGCTCGTCCAAGGGCGCCGTGGCTTACCGCGACGTCGCGGTAAGCCTCCTACCCCGTATCTGAGCGCTCAGACGGTGGCAGCGCCTGCGCCGGCGGAGGGGCCCTGGCCGCCGCGGGTACGGCGACGGGTACGGCTACGTCGTGGCTTGCTGTCCTCGGTGTTCTTGGGGCGCTCTGCGGGGGGACGCTCGCGGCTCTCTGAGGTGCCCTTGCCTGAGCCCTTGCCTGAGCCCTTGCCTGAGCCCTTGCCTGAGCCCTTGCCGAGGCTGGAAGGTCCACCGGAGTGGCCGCCGCCGCCGTGACCGGCGGAGGAACGAGCACGCTCCGATGGTCCACCACCCCTGTGGCTCTTGCCGGTCTCCCCGAGGTCCTCGACCTTCTCGGCGGCCAGGCCCTCGCGGGTCCGGCTGGACTTGGGCAGCCGGCCGGTCGCGCTCGCGGGGATGTTCATCTCCTTGTAGAAGTGCTCAGAGGAGGAGTAGGTCTCTGCCGCCTCGGGGATGCCGAGGTCGAGGGCCTTGTTGATCATGGTCCAGCGGTGCAGGTCGTCCCAGTCGACGAATGTGACCGCAACACCGGTGTTGCCCGCACGTGCGGTGCGGCCGATGCGGTGCAGGTAGGTCTTGTCGTCCTCGGGGCACTGGTAGTTGATGACGTGCGTGACGTTGTCGACGTCGATACCGCGGGCCGCCACGTCGGTGGCGACCAGCACGTCGACCTTGCCGTTTCGGAATGCACGCATGGCCTGCTCACGAGCCCCCTGGCCGAGGTCCCCATGGATGGCCGCGGCGGCGAAGCCACGCTCGGTAAGATCGTCGGCGACCTTCGCGGCGGTGCGCTTGGTCCGGCTGAAGATGAGAGTCAGACCACGATCCTTGGCCTGCAGCATGCGGGCCAGCATCTCGACCTTGTCCATGGCGTGCGCACGGTAGACGAACTGCTCCACCGCCTTCACGGTGTGACCGTCCTGCTCCCCGCCCATGGCCCGGATATGTGTGGGCTGGGTCATGTAGCGACGGGCCAGTGCGACGATGGCGCCCGGCATCGTGGCAGAGAAGAGCATCGTCTGGCGGCTGGCCGGGGTCATCGCGAGAAGCTTCTCGATGTCCGGAAGGAAGCCGAGGTCGAGCATCTCGTCAGCCTCGTCGAGTACGACGCTCTTGACGTGGGAGAGGTCGAGGTAGCCCTGCTTGGCGAGGTCGATGAGCCTGCCCGGCGTGCCGACCACAATCTCGACACCGCGCTGGAGCGCCTGGATCTGCGGCTCGAAGGCGCGGCCGCCGTAGATGGTCAGGACCCGGACGCCGCGAGCCTTGCCTGCGTGCTCGAGGTCGCTGGAGACCTGGACGGCGAGCTCGCGCGTTGGTGCGACCGCCAGGGCCTGCGGCTTGCCGGCAGTCTTCAGCGTCGCAAACGCCTCGTCGCTGGGGCTGATCACCCGCTGGATCATCGGGATGCCGAATCCCAGGGTCTTGCCGGTGCCGGTCTTGGCCTGGCCGATGATGTCGTGGCCGCCGAGGGCGACCGCCAACGTCATCGCCTGGATCGGGAACGGGTGGATGATGCCGGCCTCAGCCAGTGAGGCGACAATGTCAGGGTGGACGTCGAAGTCGGCAAACGTGGGTTCGGGGACTGCAGGAACGACAGGGGTCTCGGCAGCCTCAGGGGCTGGCGTGGCTTCTTCGGTGGTCATAGGTATTCTCTCGATCGGGCGAGGGCCGCACGCATGTCCGAGGATTTCGGCAGGTTGCAGGCCACGCTGCAAAGCGGGCCGATCGGAGTTCTTCGTGGGCGCAGCACAGTCTCAGTGGCTGCTGATTTGTGCCGACCGGGCACCGATGTCAGGTCCCATTCTAGCGGTGAGCACTACTGTTTGCGTTCATGGACGATCAAGAGCAGCAGGAATCCCTCGCCGATGGGCCCGAGGGCGAGACTGCCCCGGTCGAGAGCACCCCTGCGCCGGGCGATCCGTTTGCAGATGACCCCACCTATCGAGCTGCGGTCGTCGACCTCCTGGGAGCACTTGCCTACGGTGAGCTGACGGCCTTCTCGCGGCTGGCTGCCGATGCCGAGATGGCTCCGAACCAACCGGCGAAAGCTGCTCTGGCACAGGTGGCTGTGGCCGAGTTCCATCACTACCAGGCGTTGACCAGCAGGCTCACTGAAATGGGCGCCGACCCCGATGTGGCGATGGAGCCATTCATCGCGCCGATCGACGGGTTCCATGACCGCACCCGGCCATCCGGCTGGCTCGAGGGTCTGGTGAAGGCCTACGTGGGCGATGGCATCGCGACGGACTTCTACCGCGAGATCTCGGCGTACGTGGACCCCTGGACCCAGACTCTGGTTCGGTCGGTGCTGCAGGACGTTGGGCAGGCAGAGTTCGCGGTCAAAGCGGTCCGCGAGGCCATCGAAGCCGACCCGAGAATTGCTGGACGTCTTGCCCTGTGGGCTCGGCGCCTGGTCGGTGAGGCGCTGTCCCAGTCGCAGCGCGTAGCCGTCGAGCGCGATGCCCTGGCCAGCCTGCTGGTGGGCGGGATCAACCGCCCCGGTGCTGACCTCGCAGAGATGGGGCGGATGTTCTCCAGGCTCACCGACGAACACATTCGGCGGATGGGCCAACTCGGTCTGAGCGCCTGACGTCCCTCAGCGTGACGTGTGGACCCGCGCGCCGCACTCCCTGGCCCTGGCCCCTGTTCAGATGGTGCCGAATCCCACGGAGCCCTTCTTGGCTGCTCCGAGGTCGACGTAGCCGATCGTGGCCACCGGGACGATCACGCGACGGCCCGAGTCGTCGACCAGGTTGAGCAGCCCGCCTGTGGTCAACGCCGTGGTCACCAGGGCCTCGATCTCCTCAGGGGACTGCTCGGACTCCACCACGATCTCGCGCGCGACGTTTTGCACGCCGATCTTGACCTCCACGGGAAAGCCTTTCCTCAGATTTTGATGTTCGTACGGCGTTGAAGGCTAACCAGTGTTGAAGGCCGACCCTCGTGGAAGGCTAACCTGCGTCGGAGCCAGATCCTTCCCGCTCGATCTTGGGGAAGCCACCCAACCCACGCCAGGACAACGTCGCCACCAGTCGGGCGGCTTCGTCGCGGGGAATCGACGAACCCTGCGACAGCCAGAATCGCGCGCAGATCTGGGCCATCCCGGACAGTGCCATGCCAAGAAGGTGCGCCTCGGCGTCGGGTAGGTCGGTGTCTTCTTTGATGACCTCGGCGATGGCCTCGGCGGAGTCCTGCGACATCTTGTCGACGCGTTCGCGGACGGCAGCCTCGTTGGTCAGGTCGGACTCGAAGACCAGGCGGAACGGTGCTCCGTCACGACCCACGAACTCGAAGTAGGCACCAATGGTGGCGGCGACGCGCTGTTTGTTCTCCGTGGTGGACGCCAGGGCTGTCCTGATCAGATCCAGGAGCTCACCGGAGTGCTGGTCGAACAGTGCCAGGTAGAGATCGAGCTTGCCCGGGAAGTGCTGGTAGAGCACGGGCTTGGAGACCCCCGCGCGATCGGCGATGTCGTCCATGACTGCGGCATGGTAGCCGGACTCGACGAATACCTCCTGCGCGGCCTCGAGCAGCTGCGCCCGCCGTGCAGAGCGAGGCAGCCGCACGCCGCGGCTACGTGTGTCAGAGCGCATCGACACTGTTGACGTCCCCTTCCTTGGGCGATTGACCGAGGGTTCGGCCGGTTCACGTGACCGATCTCTTTGCGCCTTGACGCCACAAGGGTGGCGCCCACGCGGCAGGCTGACGGCCATACGACTGGCGAAACGCATCTTACGCGGGAGTAACCTCACCCGCATGGCCTTTCCACCCCTCGTCGAGCCATCGGCGCCGCTGTCCGCCCAGGAGATCGAGCGCTACGCCCGGCACGTGCTCATCCCCGAGGTGGGCATGCAGGGCCAGCGCCGTCTCAAGAACGCGCGGGTGCTGGTCGTCGGTGCTGGGGGTCTGGGGTCCCCGGCACTGATCTACCTCGCAGCGGCCGGTGTCGGAACCATCGGCGTGGTTGACGACGACGTGGTGGAGCTGTCGAACCTTCAGCGGCAGGTCGTCCACGGAGTCGCGGACGTCGGCCGGCTGAAGTCCGAGTCCGCCGCCCGGAGACTGGCATCGGTCAACCCGTCGGTGCGTGTCGTGCGGCACGACGTCCGGATCGACTCGGCCAACGCCCTGGAGATCATCGCCGGCTACGACCTCGTCCTGGACGGGACGGACAACTTCCCGACCCGATATCTGCTCAACGACGCCTGCGTCCTGCTGGGTAAGCCGAACGTCTGGGGGTCGATCTACCGTTTCGACGGTCAGGCCAGCATCTGGTGGGCGCGCCATGGCCCCTGCTACCGCTGCGTGTTCCCCGAGCCGCCACCACCTGGTCTGGTGCCATCCTGCGCCGAGGGCGGGGTGCTCGGCGTTCTCTGCGCGGCCATCGGATCCACCCAGGCCGCCGAAGCCGTGAAGCTGATCGTCGGCATCGGGGATCCGCTGGTTGGTCGGTTGATGGTGCACGACGCCCTGCGTCAGAGCTGGGACGTCCTGACCGTGCACAAGAATCCTGGCTGCGCTGTGTGCGGTGAGAGCCCGACCGTGACCGAACTGGTCGACTACCAGGACTTCTGCGCCGTGACGCCTCCTGCCCTCGCTGAAGTGTCGGGTGGCTCGCTCGCCAGAGTCGAGGCCGCTGTAGTGCCCCAGATCTCGGCTCTGGAGCTGGCTGATCTGCTTTCCGGCCAGGGTGGCCTCCCCGGTGTCGTGTTGGTCGATGTGCGCGGGAGCGAGGAACGGGCGATCGCCGCCATCCCGGGAGCGCGGGCGATCCACAGTGACGAGTTTCGTTCGGGGGCAGCGATTTCGCAGATTCCGTTCGACCAGCCGGTCGTCATCTTCTGCAGGGCGGGTGTCCGCTCGGAGGAGGCCTCCCGGACTCTGATCGAGGCCGGACACCCGGACGTTCGCAGCCTGCAGGGCGGAGTGCTCGCGTGGGTTCGCGACGTCGACCCCGCCCAGCCCAGGTACTGAGCCGGGCTGCCCAAGGATGACCACCGGCTCCGGCAGCCTCCCGGAGTACGCGGAGGCGGTGCTCGACATCGTCGACCAGATCCCCGTCGGCAAGGTTCTGGCCTACGGGGACGTCGCCGAGCTGCTCGGGCAAGGCGGCCCCCGCCAGGTCGGGTCGGTGATGTCCCGGTACGGCTCATCGGTGACCTGGTGGCGGGTTATCCGCGAGAGCGGCGAGGCACCCGAGGGTCTGCAGGACGAGGTGCTTGCGCACTGGCGCACGGAGGGCACCGCGTTGGTGCAGGGTGCGCTCGGCGGACGCCGGGTGGACATGACACAGGCCCGGTGGGACGGTCAGGCCGCCTTGGGCGCAAGGACCGAGGCGCCGACAGTCAGACAGTGAAACATTGTGCTTCACAACACGAGGTATTTCCGCCGTTTGGGGTAGTCTCCATCCCGTAGTTGCTGTGCATCGCACGTCTTGAACGCTTGCGGCCTTGTGCCGGGGGTGCGCTTTGTTCCAGTCTGGAGCGGACGACGAACACCGCGACGATCGGCCCCGGCAATCGGGATCGACAAAGCGCTCTTGGAGGAAATTAGTTATGGCAACTGGCACCGTGAAGTGGTTCAACGCTGAGAAGGGCTTCGGCTTCATTGCTCCCGAGGACGGCAGCGCCGACGTGTTCGCGCACTACTCGGCCATCGCCAGCAGCGGATACCGCTCGCTCGATGAGAACCAGAAGGTTGAGTTCGACATCACCCAGGGTCCGAAGGGCCCGCAGGCGGAGAACATCCGCCCGCTCTGAGTTGAACTGAACTCGGTTGATCTGAGTTCGCAGAACCATCTTCTGCATGACGAATGCCCCGGCTTTACCGCCGGGGCATTCGTGCGTCCGGAGCACGTCGCCCAACCGCCTCGTGGCAGTGTCGGTCCGCCGTGATGGAATCTGCCGGTGCTGACGTTGCGAAGGGCCCCCGGTCTGGTCATCAGGGCCCCGGTGCTGGACCAGGCACAGGCTGCCGTCGTGGCCCACCACGCCAGGAGTCGAGACTCAAAGGCTGGATCGGTGTTGCGCGTGCTGGGCGCACCGGGCACGGGCAAGACGTCAACCGCCATCGAGGTCGTGGTCGACAGGGTCCGCCGCGACGGGATCGCGCCTGATCAGTGCCTGGTCCTGACAGCTTCCAGGACCGCGGCCGCTGATCTGCGCGAACGCATCACTTCCCGGATCGGTGGCACCACCACCGAACCACTGGCCCGGACTCACCAGGCGCTTGGTTTCGGCATCCTGCGCCAGGCCGCTGCTCTGCGCGGGGACTCCAACCCCCGGCTTCTGAGCGGACCGGAGCAGGATGTCATCCTGCGCGAGCTCCTGGCCGGTCACGCCTGCCGCGAGGGCAAGGCTCCGGACTGGCCCGCGCACATGCAGGACGCACTGGCCACCAGAGGGTTCCGCACCGAGCTGCGGGATCTTCTCATGCGAGCGGTCGAGCGCGGCCTTGACGCTGGTGGTCTCGCGGCACTGGGAGCTACTCACGATCGACCCGAATGGGTTGCCGCTGCACAGGTTCTGGCCGAGTACGACGAGGTCACGGCACTGTCGCGGCCGGGTTCCTACGACCCGGCGTCCATCCTGGGCGCGGCTGCCGATCTGCTCGAGTCGGACCCCGAGGCGGTTGAGCGCCTGGCCTCGCGCCTGGCCCTGATCGTCGTCGACGATGCCCAGGAGCTCACCCCCGCCGCGGCCCGGCTCCTGCGGGTCGTCCGACATCCACACATCGACCTGGTTCTCATCGGTGACCCGGACGTTGCGGTCCAGACCTTCCGCGGCGCCGACCCGGCCATCCTGGGTGCTGACCACTGCCGATTTGGCGACGGTCCCACGATTACCCTCGCCACGTCATACCGGCAACCCCAGGTACTGCGTGAGGTGAGTCTTCGGGTGACCCGGCGCATTGGCGCACTCGCAGCAGGAGCCCACCGGGGGCTCGACCACGTCCCTGAGGGTGGCCGCGCTGATGTGCGTCTGCTGCGTGGGACGGCGCAGGAGGCTGCGCTGATCGCGGCCGAGCTGCGGGCCGCGCACCTTCTGGGCGACATGGCGTGGTCCGAGATGGCCGTGATCGTTCGGGGGCAGGGACGCACCGGCACGCTGCGCCGGGTTCTCATGGCTGCCGGTGTGCCCGTGGCCGTGCCGTCCGCCGAGGTCCCGGTCCGGGATGAGGTGGCCGTGCGTCCCCTTCTCGCACTGCTGGAGGTGGCCCTCAACGTGGCGGCGCGGCGACCGGACCCGATCGACGCCCAGACCGCGGTTGATGCGGTGCTCTCGCCGATCGGGGGCGCCGACGCAGTAGGACTTCGGCGACTGCGCAGAGCGCTGCGCCGCGACGAGCTCGAAAGCGGCGGGGGGCGCACCAGCGACGAGCTGCTCGTTGAGGGTCTCGTGGCGCCAAATACGTTGGGGATGCTGGGTCCTGAGGGTGCGCCGGCTCGCCGTGTTGCCAGGGCGGTCGCCGCAGGGGTGAAGGCGGCACGTGGGGTCGATGGCTGCGATGGCGTCGACCGCGCGCGTTTTGCGCCGGGAGTGAGCGCCGAGAGCGTGCTGTGGGCTGTGTGGGACGCGACTGGGCTGGCCGAGAGTTGGCGCCGGGTGGCGCTCGGTGGTGGCCTTTCGGGTGCCCGCGCTGATCGTCACCTCGATGCTGTTGTCGCCCTGTTCGACGCCGTGGCAAAGTACGTCGACCGGCTGCCCCAGATGGGGCCGCGGGGCTTCCTCGAGCACATTCGTGGGCAGGACGTGGCCGGCGACACCCTCGTGGCCCGGGCCCCCAGTCATGACGCGGTCTCCCTGCTCACCCCTGCGGGCGCGGCGGGCCGTCAGTGGCGCTTTGTCGTGATCGCGGGTGTGCAGGAGGGCGTCTGGCCCGACCTACGCCTTCGCGGTTCCCTGCTGGGTTCAGAACGGCTGGTCGATGTCATCAGCGGCCGTGGACAGTCGTTGCGTGCGGCCCAGGCTGCAGTCCGGTATGACGAGACCCGGCTCTTCCTGGTCGCCGTCAGTCGCGCGTCCGAGCGGCTCCTGGTCACAGCCGTGCGCAGCGAGGACGAGCAGCCTTCGGTCTATCTGGACATCGTCGACCCGCCGGAGGAGTCCGATGACGGGGACGAGCTGAGGCCCTTCAGCGAGGTACCACGGCCGATGACGCTGACGGGGTTGGTGGCCGAGCTGCGCCGCGAGGTGGTTGTCGGCGCGACGGTGAGCGAGCGGCATACCGCCGCGGGGCAGCTGGCCCGACTGGCGCGCGCACGGGTCGCTGGCGCCGACCCGTCCACGTGGTGGGCACTGACACCCCTGAGTGACGACCGGCCTTTGCGCGGCGAGGGCGAGAGCGTCCCGGTGTCGCCATCTCGCATCGAGAGCTACGGTGACTGCGGCCTGCGATGGCTGTTGTCCACTTGCGGCGGGGATGGCCCCGGTGTCGGTGCGGCCAACATCGGCACCCTGATCCACGACATCGCCGCCGATCTCGGTGACGCCGACGAGGCCACCATGAGGGCGGAGGTTGACCTTCGATGGGGCCGGTTGGGGCTGCCCGCTGGCTGGTTGTCGCGCCGGGCGCGGTCTGAGGCTCAAACCATGGTGGCCCGGCTGGCCCGTTACTTCGAGGAGTCCGCAGCCGGCGGCTGGGAGCGGATCGGCGCCGAGCTCGACCTGCAGGTCGAGCTCGGGCGCGCCATCTTGAGGGGCCGGGTCGACCGCCTTGAGCGCCATGGCAGCAGTGGTCTGCGAGTGGTCGACCTCAAGACTGGCTCCGGCAAACCCACCCGAGGCGATCTGCTCCGCAATGCCCAGCTCGGCGCCTACCAGACCGCGGTCGAGCATGGGGCGTTCGCCGACCACGGCACCGTCTCGGCTGGGGCTGCTCTGCTGCAGGTCGGCAAAGCTGCCGGCATCCGGACCACGCTGCAGCAGCAAGGGCCGTTGTCCGCCGATGACGATCCGGGGTGGGCCCGCGCCTTGGTGACCCAGACAGCCGAGGGGATGGCGGGCAGCGTCTTCACGGCAACCATCGGCCCGGTGTGCACCTTCTGCTCGGTCAGGTCCAGCTGTCCGGTGCAGCCCGAGGGACGGGTGATCTGAGTGCAGGGTCATCCGATGCGGCACTCCGCGCAGGCGATCGCGCAGGCACTGGGCAACCCGGTGCCGACCGCTGAACAGCGCGCCGTCATCCAGGCGCCGATGCGTCCGCTGCTGGTGGTCGCCGGCGCCGGCTCGGGCAAGACCGAGACCATGGCCTCGCGGGTCGTCTGGCTGGTCGCCAACGGGTACGTCGAGCCCGATCAGGTCCTGGGGCTGACCTTCACCCGCAAGGCCTCCACCGAGCTTGCCGAGCGCATCGGGCGGCGCCTGCGTCGGCTGCGTCACGTGGGCATGTGGACCCCTGCTCAGGAGCCGGACGGCGCAGAGGTGCTGGGTGGCACACCGACGGTCTCGACCTACCACGCGTATGCGGGTCGGTTGGTTCGCGAGCATGCGTTGCGTCTGGGGGTCGAGCCCGAGTCGCGTCTGCTGTCCGAGGCTGCCGCCTGGCAGTTCGCGGCCGAGGTGGTCGAGGGTTATGACGGACCGATGGATGATGTTCCGTTTGCGGCCTCAACGATCATCCATGCCGTTGTCGACCTGGCCGGTGAGATGGCCGAGCACCTCCTGGTACCGGCAGACCTGCACACGCTGATCGACCGGTTCGAGGCCACGGTCCTGGGGCTGCCCAAGGGTGGCAGCCGCGCGCGGGGACTGCCCAAGGTGGTGGCAGATGCGATGACTGTGTTGAAGGCTCGTCGTCACGTGCTGCCGCTCGTCGAGGCATACATCACCCTCAAGCGCAGCCGGGATGCGCTCGACTTCGCGGATCAGATGGCCCTTGCGGCCACTTTGTCGCAGCGGTTCCCCGACATCGGCTCGATGGAACGTCAACGGTTTCGGGCGGTTCTGCTCGACGAGTTCCAGGACACCAGTGAGGCGCAGCTGGTGCTCTTGCGACACCTGTTCGTCGCCGACGGGCAGCTCGTGCCGGTCACCGCGGTGGGGGACCCGAACCAGTCAATCTACGGTTGGCGCGGGGCGAGTGCCACGACGTTGACCCGCTTCCCCCGTGAGTTTGCAGACGGTTCCGGCGATGCGCAGGTTCTGCCTCTGTCCACGAGCTGGCGCAACGACAACGCCATCCTGGTGGCGGCCAACATCACCTCGGGTCCGCTGCGGTCCAAGTCGAGGGTTGACGTGGAGGTGCTCCGTCCCCGCCCCGGTGCCGGCACCGGGGCGTTGCTCGCGGCCCGGTTGCTGACCATCGAGGCTGAGGCCGCCCACCTGGCCGGCTGGATCGCGCACCACTGGCTTGATGGGCAGGCGCGCCCCACCGGGGTCTCGGCGGCGGTCTTGTGTCGCAAGCGTTCTCAGTTCGACGCCGTGATCGAAGCCCTCGAGCGGGAGGGCCTTCCCGTGGACGTGGTGGGGCTTGGCGGGCTGCTCAGTACGCCGGAGGTGTCGGACATCGTGGCCCTGCTCTGGGTTGTTCAGGATCCCACTCGCGGTGACCAGCTGATGCGGTTGCTGACCGGGCCGTGGTGTCGTCTGGGCGCCGCGGACCTGCAAGGGCTGGCGGGGTGGTCCCGGGTCCTGCAACGCCGTCAGGTGGCTCGTGCCCGGGCGGCTCGTTCAGACGAGGCTCGGCCCCAGGTCAGCGACCAGGCTCCTGACAGCGCCGACCGCCTCAGCATCGTTGAGGCGCTCGACGACCTGCCGTCCGCGGGCTGGTCCGGCACTGGCGGCTCACGCATCTCTGCGGTGGCACTGAAGCGCCTGCACGGACTGCGTGAGGCGATCCGGGCTCTGCGCTCGATGAGCGGCATGCCTCTGGCCGACCTTGCCGGCGAAGCGGAGCGTGCCCTCGGTCTGGACATCGAGGTGCTGTCGCGCCCAGAACACACGCCGACGACGGCCCGTGCCCATCTCGACGCGTTTGCTGACGTGGCGGCCAGCTTCTCCGGGTCCGCAGACCGGCCCACGCTGGGTGGTTTCCTGTCCTGGCTCGAAGCCGCCCAGGCTCAGGAGCGTGGGCTGGACAAGGGGTACGCCGAGGTGTCCACCGACGCCGTCCAGGTACTCACCGTGCATGCCGCCAAGGGACTGGAGTGGGACGTCGTGGCTGTCCCCGGACTGGTCGAGGGCTCGTTCCCGGCACGCGCGAGCTCGACCACCTCGTTCAGGGACGGTCGGTGGAGGATGAGTCCGCCCACTGACAAGGGCTGGCTCGGGGGTCTGTCCGGCGTCCCGTACGACCTGCGAGGGGACTGTGACGGTCTGCCGGTGCTGCGCTGGAAGTCGGCTCCCGACCTCCTGGCCCTGGAGAACGAGGTCAGCGACTTCCTCAGCGGCGGGGGGGAGCACGGCATCGACGAGGAGCGCCGGCTGGCCTATGTGGCATTCACCCGTGCTCGCCGTGAGCTGCTGTTGACTGCGCCGGTGTGGGCCGACCCCACGACCCCGCGGATCACCTCCCGGTTCCTGACCGAGCTGGTTGATCACCCCGCCCTTGGTCTGAGACCCCTGGTGTGGGAGCCGTTGCCCGAGCCGGATGGTGACACCAAATCCGCAAACCCGCGCCAGAGCGAGCCGGTGAGCGCGATCTGGCCGGCGGATCCGATGGCCGCCCGGCGCTCACAGCTTGGCGACGCCGTGCAGGAGGTGCTGGGCGCCATGGCGCACCTTGACCCAGAGGGCTCGCTCGACATGTCTTTGGCTGTGGGTCGAGAACGCGAGCTCGCGATCCTGCTGGCCGAACGCGACTCTTCGGCTCGTCCCGGTGACCTCGAGGTCAGGGTCCCACGGCACCTGTCGGCGTCCGCGGTTGTCTCACTTGCTGGTGATCCACAGGCATTCGCTCGTGATCTTCGCCGTCCGATGCCCGCTGCTCCGGCGCTCGCGGCACGTCGGGGTACCGCCTTTCACGCCTGGGTCGAGCAGCACTTCGCGCGGGCGGTCTTCGTCGACCTCCTGGACCTGCCGGGCAACGCCGACGACGACCCGGCAGGCGAGCAGGAGCTGCCGCTGATGAAGGAACGGTTCTTGGCCAGCCAATGGGCCCATCGAAGACCGGAGGCGATCGAGATCGCGATCGAGACCACCGTGGCGCAGATGGCGATACGGGGCCGCATCGATGCCGTGTTCCCCCGCCCGGGGGGTGGGTTCACCGTCGTGGACTGGAAGACCGGTGCCAAGCCGTCAGGTGAGAAGGCCAGGATTCGTGCCTTGCAGCTGGAGGCGTATCGCCTGGCCTTCGCGCGACTCCGGGGACTGGCTCTGGACCAGGTCGATGCGGCGTTCTACTACGCGGGCACCGGTGAGACGGTGTTTCCGGATCTGGCCGAGGATGAACGGCTCTCCACACTATTGGGGTCGATTCCGACCTAGCACGGGTCTAGCTCTTGGGTCTGATCGTTGGGTCGTCCACGGCCGGCACACGGCCGTCAAGATCAGCTTCCTCAAAGAGCACTTCGTCGTCGGGGTGCCCGCTGTCGGGGTGCCCGTCGTCGGGGTGCCCGTCGTCGGGGTGCCCGTCGTCAGGGTGCTCGGTGGCGTTGGGGTGCGCGGTGGCGCTGGGGTGCTCAGGGACTGCGGGGTCGACCCGAACAGCGTGCGCGGCCGGGGTGGTCGGCACAATCGGCTCGTCGCTGTGATCGAAGGTCTTGGCATCCAGCTGCCGCAGCCTCTTCGCGCACGCCTCGATGCCACTCTGGTCCCTGGACCCGACTGTGGTTAGCAGCTCGGATATCAGCTTGAGCTCACCTGCCAGCCTGGCCCGGCGTTCCAGATACTTGTCAGGCCGGTCCACCCGGGCATGCGCGTAGGCCTCGAGCACGGAGTCGAAAGCCGAGGCAGACGCCTGGGTGACCAGCGTTGCGAAGTCGTCTGCGGGGTCCGCCACCTTGGCGTTCTCCCAGCCGGTCAGACCGCGGATGCGGCCGGTCATGGCATCGCCGTCGTCGTTGAAGACCGCGAGAACCTCATCGCCGGTCAGGTCGCCGTGGGTTGGAGTCGGCGCGAAACGCCACAGTGAGACGTCCTCGAGCGCGCGTTCCCATCGGGAGAGAAGCCCGGTGGGCACGTGCCCCGTCGCCGCCGCCCGGTCGAGGTCTGCAAGTCGGCGCGTGCGATAGGTATCGGGGTCGTAGGACGTGAGTCCGGCCTCGTCACACAGCGCCAGGTCGAGGTTGTGGAGGGCAGCCAGTGCCCGACCCAGCTCGGCGGCGATCCCCGGTCCGCCCGGCAGATGCGCGAAATCGAGGGGGCGCCCTGCGATGTAGGGGTAGACCACTGCCCGGCTGCCTTCGCTGAGCGCAACGAAGCCCTTGGGCGTCGGCACGGAGAATGGCAGCCGGCGAGCCAACAGCCCGAGCAGAGACACCGAGACGTCCATCTGGGCACCGGCGGCGGCCGACGTCGGCGCACGCACGACCCAACGCCGATGCTGCGTGTCGTGGATGAAAGCGACCTCGAACTGATGTCCGGGGCGTTGCACGACGCCCTCGACCGTCGCGGGATCGAGTCCTGGCACTGCGGCGCTGGCGAGGGCGGCGAGGGCAAGGGGAGTTCGAGTCACTCTGACACCGTATGTCGAGTGCGACCCATAGGCTGGAAGGCGTGAGCGGTTCTTTTGAAACTTTGCATGATCTCTCCCTGGCGCGCGGCACCCTGGACCGCGCCGGCCTGCGGCGCAGGGACCCCGACCTGGTGCCCTTGCTGCTCAAGGACCCTTTGACCCGGATCTTGGAGCTGGTTGAGGGCCGGGCACAGGTCATCGAGTCCGAGCGCGATTGCGCCCTGCGCCTGCGGGCACCCGAAGAGCAGGATGCGTTCCGGCTGGCGGTGTTCTTGGGGCAGGACAGCCAAGGCACGTCATACCTGGGGGTGGTTGGTGGGGCTCCGGATCCGGATGGGACGACGGTGTGGCGGACTCTGCGCGAGGTGGGCGCCCTGCTCTCGGACAGGGACGCAGGTCTGTTCGCCACGATGCAGGGACTGGCCAACTGGCACGCCGCGCACACCTACTGCCCGGTGTGTGGCGCGACGACAGAGCCCGATCAGGCCGGCTGGATCCGCCGCTGCACGCAAGACGGCACTGAGCACTACCCGCGTACCGACCCGGCGGTGATCATGGCGGTGACCGACACTGCCGACCGGTTGTTGCTGGCGCGCAACCCGCACTGGCCTGAGGGGCGGCTCTCGGTGCTGGCCGGCTTTGTCGAGCCGGGGGAGTCGCTCGAAGCGGCCGTAGCGCGTGAGGTGTTCGAAGAGGTCGGGTTGGTCGTGGAGCAGGTGGGTTACCTGGGCAACCAGCCGTGGCCGTTTCCGTCCTCGCTGATGGTGGGCTTTACCGCGCGCACGGTCGATCCCACCCTTCACCTGGATCACCAGGAGATCGTCGAGGCGGTGTGGGTCAGTCGTGAGGACCTGCGCGAGATGGTGCTGGCCGGGAGCTTCGGCATCTCGCCCACCGTATCGATCGCTCGACGCATGATTGAGCACTGGTACGGCGGGCCGATAGACCAGAAGGTCGAGCCGACGACTCCCAATCGATAGGCGAACGCGTCGCTCGTCGGGCGCTCGCAGCGGGGTTGGGCTGCTGGACGGCCGCCAGAGGGCGGTCGCCAGCCGGTCGATGACCGGGCGGCTGTTTCTGGGGCATTACCTCGTGCGCCTCCTGGCGGATCAGTCCCCGGCACGCCATCGATGGTATGTTGATTTGGATTAAGGAATCATAAAGTAGTGTGTTGAGAAGTTTATCAAGTTTGATCCAAGTCTCGCAGACTCTCCGCACGCACGAGCGGAAAGGAGCGCGCAATGACAGTGGATCCGCACCTCCTCGCACTCACCTCCGCGCGCAATATCGGCGCGCTGGCC